>CBFGLD010000005.1:0-44920 GCA_965649495.1 uncultured Flavihumibacter sp. | reverse complement strand
GATTAAACGTGGCCCGGTCAATAAAAGAAAAAATCGTTGGCCAGAATGCCTCCTTAGAGAAAACTTTGTAATAAAGTTCGATCTCCTTTTTGGTTAGCCCAATTCGACCTGCGAGCAGGTTGGGGAATTTTTTTTCATCTATATAAACGTTGCGGAGCGAAGTACCGGATTTCTCCACTTCTTCCCAGGCGATCCAGGTTCCTGCGCGGCCCTCGCTGAAAAATCCCATCAACGACGGTAGGATACCATTGGGACTCTGGGGTGGGATGCGCACCATTTCCCCATTGATTTCTTTGGTTTCAAAGGGAAGGCGGTGATAAACCATCAGCAACTGCTGTTCGCCTCCTGCTGGCGCAACTTCATCCTCTTGCACTGCCGGATCGTATTGATTGAAAGTGCTGAAGGCTTTGATGGCTTCCAGAATGCCACCGCATCCAGGTCGCTCAGCCTGGTAAATGAGGCTTTTGCCCTTGGTAGCTTCCACCAATGCTGTCTCAGCCCCACCTACCACAACACCTTTATAACCCGTTTCATAGAGGCTGAGGTCGTTGAGGGTATCCCCCGCCACCAGGATATGGTCTTCGGGTACATCCAGGTGCCGCACCAGTTCTTTAAGCGTATAACCCTTATTTATGCCGGGGGGCAGAATGTCCAAAAATTTACCGGCAGACACCAGCACATCCAGTCCCATTTCATTTGCCGAACGGCGTACGGAAACCATGTCAGTATCCTCATCGAAAAAATAGGAACTTCTTCTGCTCATAGGTACTTCCTGCCGGCGTAGGCCGCTGATATCTTTCAGTTTGTTACCGACCATCAGGGAGCCGGGCCAGCGGTTTTCGATCTCCGATTGCAGGGGTTGGATCGGTTCCAGGGTTCTTCCATGTACGACGGTAGCGCCTACATCACAAATAATATAATCGGGGTTGGGGATGATGGGGTCATTCAGTAAGGGGATAACCGTTTCCAGTCCACGCCCCGTTACAAAAACCAACCGGATGGAAGGATTTTCACGAATCACCCGGTAAAGCTGCTGTTTGTCTGCACTTTTCCCGCCTAAGAAAGTTCCATCAAGATCGGTCGCTAATAATAACATAATCAATTGTTTATCTTAAATAATGTTCCAGCAGTCTCAGTTCGTTATACGGCGATGCGTGTTTGTACAGGATACGGTACACAGCTGACAACAAGGGCAGTTTCAATCCGGCTTTTTCGGCCAGGTAATACAGTCCCTTTGCAGCGGGGTACCCTTCTGCAGTCATTTGCATCTGGGCCTTGGCCATATGTACAGAATATCCCCTGCCGATCAGTTGCCCGAAAGCACCGTTACGGCTGTAGGGCGAATAGGCAGTTACCAGCAGGTCGCCATAATAGGCTGAATCGTTGAGGTCCCTTTGCTGGGGGTGGACCTTATTCAGCAGTTCCTGAATCTCGCGGAGAGCATTGCTGACCACTACAGCCAGGAAATTATCGCCGTAATTCATGCCCTTGACAATCCCGCTGGCGATACCCACCACATTTTTCATAATGGCGGCCAATTCTACTCCCACCGGGTCGTGATTGACCAACACCCGCAGGTAGGTACTATTTACAGCGGCGGAAAGGGAAGTGACCGTTTTCTTATCTTTTCCTGAAATGGTCAGATAAGTACGGCGGCCCATGGCCACTTCCTCGGCGTGACAGGGACCGGCAATGACGGTGATATCCTGAGAATTGACCTGGAACCGGCGGCCCAGGAAAATACTGGGTATGTCTCCCGTTGTGGGTACCACACCCTTTACCGATACCAGCAGCTTTTTTTCGTCCGGCAGTTTCCCTTCCCAGGTGGAGATGGCAGAATCCAGAAATGCAGATGGGACAGCAATTAATATAAGGTCACTGGCCTGTATGGCTTCCATCAGGTCCGTTACCGGGCTGATGCGCTCAAGGTCCAATGCAACATAACTCAGGTAATGTGGGGGTCTTCCTTGTTTCAGAATGAAATCAACGTGCTCTTGGGAGCGTAATTGCCAGGTGACCCGGAATCCACTTTCAGAAAAGATCTTTACCAATGCTGTTGCCCAGCTGCCACTGCCAATAATGGTGATTTTTTTACTCAGCGGCATGGGGCAAAGGTAACCCCAATGGCCGGGAGCCCAAACCCCGGGAGTAGGGTTTAATTCCTTAACTGTTATATATCAATCAGTTACGTTCAGCTTTTTAATGATATTTTCATGTTGGCCCTTTGATACCGACGCTTTCCGCTACTTTTGCGGGGCGAATAAACGACAGCTATATGAAGAATACCCCTTTCACCAGCAAGCACCTGTCCCTGGGAGCTAAAATGGCCCCATTTGCGGGTTATAACATGCCCATTTCCTATTCTGGTATCAACGACGAACACGCCGCAGTGCGCAAGAATGCCGGTGTTTTTGATGTAAGCCATATGGGTGAGTTCATCCTGAAGGGGGAAGGCGCACTGGGCCTGATCCAGCGGGTTACCACTAATGATGCGTCCAAACTCAGCGCCGGGAAAGCTCAATACAGTGCCCTGACCAATACTTCGGGTGGTATTGTGGATGACCTGCTGGTATATTGCCTGGAAGATAACAATGCATATATGCTGGTGGTCAACGCCAGCAATATTGAAAAAGACTGGGATTGGATCCGATCTTATAACACCACCGGGGTGGAGATGCATAATATATCGGATAAGACCTGCCTGCTGGCCATCCAGGGACCCAATGCCACGCGTATCCTGCAGGGTCTAACGGATATGGACATTCTTAACCTGAAATATTACACTTTCGCCAAAGGGCGATTTGCGGGGGTGGACAATGTACTGGTAAGCGCAACCGGGTATACGGGCGCCGGCGGAGTGGAGATCTATTTTGAAGATGCAGGGGATAATGCATCCGTCATTTGGGACGCCATTTTTGAAGCTGGCAAGTCATCCGGCATCCAGCCCATCGGGTTGGGGGCCAGGGATACGCTGCGGCTGGAGATGGGTTTTTGCTTATATGGTAACGATATTGATGACACCACCACACCACTGGAAGCAGGATTGGGATGGATCACCAAGTTCAGTAAGGAGTTTACGGCGAAGGAGATCCTGGAAGCACAGAAAGCCGCAGGTGTAACACGCCGTTTGGTAGGATTTGAAATGATCGACAAGGGAATTCCCCGTCACGATTATGCTATCACCGATGCCGAAGGGAACATACTTGGAAAGGTAACCAGCGGAACACAGGCACCCAGTTTGCAAAAGGCCATCGGTATGGGATATGTAAGCACCGAAAAAGCCTCAATCGATTCCGAGATCTATATAATGGTACGCGACCGGAAACTAAAAGCAAAAGTGGTAAAGATGCCTTTTCAGTAAGCGTCAATAAAAAATATGGTTGTGCGCCGTATCGCCTTTGCGATACGGCTTTTTAATGTTTCCTTAATACCATAATTGCTCTCAAACACAGGTGGATTAAGGGTTTTACGTAAATTTGCAGCTTAGTCCTTTCACAAAATCAGTAGTAATGAAAGAATTTTTGGATCAACAATACTGGGGCAATACTTACCTGCAATACCTGTTGGCGGCAGCAGGAATTCTGGTATCGTGGATCATTATCCGCCTGCTGAAAAGGTTCGTGGTAAAAAGGGTGCAGCAATTGGTATCGGGAACGGAAAACCATTATGACGATATGGCTTTTGAGGCGGTGGAAAGATTTGTATTGCCTTTTGTTTACCTGGTGATCAATTATAATATCCTTACTAACCTTAACCTGCATCCGAAGCTAACAAATGTTCTTCGGGTAGCGATCGCTGTTATCAGCGTGTTTTATATAGTGCGCATTATCAACCATGTCCTCACCGCCTTTATCAAGGTTTACATGGAAAGGAAGCTGGAGAGCCCGGAACGTATCCGCCAAATGAATGGGGTGATGATAGTGTTAAAGGCCATTGTTTGGTTTTTAGGCATCGTGTTATTGCTGGACAACCTGGGTTACAATGTTGGGACGATCCTGGCGGGGATGGGCATTGGAGGCATTGCCATAGCGCTGGCGGCTCAGAATATACTGGGCGACCTCTTTAGCTATTTTGTAATCTTTTTTGATAAGCCTTTTGAGATCGGCGACTTTGTAAGTGCTGAGGGCAAGACGGGAACGGTAGAGTATATCGGCATCCGCACCACACGCATCCGCAGCCTGACCGGCGAAGAGGTGGTGCTTTCCAATACCAAACTAACAGGTAATGCGCTGCACAATTACAAGCGAATGCAGCGCAGAAGGATATCTTTTCAAACGGGGGTCACTTACCAGGCAACGGCAGAGCAGTTAAAGAAAATCCCCGGGATACTGGAAGATGCGGTGCGCATGCATGAGAAGCTCAGCTTTGACCGGGCGCACCTGGCTGCATTCGGCGATTTCAGCATTAATTTTGAGACGGTATATTTTGTAGACTCTGCCGATTACCTGTTGCACATGGATACGCAACAGGCTGTTCTGTTATATGTATTTGAGCAATTCGAGAAAGAAGGTATCCAGTTTGCGTATCCCACCCAGACGTTATTCGTGGAGAAAATGCCGGAAACTGTAAGCGAGGTTCCACGGAAGGGGTTGCTGAAGACGCCTTTATCTTGAGGCAGTTTCTTACATTAGAGGAAACGATCAGCAGCCATGAAATTCCGGTTATCAGCCATCGTATTCCTGATTTATGGAATCAGTTATGCGCAAGGGGACAGTACTTATGCCGAAAAGTTGGGTTACCCAAGTGGTTCCCGGGTTTTAATACTGCACGTAGATGATGCCGGCATGAGTTTCGATTCCAATGAGGGTGCAAGAAAAGCACTTACGGAAGGTGTTGCCAACTCTGTGAGTGTTATGATGACTTGTCCCTGGGTTCCCCAGTTTGTGAGCTGGTTGAAACAAAACCCTGCTGTTGATGCCGGGTTGCATCTTACCCTTACTTCCGAATGGGAGCATTACAAGTGGGGTTCGCTCAGCGGCGTCCATGCTGTTCCCGGATTAACGGACACTGCTACCGGTGCCCTGCATGCCTCGGTGGAGGCAGTGGTAAAACATTCCAATGCCGATGAGGTTGCAATGGAGGTTGCGGCACAGTTACGGCGTGCGCGGCAGATGGGATTTCATCCCACGCACCTGGACAGCCATATGGGTACTCTCTTTGCAACTCCGGCATTCCTGATGGCTTATGTACAAACGGGTATCCGGGAGCGCATTCCGGTTATGTTGCCGGGCGGGCACAATACCCTGATCTACCAAACGAGATCAATGACTGAGGGAGAAAAGCAGCAAATCCACCAGGTTGGAAAGCTCTTATGGGATGCGGGCTTACCGGTGCTTGACGACCTGCACAACAGTAGTTATAGCTGGGAAATACAACCCGAAGCACGGAAGTCGGAGCATGCTTTGAAAGCACACGCCCGGAAGCAGTACCTTAAGGCATTGGAAGAATGTAAGCCGGGACTAACGATGATGATCATGCACTGTACAGATCCTACAGAAGTTTTTTCGCATATCAGTGACAGCGGTCCCACCCGAAAAGCAGACCTGCTGGCCATGACAGATCCAATTGTAAAACAGTACATCCGGGAAAAAGGAATTATCCTGACCACCTGGCGTGAGCTGATGCAGCGCAGGCAACAATTACTCAAGGCAAATTAATTCTGGAACAATTTTGGCTGCTGCCATAGCATACTAACCCTTATGCCTACCATACACCTGACTACCTTTGTGAATGCGCCGCTGGAAAAGGTATTTGACCTTGTCCGCTCGATAGATATATTAAAAAAAGCTATGACAGATCCGCAGGTGGAAGCCGTTGCAGGAACGATCACCGGGTTGATTAATCTGGGTGAGTCGGTCACCTGGAGGGGCAGATACCTGGGGAAGACCAGGGTGCTGCGGTCTCGTATCACCTCCCTTTCCAGGCCCGCAAACTTTACCGCAGAGATGTCAGACGGTGATTTCCGCAGCCTGAAGCACGAGCATTTTTTCAAACAAGTAGAAAACGGAACCCTGATCATTGACTACATGCATTATGAACTTCCCTATGGCTTCCTGGGCCGGATGGCTGACCGCCTGTTCATCAATAAATACCTCAACAGGCTGATAGAAAACCGGAACGACAACCTGAAAAAGATCGCCGAGACCGGGAGATTTGACCAGTACTTAAAGTAATTTCGCAGCTTATGAGCAAACCTTCGCTGTACACCTCCCTTTCACCTGCTTTGCTGCATTTGTATGACGTGCGCGACAGTATCGTGGTCATCATTGATGTGCTCCGGGCCACTTCCACCATTGCGACGGCACTGTACAACGGTGCCACCTCCATTATTCCTGTTGATTCGGTTCCGCGATGTATTGAGTTGGGCGGTCAACTGGGCGCCATCACGGCGGGGGAGCGGGATGGTAAAGTTGCACCTGGACTCACTTACGGCAACTCTCCGTTTGAATACCCGAGGAGTTTTATAGAGAAAAAGACCCTGGTATTGACCACTACTAATGGCACAAAGCTGCTGCATATGGCGCTGAACAGCGGGGCGCCTGCCATCATCACCGGTTCCTTTCCCAATTTGGGCGCGGTCTGTGATTTCCTGGTAAAAGAGGGTCGAAATGTCATCCTCGGTTGTGCAGCCTGGAAAGACCGCTTTAATATTGAGGATACCCTTTTTGCTGGCGCGGTGGTTTCCCGCGTACAGGAGCATTTCGATATTAACTGCGATTCTTCCCATATGGCCGCAGATATGTATGAAGCTGCTAAAGGGGACCTTTATGAATATATGAAACGGATGAACGCTTCACATTATCACCGCCTGACGGGTTTTGGCCTGGAAAAAGATATCCGGTATTGCCTGACCGCCGACAGCGCCCCCGTACTTCCTTTATACCGCGATGGGCACCTGGTGGCGGGTTGATCAGAGCAGTTTTCGAAAAACAAGGCTCCTGAGACCACTTTCCGCCAGGGCCTCCTGGAAAAGAGTAAATCCGTATTTTTCATAGAAAGCCCTGTTAGCCGGGTTTTCCGTACTCAGCCAGCACTCGCGGAAGCCCCCCTCCTTCATCTGGTCCAGGCTGGTTTCCAGCAGTTGCCCCGCCACTCCCCTGCCGCGGGCGGAAAAATCTACCGCCAGCAGCCACAGATAAGCAAACTCCTGTGCATTTGTCTGGATAATGCTTTCAGGGGTGATCTCATGCATATTAAAGCGGCTCCACCCTTCTGCCACATAGGAGGGCTGATTACTAATCCTGTTATCGTCTATATGTGGCGGAAAAGCGGTTCCCGGTATCCAACCGGCTAAACCGACGTTTCCGGGCGCCAGGACCAGTTCACCTGTTGCCAGACAGGCGTCGAGTGCGGCGCTGAAATATGCCTCTAATGCCCGGTTTCGCTGGGCCGGAGTTCCCCGGAAAGCATACTCAAAAAGGGGATCGGCGTAAAAATTGCTGCTGAGCAAGAGGCTGCATTGCATCAGATTCATGCCGCGAAGATACAGTTCCCGAATTCGTAACTGGTTTCAGCCGGAGTCTGGTATTTTTGCAAATTACCATTGGACTACCAGGCATGATTCAAATAGGGTTAGTGGGCAATCCCAATAGCGGGAAAAGTTCACTTTTTAATGCATTGACAGGACTAAACCAGCAAGTTGGAAATTTTCCGGGGGTGACCGTGGACAAGAAAACCGGCACCTGTAATCTCGGGGAAGGAATCCCTGCCCGGATCATTGATCTTCCCGGCACTTACAGTCTTTATCCCAAAAGAGGAGATGAGTGGGTAACCTATAAAGTATTGATGGGGCAAGACAAAGAGGTACAACTGGATATGCTGATATTGCTGGCAGATGCCAGCAACCTGAAGAGGAACCTGTTGTTCGTTTCACAGATCATAGACCTGAAACTTCCGGTGGTGGTGGTACTGACCATGATGGACATGGCCCGTAAGAAGGGCATCAACATTGATATCGAGGGGCTGGAGCGGGAATTAGGAGTGCCGGTGGTAGCGGTAAATCCCCGAAAAAATAAGGGAATCCCGGCATTGCTCAAGACCATGGGTGCCACGGCAAGACAACAGTATAAAAGCCCATTGCGGGATTTTATTTCCAACCACGAGCTTTCCATGGGAGCGGTGGACCAGGTGAAAGCTCTGGTACCAGGACTGAGCGATTACAAAGCCATCCATTACCTCATTAATCACGAACAGTTTGACCTGCCCGGAAAGTTGCAGGAACAAATTGAACAAGCCGAAACAGACAACCAGTTCAATCCTACCCGAACCCAGGCAGAAGAGATCCTGCAGCGTTATTCCCGTATAAAAACGATCATGCAACAAACGGTAGCCGAACCGGACCCGCTGCAAAAAAGCCTGTTTACCGAGAAACTGGACAACCTGCTCCTGCACCGGGTTTGGGGATACCTGATCTTGCTGGGTGTCTTGTTCCTTTTGTTCCAAAGTGTCTTCCTGATAGCCACCTATCCTATGGACGCCATCGAGTGGGCCTTCGGAAATATCGGGGCATGGCTGGGCCGGGTACTACCAGATGCCTGGTGGAGCGATCTGCTCATTAACGGATTGGTGGCGGGCCTGAGTGGCATCCTGGTTTTTGTTCCTCAAATCATGATCCTGTTTGGACTGATCACCATCCTGGAAGATACGGGCTATATGGCCCGCATCAGCTTCTTAACGGATAAGCTCATGCGTAAAGTGGGTTTGAATGGCAAGAGTGTTATGCCCATGATCAGTGCCTTTGCCTGTGCTGTACCCGCCATCATGAGTGCCCGCAACATTGAAAATACCCGGGAACGCTTGCTGACCATACTGGTCACCCCCCTAATGAGTTGCAGCGCCCGCCTTCCGGTGTTCACGATCCTGATAGCGTTGGTGGTACCTCAGCAACTGGTTTGGGGTTTTATAAGCCTGCAGGGATTGGTGATGATGGGGCTATATTTATTGGGACTGGTGATGGCAATGATCGTATCCTATATAGCCAAGTGGTTTATCCGGATCCAGGAGAAAAGTTTTTTTATCCTGGAATTACCCATGTACCGTGCACCACGCTGGAGCAATATTTTCACCACCATGGTACAAAAAGCTAAAATCTTTGTTTTCGATGCCGGTAAGGTCATCATGGTGATCAGCCTGTTGCTGTGGGCGCTGAGCAGTTACGGTCCCGGCGACAGGATGGAAAAAGTGTCACAGGAGTACGCCGCCCTTCGACAGCAGCAGCCGGATCGTACCGATGAACTGGAACGGGAAGAAAGTGCTGCGCGACTGGCCAACTCTTATGCGGGGATTCTGGGAAAGAGTATAGAGCCGGTGATCGAACCCCTGGGATACGACTGGAAGATCGGCATTGCCCTGATCACCTCTTTTGCCGCCCGGGAAGTTTTTGTCGGCACCATGGCCACCCTCTATAGTGTGGGAGAGGGGGACGATGAAAGCGGGCTGCTCCTCCGCCAAAAAATGCAACAGGCGCGCAAGCCTGATGGCAGTAAAGTGTACACACTGGCAACAGGGGTATCCCTGATGGTGTTTTACGTTCTGGCCATGCAGTGCATGAGTACCCTGGCCGTGGTGAAGCGGGAGACCAGGAGCTGGAAATGGCCCCTGGTACAGCTCGCATACATGACGGCACTTGCCTACCTGATGAGCTGGCTGGTTTACAACCTGTTCGCCTGATTTTTTAAACCCTGTTCTACCGCATCCAGGAATTCTGTTGCGGTTTGTTCACCTTTGTCTTTGGCATACCACCCGTGCAACTGGTTATACTGTTCTTCTTTAGGGAGTCCAGACTGCAGTTTCAAAGCCTTTAACAGGGCTGCCGCTCCCGTCGGCCGAGGACCCCAGCTTCCCAGTACTTTGGCGGTTGCATTATCTATAATAATGGTTTTAGGAATAGAACGAGTGCCATTGGTAAGAAACTGATCCATGAGTTCCGGGTGCTCATCCCTCAACACCAATCGGTGAGTGATCATGGGGTTAGTGTTTGCCATCAATTCAATAATGGGTACAATCTGCGCCGCGTCTCCACACCAGCCCTCCGTTATGGTGAGGAAGGTGAGTGAGGATTCAATGGCCAGTAACCGCTGTTCCAGTGACTCTGCGGGCTTCCAGGTCTTGTCGAGCCTGTTCATGCGATGGATATTGAGTTTGGCGTAATCCACCAGCCAATCGTCCTGGTTCTCTCCCGTGGTTTTTTCTTCTGACATCAGGGAATCCAAAAGTTTCCGATAGGATCTGTAATCAAGGGACTGTTGCAGGGTCCCGGATAATATTTCTGTCATATTCACACTTTAAATCATTTCGCGGAGGAAAAATTCCCACCCGTTTTATGACAGCAAGCAATCGTTAATTGTTTGTGAACCGGTAACACCCGGGTTTCAAAGGGTATGGATCAACTCGCGAACCTTAGAAGCTATGAGGTCGCGGACGGTATTGAACTCAGTGGGTTCCATATGTTTGGGATCCGGAATCTGCCAGTCGATGAATTTCTTTGCCGGCATCCAGGGACAGGCATCGCCACAGCCCATGGTTACCACTGCATCAAAAGGAGCGAATTGCCTGACTTCGTCCAGCGATTTGGAATCGTGCGAGCTGAGGTCGTACCCCAATTCTTTCATGGCAGCAATGGCCTTGGGATTAACCACACCACTGGGGCGGCTGCCGGCGCTGTAGGCCTCCACCGCATCTCCGCCGATGATCCGTGCAAAAGCCTGGCTCATCTGGCTGCGGTTGGCGTTCTCTACACAAACGAATAATAACTTTTTAGGGGGCATTTTTCCTATTTTTTATTTAACAGTGGATGTTGTGAATTGAGTCTGACGGCTGAGGGCAAACCGCACCATCAGGATCAGCACGGGCACTTCTATAAGAGGACCTATGACGGCTGCAAAGGCCGCACCGCTTTCGATACCGAAAACTGCAATCGCAACTGCGATGCCCAATTCAAAATTATTACCCGCTGCCGTAAATGCAAGGGACGTAGAGCGGGGGTACCCTGCTCCTGCTTTTTTCGACAAATAAAAGGCCGAGAAAAACATGATTGCGAAATAGAGGGTCAGCGGGATGGCGATGCGCAAAACGTCCATCGGGATCTGAACTATAAGGCTGCCTTTGAGGCTGAACATTACGATGATGGTGAATAATAATGCCACCAGGGTAATAGGACTGATAGCGGGCAGGTATTTTTGTTCGTACCATTGCTCCCCTTTGATCCTAACGAGGAACACCCTGGAAAATATTCCCATCAGGAAGGGGATCCCCAGGTAAATGAAAACCGATTCTGCCACTTGTCCGATGGTGATGTCCACTTCATACCCTTTCAGTCCGAATAAGGGGGGAAGTTTGGTTATAAACACCCACGCATAAACGCTGTAGAATAGTACCTGGAAAATACTGTTGAATGCCACCAGTCCTGCGGCATACAAGCGGTCGCCATTAGCCAGGTCATTCCATACGATCACCATGGCAATACACCTGGCGATACCAATAAGGATCAGTCCTGTCATATATTCGGGCTGGTCACTCAGAAAAAGTATGGCCAGCAGGAACATCAGCAAGGGTCCGATGATCCAGTTCTGCACCAGAGAAAGGGCCAGTATTTTCTTGTTGGAAAAGACCTTGGGCAATTCCCTGAATTTCACTTTGGCAAGTGGTGGATACATCATCAGGATCAGGCCAATGGCGATGGGTATATTGGAAGAGCCTTTTTGAAATGAATGGATAAAGGCGGGGATGCCGGGAATAAAATAGCCTGCTGCCACACCAATACCCATGGCCAGGAAGATCCAGATGGTAAGGTTTTTATCGAGGAAGGAGAGCTGTTTTGGCATAATGGAAACTTGCTGGCTCATAAGACTTTTTTCATAATGACGGCTGAAGCGGGGCAAAGCCCGTTAAATTCTGCGGAGCGTGCTACGCTTTCGGGGACTTCCAACCGGTTGATGCGGTGAAAACCTTTCCGCGAGAAATACGCTTCGGCGGTATTGGTCACCAGGAAAAGCTGCTGTATACCCGAATCGCGGGCGTGCTGTTCCAGTTCCCTCACCAACCGGGACGCGATGCCGTGACTGCGCCAGTTCCTGTCAACGATCATGGAACGTAATAACGCATCGGGGCCATAAGGGTCCAGCCCGATGGCAGCCACGGGTGCATCATTATTTTCAGCGATGAAAAAATGCAGCAGATCTGGCCGGAGGTCTTCCGTTGGAAGGTTTTCTGCACTCAGTAGCGTTTTGACCGTATCCAGGTCAGCTGGTGCGGCAGCCCTTGTGGTGATTAGTTTGGTCATACTGGTAAGGTTGTCTACTATTGAAAGGTAAGTCAGGGCATTGCATCAGCAACAGCCTGCACCGGGTTCACAACAGGGTGATTTGGTATCTGTGGGTTTTTCGGCGTAAACGGTGATACTCAGGATTTGTACCGCCCCTGACAAGTATTGGCTGATCTCTTCTGGGTCCAGGTATTGAGAAAGAATATCCTCCGGGATGGAAATCAGTTTTTCCTTTTGTACAGTCCGGTTCACGAAGCCAGCCCGGTCAATAATAGCCAGGTAATCGTCTTTTTGGATGGCACCTGAGATGCATCCGGCATACAGTTCAGCCACTGCTTTCCATTTCTCCGGCATGGTTCCGTTGATGACAATATCAGAGATGGAAAAATGTCCACCCGGCTTGAGCACCCGGAAGATCTCATTAAATACAGCGGGCTTATTGGGCACCAGGTTCAAAACACAGTTGGAGACCACCACATCGGCCCTGTTAGCCGTCACTGGAATTTGTTCAATATCCCCGAAGCGGAACTCCACATTATTGAACTGGAGCTGTTCTGCGTTGGTGCGGGCTTTTTCGATCATTTTCTCTGTAAAATCGATCCCGATCACTTTACCCTTTTCCCCCACAACGGCACGTGCAATAAAGCAGTCGTTGCCCGCCCCGCTGCCGAGGTCGATAACAGTATCCCCTTCTTTGATCTGGGCGAAAGCGGTTGGAAGTCCGCAACCAAGGCCCAGGTCAGCACCCGAATGATAGCCTTCCAGCCGGGTATAATCATCTGCCATGATGTTATACACTTCGTCACCGCAACAGCTGGTGGCGCCGCAGCAGGAGCTGGCATTCTGTTCGGCGGATTGTTCCGCAATGGCACTGTATTTTTCCTTTACAATGGATTTGATCTCCTGGTCGTTATTCATTTTTCAAAGTTTTATGTTTAGTAGAGGGTGGAATGTTGGTGGATCCTCAACAACATTTAGAAATGGGCGTGGCGAGGGAATCGAACAGGTCTCTAAAAGACTGGTTCAATTTGACAAAAGCATCCTGATTGATACAATAGCAACTCCTGGGGCCATCCACATTACCACTAATAAGGCCCGCATCCTTCAATTCCTTAAGGTGTTGAGATACGGTGCTTTGGGCCAGGGGCAGTACTTCAACGATCTCACCACAGATGCATTCACATTTTTGAGCAAGAACCTTTAAGATGGCAATACGGGCTGGATGAGCCATTGCTTTGGCCAGCCTGGCCAGCTCCTGTTCTTCAGGCGAGAAAACTTCTTTCTTGGTTACAGCCATTTTTAAATCTTATATCGCAAATATACGATTAAGTAGACAGGTAGCACCTTTTTCGGATAATTATTTCAAAAAAAATTACACCCCCGTGTCTTGGGGGGAAGCGATTGTTTCCTGGCAGGCCAGGTGGGCCAGTACTGCCTGGATCTCGGGATAGGTATATTCATCCCCAAGGACAGCTTTTACCTGGCTGGCCTGCCGCGAATCAACGGCCCGGACCGCTTGCAGGATCACCTGCAGTTTAGGTACTTCCACCAGCTTATCCACAGCCAGGTGGCCGGTAAGAATGAATCCGGACAAGTGGCCGCTGATGGTGGAATACGCCATCTTGCGGTTGGCAGCGATTTCCGCCACCGAATGACCGGCGAGAAACATTTCCAGGCTAAGGCGCTGGGAAGAACCTTTGGGAGGCTTTTCCCTTTTAGATTTGTTTTCTTCCGGTAGCGCCGTAGTTTCCGGCTGCGATTCCGGCAGCGGTTTTGCGGTGATCATTCCCAGTAGTAGTTCGTCGGAAGCACCCGATGCAAGCGCTTCAACCACTGAACTGGCCTTTGCTAGTTGTGCGACCCGCATGCGCAGCGATGCTTCTATCTGGGCGAGTTCCCGCAGGTATTTGGACGACCGGGTGGTCTTTTTTACCTGGTCTTGATGCCATTGCAGTTGTTGGATGATGGCCCCGATTCCATCCGTAAAATAAGTAACGGCAGCGGAGGTGCGTGCTGCGAGGTGCTCAAAACCTGCTGATGCGGCGCGTTGCAGGTGATGGTCAAGATGTTCAATGGTTCTCAGGGCAACGGGTGCCAGTTTCCGAACCTGATCGCGGAAAGCCAACGCCCATTGGAGCGCGGGCAGCCGGATGGATTCGGGTTTCTTATCGATTTCCTGGACCCAGCTATCAGCCATTTCCACCAGGGCTTCTAATTGGAAGGTATTCAGGACGGAAACCCGGATAAAGTCGCGCTCACCGGATGAAAGATCTTCTTCCAGTGCAGCCACCTGCTTTTCGGTGGTGGTGAAAGCCAATACGCGGGAGTCGGTATTCACGGCGGAAGGGGTAACTTTTGATTTAAGGATGAGTCCCTCAAAATTGGTGAGTCGGCTCAGTGCCACATATACCTGCCCGGGAGCAAAAGCGGCACCCGCATCAATGATGGCTTTTTCAAAGGTGAGTCCCTGGCTTTTATGGATGGTAATTGCCCATGCCAGCCGTATGGGGTATTGGGAAAAAGTACCCAGTTCTTCTTCTTCGATGCTATCCCGGGATTTGTTGTACTGGTAACGAATGTTGTGCCAGACCTCCTTTTCCAACTCCAACGAGCCCTCCTCACCGGCAAAGGTGATGCGAATGTTCTCGTTACTGATTTCCTGGACGGTACCAATTTTTCCATTATAATACCTGCGGTCCTCCCCTTTATCGTTTTTAACGAACATGACCTGTGCGCCCGGTTTTAACACCAGCTCGGGGTCCGCGGGAAATGCTTTTTCGGAGAATTCACCGGTAATGACTGCCGGAAAGCGGACCGGGTCGCCGGGAAGGCGGTCCAGCGCCTGCTGGTTCATGGTATCGGCGCGTGAATTATGAGTGGTCAGGGTGATGAACTGGTCCTGGATCGGGGGAGTGAACGCCGGCTGGTAGCGACTGTTCAGCAGGGCGAGGCTGTCCGCCTCCAGCTGGTTGTTGCGCACCCGGTTCAACAGGCCTATGAACTGTTGCTCACTTTGCCGGTAGATCTTTTTCAGTTCCAGGTATACGGGATGGTGACCTGAGCGAAATACCTGGGCATCAAAGAAAAAAGGGCTCTCGTAGCATTCGCGCAGGTACTGCCATTCCCCTTCGGATATAACCGGGGGCAGTTGGAAGAGGTCGCCGATGAACAAAATCTGGACCCCGCCAAAGGGCTGCATGGGTTTTTTTCGGACATAGCGCAAAACAGCATCGATGGCGTCCAGCAGGTCAGCCCGCAGCATGCTCACTTCATCCATCACCAGCAGTTCGAGCTCCCGCATCAGCTCCCGTTTCTGCTGGGAAAGGCGCAGGTTACGTAACAGGGTCTGCCGGTTATGGAAGAGCTGTTCGCCGCTGTCGGGAACGGGGCCCGTGGGGATATATGCCCCCAGGGGGAGCTGGAAAAACGTATGCAGGGTAACCCCACCCGCGTTGATAGCGGCAACACCCGTAGGTGCTACCACGGCCATCTTTTTTGAGCAGGTTTCCCGGATATGTTTCAGGAAAGTTGTTTTCCCCGTTCCCGCTTTACCGGTCAGGAAGATATGCTTCCCGGTATGGCGGACAAACCGATCAGCCAGGCTGAAATAGATATTGTTGTCATCCCTTTCCATCAGGTGGTAAAGCTACTGATTCCACATTGTTCTTTTCCCGCAGTACTTCCAGTTCAAATACATTGATCTCAGTGACGTATTTTTTAACACCGTCCTTGTCCACATAATTGCGGTAAATAAGTTTGCCTTCAATGGAAACTTCGGCACCTTTCTGCAGTTCCTTTTCCACCTTTTCAGCCACATTACCCCATCCCACCAGGCGGTGCCACTGGGTTTCCGTCACTTTTTCCCCCTGGCTGTTAAGATAGGATTCGTGGGTGGCCACATCAAATTTGGCCACTTTCCTGCCCGTAGCCGTGAATCGGATCTCCGGGTCGGAACCAATGTTTCCTACCAGCAGTACTTTGTTCTTATTTGCACTCATAAAGATTTGTTTGTGCCCGGTAATACCGGGCAGGTGAACGATTCAATTGGTGTTCACCCGGCGCCAGGTGAACAGAACAAAGATGCGGTGTGGGAAGCGGTGGAGCCGGTCAAAAAGTGATAATAACCGACAAGAAACGTGTTTCAACGCTTATACCAGAGCGGGCGACCGGGTAATTTGGCATTAAAAAATGAAGGATGCAACAGAAAGCCGGAATTGCCTTTGGTGCGAGGCCCCGATCCGGGGGAGGGTAGACAAAAAATTCTGCGACGACAGTTGCCGGAATGCCTACAATAACAGGAAGTCGGGTAAGGAGTACCGGATCATCCAAACCATCAACCATGCCCTGATGCGAAACCGGCGCATACTGGCCAACCACCTCGGCCAAAGCCGGCAGGAAAAAAAAGTGAGTCGCGAACAATTGTTACGCGACGGTTTTCAGTTCCGGTATTGTACACACCACTTGCACTTCCATACCGGGATGTCAGCGGTATTTTGTTACGACTACGGCTACCTCCCGTTACCGGGAGAATCTTTCCTGTTGTTGTGTGTCAGGCCCGGGCCCGCGATCTAATGGGTTTCAGGACCGCCCGGATCTCGTGAAGTTTCATTTTATCGGCTGACTTCAGCTCCATCCGGGCACCCGCCAGCGGCTTGCGTTTTTCCAGCTCCTTATGCAGTTCATACTTGGTATCCGCCGGACCCAGGATGATAACGGATTCCACTTTTGTCAAACGCGTGCCCACTTCTTTCAGGAAATTTTTCTTCAGCTGGTTTTGTTTGTTCTGGATATGCTTCTCGTTGTTGAGTGAGGACCCGAACAAACGGCTTTTGGTAGAGGTTTCGCCGGCAAAACGAACGGGTTTTCCAATCTCCGACTGCAGGGATTCTGTGGTTATCGCACCTTCTTCATCCATGCAGGCGATGATGGCTTTCTGCTGGTCGATCCAGATCGCATACTTGAGGCAGTTGGTATTTTTCTTTTTCATATCAAACAATTTTACCGCTTCCAAAAGTTACGAAAAATCCGGCCCTGTTGTACCTTACAGGTATGGGAGGTAATATACTTTTATATGGTGCCAATGGATATACCGGAAAGCTCATCCTGGACTACTCCGAAAACTACGGATTGCGGCCGGTGATTGCCGGCCGCAATCCAGCAGCCATACGCGGGTTATCGGAACAGCACGACCTTCCCTACCGCGTCTCCTCCCTGGAAAAGCCGACCGAAATCGACCGTCTGCTCACCGATATTACGGTGGTGCTCCATGCCGCCGGCCCTTTCAGCCTGACGGCGCGCCCCATGATGGAAGCTTGTTTACGCAACGGGGTGCATTACCTGGATATTACGGGGGAAATTGAAGTATTTGAAATGGCACGGTCATACGATCTTGCTGCTAAAGCGGCGGGCATCACGGTGATGCCGGGAACAGGGTTTGACGTGGTGCCAACAGATTGTATGTCGCGAAGGCTTAAAGACCAGCTACCCGATGCCAGCAGGCTGGAGCTGGCTTTCACCAATCTGGGCGGAGGAGTGTCACACGGAACGGCACTTACGATGGCACGTTCCCTGGGAAATGGTGGCGCCATCCGTGAAAAGGGCAGGATCGTTCCCGACCCATTGGGCGCACGGACCCGGCAGGTGGATTTCGGCAAAGGCCCGGTTACCGTATCCAGCATACCCTGGGGCGATGTTTCCACGGCCTACTATACCACCGGAATTCCGGACATCATAACGTATACCACTATCCCAAAAAAAATCCGCAAGTTGCTGAAGGCGCAGTCGCTGTTCAATTGGTTTTTGCGCACGGGCTGGGCGAGGTCGAAAGCACAGGATTGGGTGAACCGGCAGCCGGAGGGACCATCTCCGGAAATGCGGGCCGCGGGTCGTAGTTTTGTTTGGGGAGAAGCCCGCAACGACAAGGGGTCTGTCACCAGCGCACTGTTAACCTGTGCAGATGGATATACCCTCACTGCCAACAGCAGCCTGCTGATTGCCCGGAAGATCCTGGACGGCAATTATTGCCAGGGATTCCAGACCCCGGCAGGGTGTTATGGTTCCACCCTGGTGGATGAGATCCCGGGCAGCTCCTGGTTAAAGCCGACAGCATGAAACATTATATCAAAAATATGGTATGCGACCGCTGTATCCTCGTGGTGCGCACCATCCTGGATGAAGCGGGTATTGATTACCGTAATGTGCAACTGGGAGAGGTAGAACTGGTTAATGATCCCGACCCGGAACAGGAAGCATCCCTGCGTTCAAAGCTTCGCGAGCAGGGTTTTGAGCTGCTGGACGATAAGCGGTCGGCATTGGTATCCCGGATCAAAACCGCCATAGTACAACTCATCCACCGGGAAGAAAGCGAAGCGCAAAATATGAAAGTGTCGGTATGGCTCTCCGACAAATTAGGGATGGACTACTCTTATCTCTCCTCCCTGTTTTCTTCCATAGAGGGCGTGACCATTGAAAAATATGTGATCCTGCAACGCATCGAAAAGGCGAAAGAATTATTGCTGTACGATGAAATGAACCTGACGGAAATCGCCGATTTGCTGGGTTACAGCAGCGTGCAGCACCTGTCACAACAATTCCGCAAGGTAACAGGGCTGACGCCATCGCATTTCAGGCAGCTCCGGGAGAACCGGCGCAAACCGCTGGACAGTGTTTGAGCCCAATTTCTTGAATACCCGTCGGAATCCCTTAATTATATAAACCGTTGACCGGATAATGTAACGGCGGTTGCCGGGTATGTCATGAACTTTGCATAAGACAAAAAGGATCTTATGCAACAAGCACCCATCATAGCAGTAAAGGACAAACCGGTTGTCGTGAAAGCGGGAACCGGCAACCTGGTCAGGAAAAGTTTTCCCGTTTTGGAGATGACCTGTGCCGCATGCGCGGTAAGCGTGGAATCGATGCTGCAATCAGTAGCGGGGGTGACCGATGCAGGGGTGAACTTCGCGAACCAGTCGGCCTGGGTCGTGTATGACCCGGCTTTGACCTCACCTGAACAATTCCAGCAAACGGTACGCTCCATCGGTTACGACCTGGTGATTGCCACGGAGAACCAGGAGGAGATCCGGGAAGCAGCACAACAACGTCATTACAAGGCAATTAAAAAGAGAACGATCTGGTCCTCTTTGTTGTCCTTACCAGTGGTTATCATAGGGATGTTTTTCATGGATATCCCATATGCCAATTACATTATGCTGGCGCTCAGCACCCCGGTCATATTTTATTTTGGCCGCAGTTTTTTCAGCAATGCCTGGAAGCAGGCCAGGAATGGCAAGTCCAATATGGATACACTGGTGGCGCTGAGTACGGGAACTGCCTGGGCTTTCAGTTTGTTTAATACTCTCTACCCGTCTTTCTGGCACCAGCGTGGGTTACATCCACATGTCTACTACGAGGCTGCCGCGGTGGTGATCGCCTTCATTTCGCTGGGCAAACTCCTGGAAGAAAGGGCTAAGTCCAGCACCTCTTCAGCATTGAAAAAGCTGATGGGGCTGCAACCCCGATCGGTAACGGTGGTACTGGAAGATGACCAGTTACAGGAGATACCGATCCAGGAAGTACATACCGGACTGATCCTGCTGGTGAAGCCGGGTGACAAGATCCCGGTAGATGGAACGGTTACAAGCGGGGACTCATATGTTGACGAGAGCATGATCAGTGGTGAGCCGGTTCCGGTTTTACGGCAGGCGGGCGACCCGGTTTTTGCAGGAACCATCAACCAGAAAGGCAGCTTCCGTTTCCGGGCCGACAAGGTTGGCGCCGATACCATATTAGCACAGATTATCCGGATGGTGCAGGAGGCCCAGGGAAGCAAGGCGCCGGTACAGAAGCTGGTGGACAAGGTTGCCGGAATCTTTGTGCCGGTGGTGATCGGGATATCGGTACTCACCTTTATCACCTGGATGATACTGGGAGGAGATAACGCCTTCACACATGCGCTGTTAACTGCCGTAACGGTATTAGTGATCGCTTGTCCCTGCGCGTTAGGACTTGCAACACCCACCGCCATCATGGTGGGGGTGGGAAGGGGTGCGGAGAATAACATCCTGATCCGGGATGCGGAAAGCCTGGAAGTGGCACACCGTGTGAATGCCATTGTACTGGATAAAACAGGTACTATCACAGAAGGGCGGCCCACGGTAAACCGCATTCTCTTTGACCGGGAAGAAGAAAAGAATGAGGGACTGCTCAAAAGCATATTGCTGTCTATTGAACGCTCCTCGGAGCACCCGCTGGCCGGGGCGGTGGTAAAGTACCTGGAACCGGACACCCCGCCGGCTGCCGGAATAGAAAAGCTGGAAAGCATCACGGGAATGGGCATCACAGCCTGGCAGGGTGATAACCGATACCTGGTGGGCAATGGCCGTCTGCTGACCGAAAAGGGCATCGTCATGCCTTCCGGATTGCAGCAAGCGGAGCTGGAATTCCAGCAAAAAGCCAATACAGTAGTGGCATTTGCACGGAACCAAAAGGTGGTAGCTATCATCGCTTTGTCGGACCGTATCAAGGAGGGCTCCCGCACGGCAGTGCACTCGCTGGAAGCAGCGGGCATCGAACTGCACATGCTGACAGGCGACAATGCGCATACGGCGGCTGCTATCGCTTCCGAACTGGGCATCCGTCATTATAGAGCCGAAGTATTGCCTTCCGCAAAAGCCGCTTACATCAAAGAATTGCAGCAGCAGGGAAAAGTGGTGGCCATGGTGGGTGATGGCATCAATGACAGCCAGGCGCTGGCAGAAGCGGATGTGAGCATCGCCATGGGAAAAGGTTCTGACATTGCTATGGACGTAGCCAAAATGACCCTGATCGGCTCAGACCTGAACAGCATACCGAAAGCATTGAAACTTTCTGATAAAACAGTGAGGGCTATACGCCAGAACCTGTTTTGGGCATTCATCTATAATATCATTGGCATACCGGTTGCGGCGGGTATCCTGTACCCGCTCAATGGGTTCCTGCTGGACCCGATGATCGCGGGAGGCGCCATGGCGCTGAGTTCGGTCAGCGTGGTGGCCAACAGTCTCAGGTTAAAATATTCATCATTATAAAAGAAGAATCATGGAAACATTAAAATTAAAGACCAACATCAAGTGCAGCGGATGTATCGAAAAGGTAACCCCTTACCTGGACGAAACGGCAGGAAAGGGAAACTGGGAAGTGGACCTTTCCGATCCGCAGAAGACCCTTAGCATATTGCCTGCAGCCGAAACCAGCATGGAGTTGGTGAAAGAGGCGCTGGAAAAGGCAGGTTACAGGGGAGAAGCAACTGCCTGATCCTGATAGTTGGACTTCCCATTGCAGGAAGGCCAAGTGAAGCATCTTCCAAAAAAGAAAGCAAGTCCGGCCGGACTTGCTTTCTTCGTATATTCTTTACCGTAATCAGCGCAATCGTGCCTGCATTTCACTGATGATATCTTTATAGGTATTCAGGATACGCCCCCATTCCTTGAATTTTTCATCGTCTTTGGCGGCTGTATTGGCGGCCCCGGAAGCCTCGCTCTGGATCTTCACCACATACTGTGAGCTGCCGGTATTGCCCGGCTTTACAATAATGCGGGTACGGATGGTGTTATTGGGAAAATTCTTCATATTCCAGGCAGTACGCACGTAGCCGGTTTCCTTATCACTCATTTCAATGACATCAAAATAATTGGTAACGATCTGGTTGAGGACCTTCCAGGCATCTTCCGGGCTGTGAGCGGAACCTACGCTGATGCTGAAATTCACGTTCGCCTGGTCGCTTTGAATGGAAGAAGTATAGGCCTCGTCTTCTTTCAACACCACGTGATCGTTCACGGGCGGGCTCTGCATGTTACGTTGGTTGCAATAGTTTTTGGTTATGGCAACAAAACCAGGCTTTTCAACGATCAGCTCTACGCAGGCACCTTCCAGGATCTTCACACCGTATTCACCGGCGGCCACCTGGCGGCCATCCACTTTGATGGTAGCATCATTGGGGGTAGTGTTCACCTGCACCACCCGGTCCTTCAGTAAAATGTTTTCGTAAAGGGGCGATTCAGGCATGCCTTCCTTATTGCAATAACTCCGTTCCACTTTCGCATACCCCTCCTTGATATATTCAACCGAAACGCAGGATTTGGCGGGAATTACAATCTCCCCGCTGCCGTCCGCAATTTTTTTTCCGTCCACGAAGATCTGTGCATCTGCAGGAGAAAGTTTTACCTGTAATGCGCGGTCCGCCAGCACAAACAGCTCATCGGTGGGAGGGATGTCCATGCCTGTTTTATTGAAATATGTCTTACTCTTGGTATAATAGCCCGCCTTTTTGATCTCTGCGGTCACCGACCCGTTTTCCGGGATGATGGCATAAACCTGGCCTACACCCACTTCCATTCCATTGAGCAGAATTTTGGCATCGTAAGGCTGTGCCGTGATCTTAACGAGGCGGTCCTTCAGTACGAAGGTTTCTGTTTTGGGCAGGTCGACCCCTTTACGTTTGACATAGGTTTTGACGATGGGATTGTAACCCGGTTTGCGGAAAACAAGTTTGACGGGTTCGTCCTTTTCCGTTCTGACCTGGGCGGTTCCATTGCCAAGCGGTTTTTCCACTCCACCCGGACCCACTTCGTAAATGGCTGCATCGGAAGGAACTACGTTTACAATGATTCTTTTCTGGCCGCAGAGGCTAAGCGATAGCAATACTGCACAGAGGAGCAGGGGAATACGATTCATATAGTACCGATTCGGTTTAGGTTAGGGCGCAAGAAAATAATTTTCCTGCATAGGTAAAAGCAAAGCCCATTAAAATGTTAAGGAAGCGCCAAAAATACCCAAAAAGGGGTAACCTGCGCGCGGCTGTTCCAGTCATAACTGGCATAAAAAAACCTTACATGAAAATTCTGAGAGTAGCATTCCTGTTGCTGAACGCAACCCTGGCATTTGGTCAGGGTCCTGCAGTTAAAGACAAATTACTGATTACGGCCAACACCTTTTTGGAAGTGTATAATACCGGTGATTCATTGGCCTACCGCAAATTCCTGGCGGGCAGCTGGCACGATGAAAAACAACTCAATCAAAAGCTACGCGGCTACCTGAATGCCTGGTCCATGATTGGGAAAGTGGACGTAAAACAGGTTACCCCCGTTGGATTTGACAGGGTGGAACTGCTGACCCGCGACAAGCAATTTGATGCCTGGTGGAAATTCGTGGTACACACCGATTCCTCGCAGCAATACCGCGACCGGTTCATCCTTCCCGCCGGGCTCACCACGGCCTTCCTGCAACCTGGCAGCTTGTCTGCGGTTGAAGTAGCAGAGCAAACCGATCAGTACATCCGGAAACAATTGGGTAATCATTTTAGTGGAAATGTATATATCGGGAAAGGTGCGGAAATCATCCTCAGCAGATCTTATGGCCGGCAGGCGCAACAGGACGCTCAACCGGCACGACGTTTATTCGGGCTGGCGTCCATGGGGAAGCTGTTCACCACGGTGAGTATCCTGCAGCTGGCGGAAAAGGGCGTTCTTTCATTGGAAGATACGGTGGGTAGATTCCTTCCCGGTAAGACCAGTGCAGCTATTGCTGCCATCAATATCCGGCAGTTGCTGACACACACATCCGGCATGGGTGATTTTTTTGGAAACCCGGTGTATGAAAAGATCAAAGACAGCATCAAAAGCGAGCTGGACATGCTGCCGGTGGTTCGGTCTGAGCCGTTACGATTCAAACCCGGCAGTTCCTGGTCTTATAGTAATGCAGGATTTTCGGTACTGGGCATGATCATCGAAACACTCACCGGCAGCAGTTTTGGGCAACACCTGCAGCAACATATTTTTGAGCCGGCCGCAATGAAAACAGCCAGGGCAGGGAGTGCTGCGGGTGGTGGTGAAGCCAGCATTGATGACCTGCGGGCCTTTTCCGAAGCCTTGCTGGGGAACCGGCTTTTATCGGCCACCAGCATGCGGGAACTGCTGAGCTATACGGTTAATGATGGTCGTTATGGGCTGGGCTCCGAACATCATGCCCTGGGAAAAGATTACATTTTCGGGCATTCTGGCGGGTACATCAATGTATGCACCGAGCTCAACCTTTACCTGCAATCGGGACATACCGTCATTATTTTATCTGACAGTAACCCGCCCTACGGACATTTTCTTTCCAACAAGATCAAGGAATTACTGGTACGGCAGGATTAATTATATTTTCCATCACGCCGGGAAGGCCCGTAATAGTACAAAAGCGACCATCACATGCGGATATTGGATTGCATGCGGACGGGAGTATGCGAAAGGGTGCTGTCAATGAGGCGGGGAGTAACACCGGCGAACTGCCTGAAATCACGGATAAGATGCATTTGGTCGAAATACCCGCACTCATAAGTGATGTGGGTCCAGCTTATGGAAGGGTCTTTTTCCCGAAGACGGTAGGCGCGGGAAAAGCGTGCCAGTCGCGCAAAGAGCTTGGGCGACAAGCCGATCCTTTCCTGGCATTTCCGTTCAAACTGGCGGAGGCTGAGACAGGACAGAGCTGCCACCTGGTCGATGGCAAGGTTGCCATCGACCCCCTGCAGTTCCTGCATAGCGCGGTCAAAAGGCAGGGAAGGCCTGATCTTTTGGAGCCGGTGCAGCAGGAAAGTTTCGATGATATTGCGTATCCCGTTAAAATCAGGAGCATCGCGCAGCCGTTCGTTCACTATTCTTATTTCCGGACCCATGAGCTCCTGCGCGTTAAAGCCGTCATCATAAATTTCGGACATTGGTATTCCCAGCAGGCGGAAGAGTCCGCCGGGATGAAAACCCACCGCTACGGCCTTATGACTTTTTCCCACTATCAGGTTGACGCGGGTCACCTGGGGTCCTACCACCACGGCGGGTGCCTGCTTCTGGAATTCCTTCCCGCCCTCTTTCTGCATTTCCACCAGGTCGTCAATGTAAAAAAACAGGCAGTGCTGGGGGGTGGGCGGGTAGGGACAGGCACGTCCCCATTGTTCCTGGGGAACCAGCGCATGCACAATCCGGATGGAGCTTACGAATTCCCGCAAAGCGGGATGGGGTATGTAGTTACGGGTGACCAGGTTTTTATTTTCACAAAAAGTACAAAAACTTAATTAAAGATTTTTACTAATTCCAGCAGGTAGGTCAGGACAGGGTCTTTTGCCTGCCGGATGTGTGTGGGAAGGGAAGACAGGCTGATATCGGGGGTTACTCCCATTCCGGAGGCTTCGCCGCAGGCCGACTGGTAAACGGCCGTGGCACAATACCCGTGCAGGCGGGTGTTGGGAAGGTCAAACCCGATAGCTTCACCAGTGAGGTTTATCCTTTCACCGGTAGGTTCGCCAATGATGACACCCAGACGGAAACATTTGACTGCCAGTGCCGTCATGTGCGCAGAACTGTAAGTAGACGGACCGGTAAGCAGGTAAAATTTCCCATTGAACCTGTTCTGCGGAAAGGTCACAGAATCGGGAGCGTGCACTCCAAATTCACGGGTATAACAATCGCCGTCACGGAAACCTTCTTCCTTATACCGTAGAAGCATATTCGAAATCCAGGAACCCTGTTTGAACCGGTTCAGCAGGCTGCCGTCGCGAATGGTTTTCGACACCACATCGGCATAGGGTTCGGTGGTAATATAAGAAAGGAAATAGTCACCTATAGCAGAGTTGCCTCCCCCGTTGCTCCGGAGGTCGAGGGCCACGTGGCGCAGGCCTTTCTTCCGAACCAGCGCAAAAGCGGAGTCAATGAATTTTTTAGCATCGTTGCTATTCCGGTAGGCGCGGCAGTTAATAACGGCCAGGCTCTCCTTCTCGTAAAGCCTGATCTGCCAATCCTTCCTGGGGAAGGTCCGGTTGAAATATTCTTCTACCGGTAATCCCTGACCGCGGAAATGTTCCGGCTTGCCTTTTTTATTCAGAAGGGTGATGGTGAAGTCTTGCTCAAAACCAAAATGGGCCCACAGAAAATATGGGAAGAGGCGCCCCAGCGTGGCATTGATATTATCCTGGTGATCGCCAGCTGTCATAGACAGCAGTTCCGTAACGATCTGGCTGGCCGGAACACCATTGATGGCATGAAGGACCTTACCCTCCGCGTTACCAAAAGTACCGGTCCAGTCTTCCAGCACCCTTGCCTGTCCGCCGGAGATGCTAACCCGCAGGGGAAAGATTTTTCCTTTTCGTTCCAGGAGCTGTTGCACAGCTTCGTCTTCAAAATCGTAGGAAATATGGGTATGGCCATCCCGGAACTGGTTGACGAGGGGAGAGATGCGTTTCAGGAATTCCCACCTGGTCAAAGGCGTGGTAATGGACTTGCGGGTTTCTTCCCAGGCCAGGGCCACTTCGTATCTGTCGGCAAAACGGTAGAGGTCGGGGTGGTTATTATGGAGAAGGTGGTAAAGCGAATCTAAATCGGCCAGTAGTTGTGCCGGCGCGTATTTTTTGTTGTTAAGGCTGTCGCTTAACGGAGTGGCATAAACGAAATTCGCCAGCAGCAGGCAGGCGATGAGGATCATCTTTTTCATATTCAAGGTTTTCAACTTCAAGGCACAAAGTTGGGGCCCTCAACGGGGGTGGTCAAGGCGCCTGTGTACGGAACGTCAAAAATCAGGTATAGACTGGTGATAGCCTGCTGGAAACCAGGTTGCCGATCCTGTTTTGCAGATCCGGCAGGATGGCGCGGATGGAGGGGGTCAGTTCAATGCCCTGTTGCTGGATGCTGCTGATGCTCACCACGAAGAGGTGGATGCGGGGCATATGTCCCAGCAATTGCAAGGCACCCACCAGGTCTTTGAGGCCGATATCATGCGTACTCATGGCGCGGGGGAAGTCGGCCGCAAACATTGGCTGCAGCTGGCGGATGGTTCCGGGCTCCTGCCCATCGAGCGTGGCATCCACAAGGATCACCTCTTCGTATTGCTGGAAATATTCCAACAGGTGAAAGCCCCCCGTTCCACCGTCCAGTATGTCAAGTCCGGGCTGCGGCGGATAGCAGCGCGCCAGGTGAACACCGATGCCTTCGTCGGCCATCAGCACATTACCGATTCCCAGCAGGAGCAGTTTCTTTTTCATGTTTTACGTCTTCGAAAACTTCTTCTTCAATGAATTTCCAGCCGCCGGCCATGGAAGAAAGTTCGCCGCGGGCCTCCACATAATCGTGGTAAAAAACCAGGTATACATGCACTAGGGTAAAGAGGATAAAAATCCACATGGCCCAGTGGTGCACCTGCCGCAGCAGGATATCGCCGCCAAAAAGATACGGTACCCAGGCCCATAGTTTGGCAAACCAGAAATCGCTCATGGCGGCATAGAGCCCGAAGCCGGTGATACATTGTACCAGGAAAAGCAGGAAGGTGAAGAAGTAGGTAAAACCAGCCACTGCGTTATGTCCCACGCTTATGTGTTCCTTACCCTTCATCATTAGGATATCCATTTTGATGACCTGCCACATTTCCCGGAAGTACCGGCGGTTGGTGGGGATGAAATTTTTCCAGTCGGCGTATTTGTTTCCTACAAACCCCCAGTATAACCGAAAAATGAAATTGAAGAAAAAGAGGAATGCGGCGATGAAGTGAATGGTTTTCATCCAGCCCATGGTAAATTTCTGTGCAGCTTCGCTGCTACTCTGAATGGCAAGAGGGTCTCCGATATAAAAGCCGGTGACGATCAATGCCAGTATGACCAGGGCGTTGAGCCAGTGGAAGATCCGGACGGGCAGTTCCCAGACGTAGACGCGCCGTAATCGATGGACCTGGTGTGTTTTCATGACCTTTGATTTAGGGGTTAATCGCCCAATACGCTTACCCGGTTGATGTGGTTACCCTGTTCGTCGTAGAGGTGTACCGCGCAGGCCAGGCAGGGGTCAAAGGAATGGATGGTCCGCAGTATTTCCAGCGGCTGGTGCGGGTCGTGGACGGGGGTATCCAGCAAGGCGGCTTCGTATGCTGATAGTTTCCCTTTGTGATCGCGCGGGGAGGCGTTCCAGGTGGTGGGTACCACCAGCTGGTAGTTGGCTATGGCGCCTTCGCTGATATTGATCCAGTGTGCCAGGGCGCCTCGGGGTGCTTCGGAATAACCCACGCCCACGGCGGTTCCAGGCCATTTGGCGGGATCAAATTTTGCCATCTCGGCCATCCGCACATCACCGTTACGGATATTGGTCATGAGTTCATCGTAGAAGCCCATCACCCAATCGGCCACCAGCTGGGTTTCGAGTCCCCTTGCTGCCGTACGCCCCAGGGTTGAGAATAGGGTGGTAACGGGGATGGCCAGGTCGGTAAGGGTCTTATCCACCACGGCTTTAAAGTCTTCACGTCCCCGGGCATAGCCCACCAGCACCCTTGCCAGCGGACCCACTTCCATGGCTTCTCCTTTCCACCGCGGGGTTTTCAGGTAGCTGTATTTCTGCGTGGTATCCAGGTGCTGGAAGGGTGGTTTGGGACCGGAATATTTCACCTTGCTTTCTCCTTTCCAGGGGTGGAGGCCGGCCTGGTCACCGTCCTGGTATTCGTACCAGCTGTGTGCTATGAACTCCTGCACCTCATCGTCCTTGCGCAGGTCTACCTCGTAGAGTTTGGAGATGTCTTTGTTCAGGATCACACCGGAGGGGAACTTAAACGAAGACGGGTCGCGGTATCCGTTGGTGCCCAGGTCGCCGTAAACAAGGAAGTTGCCGAGTCCGCCGCCAATTGCACCCCAGTCCTTGTAAAAAGAGGCGATGGCCATGAGATCGGGTAGGTATACCTGTTGGACGAAAGTTTTGGCCTGCTCCAGCAGTTGTTTGACGTAAGCCAGTTTTTCGGCGTTGATGCCGCTTACGTCGTCTACACTGATGGCACAAGCCATTCCGCCCACCAGGTAGTTGGGGTGCGGGTTCTTACCACCAAAAATGGCGTGCACTTTCACGATCTCCTTCTGCCATTCCAGCGCTTCCAGGTAGTGGGCCAACCCGATAAGGTTGACCTCAGCGGGCAGTTTATAAGCGGGGTGCCCCCAGTAACCGTTGGCGAAGATGCCCAGCTGTCCGCTGTCCACGAATTTTTTGATGCGTGCCTGCAGGTCGCTGAAATATCCCGGGGAACTCTTAGGCCAGTTGGATAAACTTTGTGCCAGTTCGGAAGTTTTTTGGGGGTCGGCCTTCAGCGCATCCACCACATCTACCCAGTCCATGGCATGCAGGTGGTAGAAATGCACCACGTGGTCGTGCAGGTATTGAGTGCAGAACATGATGTTACGCACCAGTTCTGCGTTGGGGGGGATGACGATATCCAGCGCATCTTCCACTGCGCGTACAGATGTCAGTGAGTGTACGGAAGTGCAGACACCGCAGACCCTGCCTACAAAGGCCCAGGCGTCGCGGGGATCGCGGCCTTTGAGGATCTCTTCCAGCAGCCGCACCATCGTACCGCTGCTGAAGGCGTCCTTTATTTTTCCATTTTCGATTTCTGCCTCCACCCGCAGGTGTCCTTCGATCCGGGTTACGGGGTCTACAACGATTCTCTGGCTCATAAAAAAGATTGATCGGTTTTAGATTTCACCCAGTTCCTGTTCGCTTTCCCTTCCTTCTTTGGTATGGGTGGTCAGCAGCTTGTGTTTACGGACATTGGTGGCGATGGCATGCCCGGCGATGGCTGCGGCAGTAACTCCCAAAGCCACTTTACCTACTTTGTCGGCGGTGGCCTCTATGCCAAAGCCGGGGAAGGCAGCTGCGCGGTCATAAAGGCGACCGTTATCCCAGAAGTTGGCTTCGCTGCAGCCGAAGCAGCCGTGGCCGCTCTGGATGGGGAAGGAGGTTCCGTTGTTCCACTTGGTGACGCCGCAGGCATTATAGGTAGAGGGGCCCTTGCATCCCACCTTATAGAGGCAATAACCTTTGCGGGCATTTTCATCATCGAAGGTTTCCACAAATAGTCCCGCATCGTAATAGGGGCGGCGATAGCAGGTATCGTGAACGCGCTTGCTGTAAAACGCTTTGGGTCGGCCGAGGCCGTCCAGCTCGGGAATGCGGCCAAATGCCACCACATGAACAATGACGCCGGCCATCACTTCACCAATGGGCGGGCATCCCGGCACTTTGATGATGGGCTTGCCTTTCACCAGTTTGTGGATGGGCGTAGCCGAGGTGGGGTTGGGAGCGGCTGCCTGTACGCAACCGTTGCAGGCGCAGCTGCCCCAGGCAATGATGGCCTTGGCATGTTCGGCAGCCTCTTCCAGGACCTGCATCGAGGTCTTCCCCCCGATCATACAATACACCCCATCGGCATCGGTGGGCACGCTGCCCTCAACACAAAGGATGTACTCGCCTTTGTATTTTTCCATGGTGGCCTGCATGGCGGCTTCGGCCTGGTGGCCCGAGGCGGCCATCAGAGTTTCCGTATAATCCAGTGAGATCTGGTCCAGCAGGATATCCGCCACCATGGGGTGCGAGGAGCGGATAAAACTTTCGCTGCAGCAGGTGCATTCCTGGAAATGCAGCCATATAACGGGCAGGCGTGGTTGCTTTTGCAACGCTTCGGTGATCTGTGCCAGTCCCGACTGGCTCAATCCCATGTACGCGGCCATCATGGTACAGAACTTTACAAAATCGCGGCGGGAATAACCTTTGCGGACAACCTCATCATAATAGGTGGGCATGCCCTTGGTGGAAGTGGTTGACATGACATTTATATTGCAAGCCTGAAAATGATGCTATAAAATTTAAACAAAAATCATCCCTGTACGATGAGTACTCTCACACCTATTGTTGATTTTTCTCATCTGTAAAAAAGCGGTAATGCTTTAATCTTGGAGGTACAATAAAAGGTGCAGTCATGAAAAAGATCCTGGCGGTTTTGGTAGCAATGATACCCTTGCTGGCGATGGCACATCCCGGACACGGTGACCATGAAGAGTTCACGATCATCCATTATTTCACGCAGCCCGAACATGTGGTGGCCATCCTGGCATTCCTCCTGGCCCTGGTGCTGCTGATCTCCCTGAAGCGGGAAGACCTTCCGCAGGGGAACAAGAAGCCATAAGATGCATGAGTTATCCATAGTGATGGGCATCCTGGAAATTGCCGGCGGCCAGGCAAAAAAAGCGGGCGCCTCGGTGGTGGAAGAGATCGAGTTGGAGATCGGTGAGCTGGCGGCCGTGGAGCCCGGTGCTTTTGAATTTGCCTGGAGCCAGGGCGTAAAAGGAACCCTGCTGGAAAACGCGGTGCGCGTGGTTCACCGGGTAGCGGGGCAGGCGAGCTGCCTGGACTGTTCCCATGAATTTGACCTGCATCATTTATACGATCCCTGCCCTGTGTGCGGCGGGCACTTCATCCGGATACTCAGAGGACGGGAGTTGCGGGTGAAGAGCCTGGTAGTAACCTGACCGATCAACCCAAAAAAAGAATAAGATGTGTGCTACCTGCGGATGCGATGCTAACGGACATGCCACCCTCCATGCGGTTACCGGCCACCACCATGAGCTGGACGGGCACGTTGCGGTTCAGGGCGGCACCGCGGCTGCCGGGGGCCCGGCTGCCTCCGAAAAAAAGATCCTGGAAGTAGAGCAGGATGTGCTCTACCAGAACCAGTTGCTGGCAGAACGCAACCGCGGCTATTTCGAAGCGAAGCAGATCCTGGCAATGAACCTGGTGAGTTCACCGGGATCGGGAAAGACCACCCTGCTGGAACGGACGCTGGCAGACCGGAAAGGAAAGCTGGATTGTTATGTGATTGAAGGCGACCAGCAGACCACAAATGATGCAGACCGCATCCACGCCACGGGAACACCCGTGGTCCAGATCAATACCGGCAAGGGATGCCACCTGGATGCGCACATGGTGTTGCATGCCCTGCAACATATGAAACCCCGCGAAAAGGCGGTACTGTTCATTGAGAACGTCGGAAACCTGGTATGCCCGGCGATGTTTGACCTGGGAGAGAACTACCGGGTGGTGATCGTTTCGGTTACGGAAGGGGACGACAAGCCCCTGAAATATCCCGACATGTTCCATAGTTCGCAACTCTGTATCCTCAATAAGACCGACCTGCTGCCCTATGTGCCTTTCAGTGTGGAACGGTTCCGGGAGAACGCGTTGAAAGTGAATCCGGGGCTGGAGTTCATAGAGCTGAGTGCCCTGAAAGGCGAGGGACTGGAAAACTGGTACCAATGGTTAGAAACGCGATGACATGCAAACGGTACATATCCATATCGGCGGCCTGGTGCAGGGGGTGGGATTCCGGCCCCATGTGTACCGGCTTGCGCGGCAGATGGGCATCACCGGTACTGTTGCCAATACCAATAACGGGGTACATATCTTTGCTACCGGTGAAGGGAAAACGCTGGACCGTTTCTACCGGCAACTAACAGACGAAGCACCGGCACATGCCGTCATTACACACCGCGATATGGTGGTCATGCCCTTGCGCAATTTTGATGGATTCACCATCATGGAAAGCGAGGGGATGGAATATCCCGACCTGCTGGTAACGCCCGACCTGGCGCTCTGCGACGATTGCAGGGCAGCCCTCCACTCCAAAAAAGACCGCCGTTACCAGTATCCTTTTACCACCTGTACGCACTGCGGCCCCCGTTACAGCATACTGCGGGAACTTCCTTATGACCGGGAGCGGACGACAATGCGGCCATACGAGCCTTGTGAGGATTGCAGGAAAGAATACGAGGACCCTTCCAACACCCGCTATTACAGCCAGACCAACAGCTGCCGGAAATGCGGCATCCCTATGCGGTTGTACAATGCAGACGGAGAGATGATCTGTGAGGACTATGCATGCATTTTACAGATGGCGCGCGATGCGATCCGCAACGGGCATATCCTGGCGGTAAAAGGCATCGGTGGTTACCTGCTGATGGCAGATGCCACCAATGTGCTGGCGGTAGCCACCTTGCGGGAACGGAAGCACCGGCCATCCAAACCATTCGCGGTTTTGTATCCAACGATAGCAATGGCAAGGAAAGATGTAAAGATGACGGAGACCGAGCAGGAAGCCTTACGGAGCGCGGCTGCGCCTATCGTATTATGCCGGTTGCAGGAAGAACCGGGCACGGGGCTGTGTACGCGGCTGGTGGCACCGGGTTTGTTGCGGGTGGGAGTGATGCTGCCCTACTCCCCTTTGCTGGAACTGCTGGCTGATGCCTGCTCCCGGCCGCTGATAGCTACCAGCGGCAACCTGAGCGGGTCACCCATCATATATGAGGATGCCATGACGCTGGAAAGCTTCAGCGATGTGGCCGATTTTGTACTGGCCTATGACCGCGAGATCGTGGTACCGCAGGACGACAGCGTGGTGCAGTACAGCCCGCGGCAGCAGCAAAGGATCGTGCTGCGCCGGTCCCGCGGCATGGCACCCAACCTCTTTCCCGACCTGTTGAAAGATACCGGGGTGCCAGCCATCGCCATGGGAGCAGAGCTCAAAAGCAGCTTCGCGATACAGGCAGGGAAGCGGGCCTTTGTGAGCCAGTACCTGGGCGACCAGTCCACGTACGAAAGCCAGCTTGCCTTCCGCTACACGATGCAGCACCTGAGCGACCTGCTTCATTTTCAGCCTGCCCGTTGTATTTCGGATATGCATCCAGGTTACCACACTACTTTACATGCCCGTGAGTATGCGGATACACACCAGGCAGAACATATCAGCGTGCAGCACCACAAGGCGCATTTTGCTGCGGTGCTGGCCGAGAACGGCCTGATGGAATCTGATGACCCGGTGCTGGGTGTGATTTGGGATGGCAGCGGTTACGGCGAGGACGGCAATATCTGGGGCAGTGAATTCCTCTCTTACCACAAAAGAAAAATGAACAGGATCTGCCACCTCGATTATTTTCCGGTGCTGGCGGGCGATAAGATGGCCCGGGAGCCAAGGCTGTCCGCCTTATCGCTCTGCTTTACCGCAGAAGATTGCCACGATGCGCTTTACAGCAAGTTCAGCCAAACGGAGTGGAACTATTACCAGAAGCAACTGGCCACCGAAAAGTACGGGATTTTAAGTTGTGGGATGGGCAGGTTCCTGGATGCGGTAGCCTGCCTGCTGGGGCTACAGGACGTTTCCAGTTACGAAGGAGAGGCGGCCATGCGGCTGGAAGCGGCGGCATGGCAGAGCCGCAGAACAGACGTGGGTCATTACCCGCTGGTACTTTCCGGTGACACGGTTTTCTGGAGCCGTATGTTTTTTGACCTGGTGCAGGACCTGCAGGAGGAACTGCCCGTGGAGACCATCGCCCTGAAAGTGCACCTGTCACTGGTGAAACTGGTTGAGGCAGTAGCGCTGCGCATGGGGGTGAGCCGGATCGCGTTCAGCGGCGGCGTATTCCAGAATGCCCTGCTGGCAGACCTGCTGGTGGAGGAGCTGCAGGACAGGTACCAGTTGTATTTCCACCGGCAGCTATCGCCCAACGATGAGAACATCGCATTTGGCCAGCTGGCCTATGTGAATTATGTAAACGATAAAAACCAAACTCATGTGCCTGGCAATTCCCGGGAAGATAGTTTCCATCACCACCGCGCTGGATGAGACCTTCCGCACCGGTAAAGTATCCTTTGGCGGCATCGTTAAAGAAGTGAACCTCTGCATGGTGCCGGATGCGGCGGCAGGCGACTACGTGATGGTGCACGTTGGCGTGGCCATCAGTATGGTGGATGAAGAGGAAGCGCATAAAACATTTGAGTACCTCCTGCAGGTGGGAGAGATCGCAGAGCTGCGGGAGCAAGACCCTTTAACCACGAAGCCATGAAATACCTGACAGAATACCGCGACCCCGCATTGGTGCAGCAGTATACCAGCGAGATCCGGAAGGTCGTAACACGGCACTGGACCATCATGGAGATCTGCGGCGGGCAGACACACAGCCTGGTCAGGAACGGGCTGCTGGAGCTGTTGCCGGAGCAGGTCACGATGGTGCATGGACCCGGGTGCCCGGTATGTGTAACACCGATCGGCATCATAGACGAGGCCATTGCGCTCAGCCGCCAGGAGGGGGTGATCCTCTGTTCTTTCGGAGATATGCTGCGGGTGCCGGGAACCAGCAAGAGCCTGCTGGAAGCGAAGGCCGAAGGCGCCGATGTAAGGATACTCTACTCGCCTCTGGAGGCGGTGAAGCTGGCCCGGGAGCATCCGGAAAAGGAAGTGGTGTTCTTTGCGGTGGGCTTTGAGACCACCGCGCCGGCCAATGCCCTGAGCGTGGTGCAGGCGGCGCAGCTGGAAATCCCCAACTACAGCATACTTGCTTCGCATGTGCTGGTGCCGCCGGCCATGGAAGCCATCCTGGCAGACCCGGAGAACCGCATCGATGCCTTCCTGGGTGCGGGACATGTATGCACCATCATGGGGATGGACGAGTACGGGCCCATTGCCGAAAAATACCAGGTGCCGATCGTGGTAACCGGCTTTGAACCGGTGGATCTGCTACAGGGGATACTCATGGCCGTGAGACAGTTGGAAAGGGGTGAGTACCGGGTGGAAAACCAGTATGCGCGGGCGGTACAGCGCAACGGTAATAACCTGGCGAAAGAAACCATCCGGGAGGTCTTTGATGTGAGCGACCGAAGCTGGCGCGGCATCGGGCCGATACCCATGAGCGGGTACGAATTAAGAGAACGATACAGCTCCTACAATGCGCGTATTAAGTTCAGGCTAGGCGATACCGTTATAGACGGGGATAACGAATGCATCAGTGGCGCCATCATGAAAGGCATCCGCAAACCCTTCCAGTGCCCGCATTTCGGAACAACCTGCACACCGGAACACCCGATGGGCGCACCCATGGTGAGCAGCGAAGGCGCTTGTGCCGCTTATTATCATTACCAGGGCGCCGCCACCAACATGGAAATGCTATGAAAACAAGTTGTCCAATTCCCAAATTTGATTTCGATATCATCACGCTGGGGCATGGCAGCGGCGGCTTGCTGACGCAGCGCCTGTTGCAGGCCGGGGTATTTGATATCCTGAAGAACGACCTGCTGGACCAGCAACACGACGGGGCCATCCTGGAAATCAACAGCCGCATTGCGATGAGTACCGACAGTTACGTGGTATCCCCCACCCGATTTCCCGGGGGGGATATCGGGGAGCTGGCCATCAACGGAACAGTGAACGACCTGGCCATGTGCGGGGCGGCGGCCAAATACCTGACCCTGGCCTTCATCATTGAAGAAGGACTGCCGGTAACGGAATTCTGGGAATTGCTCTGGAGCATCCGCCAGGCCGCGGATGCCGCCGGGGTACAGGTAGTAACGGGCGACACCAAAGTGGTGGAAAGGGGTAAGGGCGACCGCATCTTTATTAATACCAGCGGGGTGGGCATGGTACATCCTAAAGCTGCCATCCACCATAATCGCATAGGCGTGGGTGATAGCATTATCGTCAGCGGCCCTGTAGCAGCACATGGCATCGCCATCATGAGCCTTCGCAAGGGGCTGGAGTTTGAAACCACCATCTGCAGCGATACCCGCAGCCTGAAGCAGGTAACGCAGGACCTGCTGGAGCAGTTTGGTAATGACATCCATTTTATGCGCGACCCCACGCGGGGCGGAGTGGCATCAGTGCTGAATGAAGTGGCCGGACTCACCGGACTGGGGTATTACCTGGAGCAGGATAAGATACCGCTAAGCGAGCAGGTGGAAGGCGCCTGCGAGATGCTGGGACTGGACCCCTTGTATGTTGCCAATGAAGGTATTTTCATCGCCATTGTAAAACAGGAGATCGCGGCGGCGGTGCTTCACCGGCTGCAGCAGGAGGAGACCTTTGCATCGGCAGCCATCATCGGCGAAGTGGTGACAGACCACCCGGGCAAAGTAGTGATGAAAAGCCGCATCGGCGGGAGGCGGGTGGTAAGCCTGATGCCCGGGGAACAGTTGCCAAGAATCTGCTGATCAGGACAACGGCAGCAGGTTTCCCTGTCGGTCAAAGGCTTTCAATGCAGGATCACGGATACCCCTAAGCGCAGCATCTTCTTTTGTGAGTTCCCAAACCAGTAAAGGGTGACCGCTGGTACCCGGGGTTCCGGCGGCAATAGTTCCGGTTAGCCGGAAGCCCAGCTTTTCCGGGATGGCGCAGCTGGCTTTATTGCCGGTGGCACATTTAATGATGATACGCGAAAGCCCTTCCACGCCAAAGCCAACAGATACGAGTGCGCGGACAGCTTCCTGCGCATAACCCTTCCTGTGGTGCAGGGAGCTGATCCAGTAGCCGATCTCGCGGGTGGTATTATCAAAGCCCACGCCCTCCTTATCGTGTCGGGTATGAAGGCCGGTGGAGCCGAGCAGTTCGGTCTCTTCCTTATTGAAAATCCCCAGAGTGAAGTCGATTCCCTGCAAATAATCCCCGCGGAATTTCTCCAGCAGGGCGATCCTTTCCTCTGACGGTATAGGCTCCCTGCGGCTCCAGGGAAGCCATTCTACCAGGTCGGGCAGGCTTGCCCTGACAGCCTTGTCCATCCTTAAATGATCCGTGATGTCATAGGGCCTCAGGACCAGTCGGGCTGTTTCAATACGATATGTTTGCATGCGGTTCATTCCTTACCGCAAACATCCGTAAACTCCGGGTGACCGGCACATTCCCGGTCCAGAATCTGCAGGGTGCGGTCGTAAAATTCTTTTGCCCGTGCCGGCGAACTGCCCACACATACCAGTCCCAGTTTTCCGTATTCCGACAAAGCCCCTACCAGGTGGAACATGACCCCTTCCTGGGCGGCGCCGTCGTAAATAAGTCCGTGGTACATGGCGATATCGATGAGGTCGTCGGGTGTCAGTCCTTTATAACAGGGGCTGCAGACATTATCGGAGGCGAAATAATAACGCTGGCTTCCGGAGGCGGTCAGGTAGATCCCTTTACCCGCTTCGTAGCGACCGTCGGTCAGGAATTGCAGCATAATATAGGGGTGCGTGGTACCTCCTTTCCGGAGGTTGATCTCTATGGCATAATGTTTCCAGGAACCGTCGGCCTGGGGGATAGAGATAAAGTCGATGGCGAACCGGCCCAGGATTCCCTTCTTTTCAAGTTGGGCGGCAATTTTCATTCCTTCCGCCGCCAGGCCGGTATTATAGGCTTCATCAGCGGGAAACATGGCGCCGATAAAGATCTGTCCATCTTCACCGCCTAAAATCTGGTCGTGTGTGCTTACCACTTCGATGTTACGGGCGGGGTCAATGACGCACTGTACGGAGGGGGATTGCTTGTTATCACCATCCAGGAACTCTTCTACGATGCCGCCCATGGTGCCAAGTTTTTCCAGGAAAGCGGCTTCCCCCAGGTCGGCGGCAATGATCTTCAGGTTGGCAGAAAAGGAAGCAGCGATGGCTTCCCGGCTGCAGCCGGTGCCGGGTGGTGTGGGATAATAATACAAGGCATTACCGTCACCGCTAAAGCCATCGTTCAGCTTTACCACTGCTTTTTTTGCCGCAGGGATCTGCTGCCGCAGGGCCAGCAGCGCATCCAGGACCTGGTCGCGCGTGTACAGGTCTTCAAAGCCAAAGGGCAGGTTCACCCCCGCTTCCCGGAAATTTTTCCGGCCGCCCGACTTACTGCCTTCGTAGAGTTTAACGGGGTCGGTCCCAAACACGGGAATGTTAAGCGCCACCGCCAGGGTCTTTTCCAGGGGCGTCACATTGAAGCAGGTAAGGTGCGCTGTTTCGGTATCCGGTACCAGGTCCCGGATCCGTTGCAGGAGTCGCGGACGCTCCAGGATCTTTTGGGTGAGCGGTTTTACCGAAGCATCGTAGCAGCTGAGCAGGAAGAGGCGTTTGCGTGCATGCTGCCCCGTTATACCTGGCAGCAGGTGGAGGTAGTAATCGATGATGCTCTCCGCCACCGGCATGCTGGTAACATAAATGACCCGGGTATTGGGCATGCGGAGCAGCATGAGCAGGCACAGCATCCGTTCTTCGTAATGGTTGGCCCCTTTGATCTTGGACAGTATTTCCGTATCAAGGCTCAGGGAAGGGATGATGACGACCGTTCGTGGCGCCAGCTTGTCCGGGAAAATGTTTTCATACTGTTTTCCGAATTGTAACTGGATGGCATCAAAAGCGGCCTGCTCATCGGCAGATCCCGGCGGAGGTAAAGACATATCCGATTTTCCCTATAAGATACTTAAAATAGGGCTTAGACGGGCGGGTTTACCAGCGGGACTGTTTACCCCGCTGGCAGGTAGCCTTTGCCGGTTTTATCCATTATCATCTTTTCCTTTTCCGCCAGTGCCCTTTCGAGCGTGGGAAAAGTTTTGACCAATACCTGCCCCCTGCTTCCCTCCCTGCCGTAACGCAGCACCAGCTTATGATCGCGGAGACCCACTTCCCAGAAAGTGTCACCCCCTTCCTGCCTCAGGCGGTAACGCTCAAAAGAAATGTCTTCAAAGCCGGGAAGGCCAACCGTTGGCCCAGCTGCTGCTCCGGAGGGTGTGGCAGCGGATGCCGCCGGGAGGGGAGCTGCCGCCGGGGCAGGTTCTACGGGCACTGCGCTTTCCCCGCCAAATGCGCTGTCAGGGACATGCGTGGCGGCACCAGCGTCAGCATCGTTAACAGCCTCCGCAGACCGGAGGGCTTTGAGTACCCGGTTCAATTCCCTGTCGGGGTCGCGGAGCCAGTCTTTGGCCAGCAGCTGTATCCATTTCCAGCCGAAGGCCTGCAGGATAGCGGGCCGCTGGTAGTATTGTTCCACCATGTTTTCATTGGCATAATGCTGTTCATCATCCAGGAGGATTCCCAGCGTATATTCTTCCCCGTTACCCGGCGCCCTCACTGCGAGGGAACATTTAAATCCCGATTGCCCTACCTGTTCAGCCACTTCATATCCCCGTTGCTCCAGCGCCCGGCGAAGCTGGCTGCTGACCACCGTACTGCTTTTGCTGCCCGCGGAAAGGTCGCGCTCCGGTACCAGGCCATCCAGGATAAGCCTTGCCGTCTTCATATTGCCGCTGCTCACATTTTCGGCATACTGCAGGAAGCGCCGCAAATAATTGGCGCCCGCATTGTATTCATTGGTGATGGCGCTGTGGCGGATGCTGCTGATTACCGCCATATGTTTTTTAGCCCTGCTAAAGATCACGTTCAAACGCTTTTCGCCTCCCTTCTTATTGATGGGACCAAAATTCATCCGCATCTTTTTCTGTGGGTCGTACCCGTAGCAAATGCTCATGATGATGATATCCCGCTCGTCGCCCTGGATGTTCTCGAGGTTCTTGATGATGAGTCCCACGAACTGGTCGTCTTCGGTTCGGTTGAACGCTTCTTCCAGCAGCGATTCAAATTCACTGTCGCCGCCCGCCAGGCTATTCAGGGCTTCTTCAATGGCAGACTGCTGTTCCTGGCTGAAAGCCACGATTCCGATGCTCTCCTTTACTTTTCTTTTAAGCAGAACGCGCACCAGTTGCGCGATGTAATCCGCTTCCTGGCGGTTGCTGCGTTTTTCGTACACACCCCTGTTCTGAAAGTGAAAACTGATGCTGCGGTCAAATAAAAAATCGGCGAAGGGGATGGCATCTTCGGCGGCATTAGCTTCGATCTGCACCTTGTCTTTGTGATGGATGGTGCGGTCGGGAATGGTGAGCAGCGCTGCCTCGTAAAAAGCGTGGTTGCTGTAGCTGATCAGTGTTTCAAAGCGGCTGCGGTAATGCCAGCTGAGCATGGTGCCCTGCAGTTTCCGGGACCCCTGCACCAGCAGGCTGTCGGCATCAGCGCCCAGCAGTTCATCGGCATCTTCGCTTTCAGAAGCTGCCAGGTCATCGGGATCTTCGGAGCGTGCCGAAAAAAAGTTGGTGGGCGGCATTTGTTTGTCGTCGCCCACGATGATGGTCTGTTCCGACCGGAAGAGGGAGGGAATACCTTCTTCCAGGGTGATCTGGCTGGCTTCGTCAAAAATGACGACGTCGAAAAAGCCGGTGTCCAGCGGCAGGCTGTCGCTCACACTCAGGGGGCTCATCAGCCACACCGGTTTCAGGTCGCGCAGCACCAGGCCGCTTTCTTTTGCCGCCAGCTCACGGATGCTTTTGAAGCGCATGGTTTTACTGAACTCGTTTTCCAGGACCCGGCGGCCCTCGTTATAGTTTTTCCGGAACTCCTTTTGCGCCGCATCCAACTGGCCGGGGGCGGTATTGCTTTGTTCCAGGTGAACCAGGAATTTCTTGCGGACGGAAGCCCGGATGCGGTCGGCATTCAGCTGCAGCAGCCTGTTATAGCTTTCGTGCACCTGCAGGATGACCTGCTCAATGGTGCCCACATCGGTGGATGCAAACTGGCGGTGGTGTTGGTAGAACTGTTGCAGGCTGTTATGTGCCATGGCGGCTTCGGCTTGTGCCGGCGACAGCGGCAGTTGCCGCAGGAATTCCCTGATGCTTTGGGGGAGGGCAGCGAATTGTTTCAGTGCCGGCAGGAGGTCCTGCAGGATGGAGGTGTTGAGGGCAAGAGTATCCAGCTGGTCGGCGATGGCCTGCAGCGGCACTGCTTCATGATCGTATATGCATTGCTGTAAGACAACCTCCAGCTGGTGCAGGGAGTTGTTCAGCAGGTACAGACGTTTCACCAGCTCACCGGCATCGGGGTGTTGCAGCAGGTATTCCATTTGACGGTCACCCTTTTTATTCCGCAGCACGTCGATGGCCAGCGCGGTGGTTTCGAAATTGTGGAGATGGTACGCCTGCTGCAGCGAAGTGCGGCTGTCCTCCAGTTGTTGCAAGAGTTCGTATTCCTGTTGCAGGTTGCGGAGAATGCTGCCATAGGTCGGTGGCAATTGGTGGGCGGAAAAATCGTATGATGCTGCCAGTTGTTTTTTCAGGCGTCTCCAGGAGCCGCTTAAAAAGCTGAAAAACCTGCCTTCCTGTTTTTCGGCGATGGCCAGTGCGGTTTGGGTATCGGTGGGAGAGAATTTCCGCTGCCAGTTTTCGTTCCGGCGGGCGGCTTCCTCCTGTTGTTTGCGTAGCTGGCGCAGGGCCTCCAGCCTGGCCTCAAAGTCGCGGGCCGCCGGCGTTTCCGGGTCCACCAGGTCCAGGTTATCGTGCTGTGCCAGCGGTTCCAGCAGCACCGCATCCTGCACCAGGTTCCTGACCTGGTAGAGGTATTCCTGGTGTCCGGCAGAGATCCGGCATTGGGTGGTGACGGTTTTGATCTCCTGCAAAAGCTGTTGGGCGCGGAACAACAGGCTCTCCAGCAGGGTGAGGGGTTGCGCGGCGGTGAAGACCGACTCGCGCAGGCGGCTGACCGGTTGTTCCGCAAAACTTCCCTGCAGGCCTGCCTCTTCCAGGGCATTGCCGAGCTGCGTGATGGCGGCTCCAAACTCCCTCCAGTGGCCGTAAGCGGGAACCTTTTCCGCGTCAGCGGGAGTAAGCGCAGTAAGGTGCGGTTTCAGTTCTATGACCCGGTCGATCAGCTGGCGCACCGTGGTGCCCACCTCACCGGGTATGGTCTTGCTGGCCTGGTGAAACGCCTGCAGGGTTTCCAGCTGCTGCCGTAATTTCTGCAGGAGGATCTCCCGGCGCGAATCGAGGCTTTTCAGGTCGATGCGGTTGCGCGAAAAATCTTCGTAGGTGGCTTTCAGGTTGCGGATGAACTCTTTTTTGTCGGCCTGGCTGTCGTGGATATAAGAGCAGCATTCGTCCAGCCCGTTTTGCTTGAGGCGGTGATAGACCACGTCCAGTGCGGCACGTTTTTCACATACAAAGAGCACGCTTTTGCCGCGTGCCAGGAAATCGGCCACCAGGTTGGTGATGGTCTGGCTTTTCCCTGTTCCGGGCGGCCCCTGTATGATGTAGCTGTTGCCGGTACGGTTCCGGAGGACGGCCTGCGACTGGGTGGGGTCAGCGGTAACGACATGGTTCCATTCGGCGGGGTCGCCGGCATTCACGGGAAACTGCTCCAGGCTCCTGGGTTGGGTGCTGAAGAGGGACTCAAAAACAGTGTGTTCTGTTTTGGTATCGATGAGCTGGTTGTAATCGCGCACCAGGCTCATCTTGCGGTAATTGAAATTGCCCAGCACCATATTACAGGTATCCACCTCCCAGCGGTAAGGGTTGTTTTCCGATGGAGAAAGTTCGAAGACCGGGGGCGGGGGCATCGGGGTAGACGGGGGCGGGGGCGGGGTGTGATGGGCCGGGGCCGGAGTAGCCTGGTTGGTGGCTGTTGCTTCCTTACGGCGCTGCCGGTTGCGGTAGCTTTCGAGCGACTGTTCCGCCACGTTTTGGATGATCCGGATGCGGGGCTGGTCCATATAGTGCAACGCGATACCCTTACCGGCGGCATCCACCTGTTGTTGCAGCTGCTGGTGAAACTCCGGTAAATCCATTTCTTCCAGGTCTATGCCATCGGGTAGCTGGATGCCATACAGTTCCCGGAGGCGGTTAGCCAGCACGGGATTCACTTCTGCTTCGCTGTCCAGTATTCTCAGCAGGTAGTGATCCTCGTGTACGCGTTTCACCTTTTTCAGCTCCACGGGTACCAGCAGCAGCGGGCTTTGCATTCTTTCTTCCACATCTTCTTTCAGGTTGTGCCAGTTCAGGAAGGCTACCACCAGTTTGAGCTGGCTGAAACCAAATTCCTGTAGGTCGCGCCGGCTTTCCAGGCGGATCTTATCCAGGGAAGCGGGCAGGTAATCGTAGTCTTCGAAGCGCAGGTACTTATTGAGCACCAGTTCCTTTCGGCCCTTCACGGCAGCGCTGATCGCTTCGTTCCAGGTGAATAGCAGGTGGGGTTGGATACTTTGGTAGTGCAACACCAGGGGCAGGCTGCTGACGGTGAGGTTCACGAAACGCAGGTTGGGCTTGTAATAAAGCAGGCGGTTGCGCCGGCTGTTATCGAAGAGGCGGTTGCGGAGCTTGCCCAGGATGAGGCTGTTGCGGTCATCCTTGTTTTGGTGCACCCATCCCGCCACCTGGCTGAGGTCGGTACGTTTTTCCGGGTCAAAGTCGCGGTAATGTTCCAGCCGGTGGATGATATCGTAGAGGTCGGCGCTGCGGTCCCGGCGGTGGAGCTCGGTCATTTCAGTGACCAGGGTGCTGAGGGTGGGATGGATGCGCGGGTTGTGGTAAACGGGTTGGTTGCGGGCAGAAAGAAAGGTCTGCAGGTCTGCTTCGCGGTAAAGGTTCAGGCCCAGGGAGAGAGAAGCCAGTACCAGTCCCAGGCAAAAGATATCGGTCTGCGCATCGTGATGGCCCAGCAGGTGTTCGTAACAGTTGTACCCCTGCAGGTAAACGGGATGTTCCTCTGCCGGCAGGGTGGGCAGGTTATTCCAGGTTCGCTCCATTTCGGTTATGGCATGCCGTGGTTGCAGCGCCGTGTTTTCTTCCAGGGCAAGGTGGTGGTCCTGCAGGTGCAGGGCATCCGGCCGGTCAAAAGGGGCCACGCATCCGGCCTCGTGCAGTTCCAGCACCTGGCGGAAGAGAGGCAGTACAAAGGCGATGACATCATCTGTGGGGAAGCTGCCGTTGGTAAAAGCGGTGTCCAGGAATGCCCGGAACGATAGGTGTTGTGGTTCCATCAGGGTCAACAAATTAACCAAAAATCCCGCACGGGCGGTTGGTGGTAAAATGAATAAATTACCGGCAGCAAAAACAATATAGGATGCATCGAATACGGTTAACCACCCTACTGGTGGTATGGAGCGGTATGTTGGCCCATTCGCAGCCCGGGCCAGGCCAGCGGACGGGCTCACCGGCAGTGCTGGAAGCAGGGCTGCAACAACTGCAGGGGCAGCTCACACAGTGGTACC
>CBFGLD010000004.1:0-49150 GCA_965649495.1 uncultured Flavihumibacter sp. | reverse complement strand
AATCGCTCCAGATGGCCTCTCCCCTTTGGGCGGTACCCCGGCCAATGAAGACGAAGCACGAGCCTTATTTGGGAAGCTGGTCAACGAAGAAAATACTGCCCGCTTTGGGGCTGCAGTCCCTTATCTTAGAACCAGAAAAGATTGCACGGGCAATATTGGTTGCGTAGGCTTTTGCTGGGGCGGTGCCATGGCCAATAACCTGGCAATTACTGTAGCTGAATTGAAAGCTGCGGTGGCTTTCTATGGACGCCAGCCCGACCTGGCAAAAGTTCCCGGTATCAAGGCCGCTGTACAATTACATTATGCTGCACTCGATGAGAGAGTGAATGCTGGTATGCAGGATTACGAAGCTGCCTTGAAGGCTGCCGGTATTCGCTACGAACAATACCTGTACGAAGGTGTCAACCACGCTTTTCATAACGATACCTCTGCCGCCCGTTTTAATAAGGAAGCTGCAGAACTGGCCTGGAAGCGAACAATTATCTTCCTGAAAAAACATACAACCTGAGTTCCAGCTGGGGACAGGCACCCCGGGTCTACCCTTATTTGGATCCTACCACAAACCGGGTTACGACATTTCCCGAAGTACTTCTCAGGTGCAGCAAATACGCTCCAGTAGCCAAGCCGCTGACCGGTATCAATTGGCGGTTGCTACCGGCAGCGGCCTTTGTTTGGTGAACGAAAAGTTGCCTGCCCGCCAGATCGTACACCCTGAATTCCACTACCTCGTTCTGGTGGGATGCAAAATCTACCATCAGGTGATGAATGGCAGGGTTGGGGTATACCCTTAAGCCTGGTCGTGGCGCTGGCGTCAGGGCAATCTCTTCCATCGGGCTGGCCTGGCGTTGGGAAGTGCCTGCATAAGGGGGAGAGTCTGCCGGCCATGCACCTGAACTAGCCTGCAACCGTAGTGAATAGCAGGCAGAGGGGTCATTGGCGCCATTCTTTCCAACAATTTTTAACCGGTAGGAGAAATCGTCCGGGCCATCATTGTATATCAGGGCTTCGGAACTGCCCGAATTTTCAGAGCTGGTTAAGAGGTTGCCATTGGCATCGTAAAGAAACAGGTCGTAATCGGCTGTCATTCCCCAGATGCTGACCTTAAGATACCGCCAGGGCGCCCAGGTCCTGAAACGATACCAGTCCTCGTCAGAACTTGAACTAACAGATGCAGAATAGGTAGTATTCATACCTATTGAGCTTGCTGTCCCAAGAGTATTATTGGGTTCATAGCTGTCTGGACAATCTTCCGCCGGGGGTGGTGGAGGAGGTGGTGGAACAATACCGCTGATGGGGAAATTTTCAAAATATACTAATCCCATTCCGTTACTGTTGGTGAGTTGTGGGGCTGCCGTATTATCATGACCCATATAGGTGATTCCTACAGGATTTGACAGAGTTCCTTCGTTTCGTTTGAAGCTAATAGTTAGTGTATTACTATTGAGGCTAACTGAATTTATGGTAAAAGAGCCGCCCTCCAGTTTAAATTGGCTGGTGATATCCCCGGACAAAGTATTGGTGGAGGATTGCGACTTTAACGTGAGCGACAACTGGCTGGCAACCCCATTTGCGTCAATCAGCGTAAATGCGGCATGTTCCGGTTCAGGAGATTCAATAGAAACCGCCCAGTTGCTTTCCTGGTAGATGTCCCGGCGAATGACACGGGTAATCCAATCTCCCATGGCTTTATATCCGCCGGTATACGTATAATGACAATAATTGATGGAGCCCCCGTCAAACAGTTGCTGGGTATTGCTGGTGCCCAATGTTAGTATCTCTCCAGATTCCTTATCCAACTGGCGTTGTGCTTCCTGGATCCTGACACAGTTCTCAGGGGAGGACATGCCGCATCCAAAGCGGATCTGAAAAATAAAACACCGATTGAGCCCGGGGTAATCTGATTTCCAATCGTTATAGAGATCAATAAAAGCTTCTTTATATTGTTCTGTTGTTTTCTGGATGTTGCTAAGCACTCCCAAAACATCCGATTCGCCCTGGTGCCAGATCACTCCACGTATATGTTTTGCCAGGCCGGCTTCTGTAATACGGTTCAGTAACCTCCCGTAGTTGGTCAAAGGGTCACCCGGATTTGCATCATTTCGTTTGAAATATGCGATTGCATTTCCTGGAGATGCCCCGTTAAATATGGCTATGGGCACTTTTTTGGCACCCGCCAGGTTGGAGGCCATGCGCATTCCCCATTGCCCGGTGTGCCCATCTGTATCATACCACACATTTCCCCGCCCGATGAACCAGCCATGCGTGTAATTTCCGGAAGCACTGCCATTGCCGAAAACACGTACCCAGTTTCTGTAAGGGGCATTGGTATAGCTGTCTGCATCATTCGAAGAACTGCTTCCCCCTCGCTGGTTGGCAACGGCATTAGATTGCCCCTGTATGATATATGCATCACCAGCCACCACATTACTGGCCGACTGGATTAGTTTTTCTGCGCCATTATAACCATAAAGACTAAAACTGTAATTCTGTAATTCGGCGGTGATCTCATTATAGAGCTCATAATTAGCCACCCCGTTCACATAAACCAGGTTCCAATAAGTAATCTTTTGAAGTTTTCCGCTGCGGTATCGCTTGAGCCGCAATTGGGAATACCCACTCGATTCCTGGATCAAACCTGCAACTTTAATGGTAGCTTTATTGGTGGAAAGATCCCGCGGATACAGCTGGTTGTTTTTTGGAAAAATAGTGACCTGTGCTTGGGCAATAGCTACGTTGAGTAGGAGAAACAGGAAACAACTGACATACTGCAATAGCAGGTGTTTCTGGCGTTGATAAGGTTTCATGCCTGAAATAGAATAGGGTTTAGTAATAAATGCTTGCTAATAACCAGGAAGAGAAAAGGGTCTTGATAAGGTAGGAGGATAATGTATCAGGGAGCCAGTAGGTCGTGGTGTAGTAAAGATATATTTTTTGTAAGAAAATAAATAAATATGCGAATGAAAAAAATAATGTTATCCTGCCTGTTGATGACTGTTATACCGGTAATGCTATTTGCACAATTATCCAGACCAGCTGTCATTGCGTATTATACGGGTGATAGTGAAAAGATCCTGGACTATCCGGTTGCCTCTTTGACGCATCTCATTTACAGTTTCATGATGCTTGACGGAGATACCCTTGCCTTCAAGCGTCCTGGGCAGCAGGAGGTATTGCGTTCATTGGTTGCATTGAAAAAACAATATCCCTCTCTGAAGGTCCAGGTTGCCCTGGGTGGTTGGGGTGGGTGCAAACCCTGTTCCCCGCGATTTGCTCTTCCTGAAGTGAGAAAAAAATTTGCAGCCAGTGTAGTGAATCTTTTAAAGCAGTACAATGCGGATGGGCTGGACCTGGATTGGGAATATCCAGGTATTGAAGGCCATCCGGGTCATCCCTGGATGAAAGCGGATGTCGCCAATTTTACCGAGTTGGTGCGTGAGATCAGAGCGGTTATGGGTAATCGTTATGAACTTAGTTTTGCTGCAGGTGGTTTTACGAAATTCCTGGAAGAAGCCGTTGACTGGCAGGCTGTGATGCCACTGGTGGACCGTGTGAATCTGATGACTTATGACCTGGTGAGCGGCTTCAGCACCGTAACCGGGCATCATACTCCCTTGCACGCCACTGCTGGTACTACGGAAGCAACCGATCATTGTGTCGAAATGCTGGCAAGGAAAGGCGTTCCGCTTTCCAAGATGATCATAGGTGCGGCATTTTATGCCCGTAGCTGGAAAGATGTGCCAGCGGTCAACAATGGTTTGTATCAGCCTGGCGTGTTTAAGGCGTTCATTCCATGGAAGGATCGCAAACAGGCATTTGACGCTTCTTCCGGGTATGTAAAATACTGGGATGAGAACGCAAAGGCGCCTTATTATTATAATGCAGTAATTCGGGAGTTCGCCACACTTGACGATAAAAAATCTATTGCCGCAAAAACTAAATACATGCTGGATAAAAAACTGGGAGGTATCATGTTTTGGGAACTGACGCTGGATGAGCCGAAAGATGGATTACTGGATGAGATCATAAAATCCATTCAGGCCAATCAATAAAAAAGTGGTTGCCGGACAGCACGCCAGCAACCACTCTTAATGAATAAGGAATATTTTATTTCCTCTCCAGCAGCTGGTAGAACTGGTCCAGCTGAGGCAGGATTACAATACGCGTACGACGGTTAGAAGCCTTACCCTCTTTAGTAGCGTTATCTGCAACCGGGCGATATTCACCACGTCCTGCTGCCGCCATCTTGGTAGGATCCAGGCCATATTGCTTCTGTAACAGGCGAACTACAGTTGTTGCACGCAATACACTCAGGTCCCAGTTGTCTTTAATAGAACCGATGCTTCCACGGATAGGTGCATTATCTGTATGGCCCTCTACCATGAACTCGATATCCGGCTGGTTTTTCAGTACAGTAGCAACTTTGCCCAGAACTTCTTTAGCCCTGCTGGTGATAGAATAGGAGCCGGTAGTGAACAGAAGTTTGTCGGAGATATCAACATAAACCACTCCTTTGTCAACCTTGATATTAATGTCTTCGTCGTCAAGGTTTCCGATAGCTCCTTTCAGGTTCATAACCAATGCCATATTCAGTGAATCCTTTTTGGCCATCTGGGTTTGGAGATCCTGGATATAAGCATCTTTAAGTCCCAGGTTCTCCATGGACTTCTTGATGCTTTCAGCCTGTTGGCTGCTGATTACGGACAAATCCTGCAATTGCTTAAGAGCAGAGGTATTGTTTTCTTTAAGGAAGTCGATCTGCTTGTTCAGGTTGGCCACCTGGCCCTCCAGGTCAGACCTTTTCCTGGCTTCTTCTGCTTTAGCATCTTCGCAGCCTTTCAGGTCTCCCTGCAATTGGGAATACTTTCCATTGAGTTCTGCATAACGTGCCTGCTCGGCCTTGAATTTCTTGGAGCTCACACAGGAAACCATTGAGATGGTTGTGAAAGCAGCAACTACTAAGTAAGAAACTTTCATTTGGTTATTGTTTTTAGTGATTACTGGTGCAAATGTAGCGCATAGAACGCAAGTTCTATGCCTGATTTTCATCCATTTATGATACGTAATTATTATTTGTTGCCAAACCTGACATGCCCTTTTCCGGATTTTTTCCTCGCAGGGGTGCAAAAAAACGGATAATGGCTGGCAGGTCGTCTTCGGGGCTGTTTCCAGGCAAGAAAGGTTTGGATAATATCAACTCCTTTTTGGAAAAATCCATACCTGCCATGACGATGGGAACATTCGCTTTTTTTGCGATATGCCAGAACCCCGTTCGAAGTCTGTCAACTTTCTTCCTGGTGCCTTCGGGTGAAAGTGCCAGGACGAAATTTTCCTGCTGCTGGAAAATTTCAACCACCTGTTCAACCATCCCATTCTTACTGAAGCGGTCAACCGGTGTACCCCCTGTAAGGCGGAAGAACCATCCAAAGGGGCCATCAAATAATTCTTTTTTTCCCAGGTAATGTGCGTGTGGTATGGGAATTACGGATCGGGCAGCCATACCCGTTACCACATCCCACCCACTGGTATGCGGTCCCACGATTATAACTGCTTTGGTAAGTCCGGCAGGCCATTCTCCCACGGTCTTCCACCCGCTGGTTTTCCAGTAGACTTTCCAGAAGAGGTTTCCGGCCATATGAATGAATCAGAGAACTAAAACCCCTTTTGCAACAAACTGGGTTTCTTTTTTGCTAGCCTTGATCTTCTGGATCTCTTCTTCTGACTTGCCGGCATCTTTAGCATAATGCCTTTGCTGTTTAACTGACACTTCTTTTACCTGCGCCTCACCATCCAGCACAACGTCCTTACCTTCTATATCCGTGGGCATAAAAAACCCATAATCTTTAAACTTGACCATGAGAGGGTCCGCACCTTCCCTTTCGATCTTCATCCAACAACCCTTTTCTTTACAAACTTCAACTACTTTACCCGTTATTTTTCCGGTGAAGGGGGAGGTGCTCATGCGTGCGCTCAGCTCGTTAACCGAAATAGCTCCATCCGATGTGGTGCCTGCACCATAGGTAACACCTTTGGTTGCAGGAACAGGAGTTTGGGCGATTGCTCCCAACGTAAATCCTGCTACCAGCAATGCTGTTGCAAAAAATCTCATGAGTGTAATTTTTCCAAATATACGACTACATCAAAAAGCAGGGGGGTGTTATGGGGGAAGCCTTGTTAAAATATCATAAAATTGCCCTTCTTAATTTTCTGAAAGGGAAACAATCCAGATGATCAAGGGTGTTTTAGCGATAAAATATTTAGTGAAATAATGCTAAATATATTAGTGTTGTTAATTTTTTCTCCCGTATCTTTGATCTGCCAATAACTTGGTGCCCATAACTAAAAAACAAGAGAAAAATGTCAAACGCAGAAAAACTCAAGGCCCTGAAGCTGACGATGGACAAGATCGATAAGGATTTTGGTAAAGGATCGGTGATGATGATGAATGAGAGAAGTACCGAACCCCAGGAAGTAGTGTCCACCGGATCACTGGGGCTGGATGTTGCGTTGGGTATCGGTGGGTTTCCCAGGGGCAGGATTGTTGAGATCTACGGACCGGAATCCTCTGGTAAGACCACCATTGCCATTCATGCTATTGCGGAAGCACAAAAAAAGGGGGGGATGTGCGCTATAATTGACGCTGAACATGCTTTTGATAGTTCTTATGCTCAAAAACTGGGAGTAGACGTGGATAATCTCCTGATTTCTCAACCCGATTATGGTGAGCAAGCCCTGGAAATCGCCGACAGGCTGATTCTTTCCGGTGCATTGGATGTTGTGGTGATCGATTCCGTGGCTGCCCTGGTACCCAAAGGTGAACTGGAAGGAGAAATGGGTGACAGTAAAATGGGGTTGCAGGCAAGGCTTATGAGCCAGGCCCTTCGTAAACTTACTGCCACGATCAATAAAACCAATACCATCTGTATTTTTATCAATCAGTTGCGGGAAAAAATCGGTGTCATGTTTGGTAACCCTGAAACCACCACCGGTGGTAATGCGCTGAAATTTTATGCTTCCGTACGATTGGATATTCGCCGGATGAGCCAAATTAAGGATGGAGACGAAGCGGTTGGTAACCGGGTGAAAGTAAAAGTGGTGAAAAATAAAGTGGCTCCTCCATTCCGTGCAGCTGAGTTTGATATCATATTTGGAGAAGGCATTTCCAAGGTGGGTGAGATTATCGATATGGGAGTTGATCTGGGTATTGTTCAAAAAAGTGGTTCCTGGTTCAGTTACAATTCTGACAAACTGGGGCAGGGGCGTGATGCCGTTAAGCAATTACTTCGCGATAACCCGGAATTGCAGGCAGAAATCGAAAAAAAGATTCGGGAGAAGATCACAGAAATGCAGGCATCCTGATTGTTTCCGGCATAAATGAGTGGTCCTCTGAAAATTAACAGGGTTCGAAAATACGAACCCTTTTTTTTATCTTGCCTGCCATGTTTTTTGCCCCCCGAACCTGCTGGCTTTGCTGTTACCTGGTATTACACGTGGTGGTTGTATCGGCGCAATCCGACACTACAAAGTACCACAGCAATAAACAGGGCGATTCAACCAATAAGATAGGCGATTTTTCAACATTCTATCGTATCAACAAACATTATATCCTTTCTTATTTTACCGATTTTCCAAAGGTTGCCGTTTCTCCCCTTCATTATTCCGGTAAAGACTGGAGAAATTTTGGAATAGTTACCGCGGGAGCCGGATTGTTATTGCTTGCTGACAGGCCGGTGTACGATTTCATGAATAGTAACCGATCGAAACTTCAGGACGATATTTCCACCGTAGTGGAACCATTTGGAAATAAATATCCCCCCTTACTGATTGGTTCTCTTTACCTGGCAGGAGTGGTTTCCAGAAACCGGAAAATAGAACACGCCTCTTTAATGGCAGCCAAATCAATGGTGTTCAGCACAATTTTCTATACTGCCACCAAACAGGTGATACGCAGGAGGCGGCCGAAATTCACCAACGATCCCTATGAATTTAATGAGCCTTTTGAAGGGGGGCGTGAGTTTACGTCTTTCCCATCGGGGCACAGCAATACGGTTTTTACACTTGCAACTGCACTAGCCATTGAATTTCGAGAAACTAAATGGGTTCCTCCGGTCGTTTATACCATAGCAGCGGTTACAGCTGCGTCCAGATTGTACGATAGGAGGCATTGGTCCAGTGATGTTTGGGTGGGTGCAGCTTTTGGCCACTTTATTACAAAAGCCCTGTATAGAATAGAAGAAAAAAAACGCACTCCCAAGATCTATAATAAGGAGCAACTGGTTACTTCAGTATTTTGAGCCGTACCATTTCTATACGGGTATCACTTACTGCCAGTATTTCAAATTCATAATCATCTACAATGATACGTTCCTTTATGCGAGGTATGGTTTCGTGGTGTGTAATGATGTAACCAGATAGAGTTTCAGATTCGTCCTGTTCAAATTTCAGATCATATTTCTGGCGGAGGTAATCCAGTTCAAGCCTTCCGCTGAAGATAAATTCCCTGTCAGACAATTTTTTCTCTTCCAGTTCTTCTGTATCATGTTCATCCTGGATCTCACCAAAAATTTCTTCCAATAGGTCTTCCATAGTGATAATACCGGAAGTTCCTCCAAATTCATCTACTACCCATGCCATACTTTTTCTTTCTCGTGTGAATTTATTGATCAAATCTGTAACATTCATGCTTTCGGGTACAGCAGGAATAGGCAATAGTATGGCAGCTACATCAACCGGGCTTTTGTATAAATCCAATTGGTGTACATACCCCACAATATGATCAATATTTCCCTCATAAACTACCAGTTTGCTGAGCTTGGTATCGATGAATTTCTGACGCACTTTATCTATGGGGGTCTTCATTTCCACTCCTTCGATCTCTTTCCTTGGTATCAGGCATTGACGCACTTTTACATTTGGTAGTGAAAGCGCGTTCTCAAATAGATCGGTATTGCGTTCCTGTTCCCCATCTTTTTCCAATCCATTTTGTTGGTAGAAGGCTTCGAGGTCTGCCCGGACGAAAGCTTCTTTGCGTTCATTCAGCCTTATGTTGAAAAGATATTTAAGGATCCACTCTGCAATGGAAACAAACATTGCAGAAATGGGTTGCAAGATCTGGTAGAAAACATTCACCAGTGTTGCCACTGCACTGCTGAGAAGCCACTCATTACGGGCGCGCCAGATGGCACGCGGCAGGAATTCGCCCAGGAATAAAAATATTGCTGTAGCCAGAAATATTTCAAAGAAAAGATGGATGATATTAGCGTAGGCCACAGGGATACGTTGTTCTAACAATAGCCAGATGGGTTGAAGGAATTCACCGATCATGAGGCCATACATCACCAGGAAAAGATTAAATCCAATCAATACAACCCCTATAAAACTGGATGGGCGATCGAGGAACTGGCTGATTAGAATTCCACCGGTCCTGCCCTGTTTTTTTCTCAATTCTACTGAAAGCCTGTTTATGCTTCCGAAAGCAGCTTCTATACCGGTGAAGAAACCCACCAGTAATAGAAAAAATATTATGAATCCAAGCGAATTGAGATCGATCATTCTGGAACGAATATAAGAATTGTTTTATTGGTTCCGAACTGTCTTAAGGCTGGTTGATAAAGTCCAGGATGAGTTTGCCGGCTATGGCGCAAGCCTTATCCAGATCATCATTTATAATAATATGATCAAAATGTTCGCGGAAAGATATTTCATAGGCGGCTTTGTTGATCCGCGCTTGAAGACTTTCTTCCGTTTCGGTACCCCTGCCCATCAATCGCTTGCGCAGTTCGTCTACTGATGGGGGTTGTATGAAAAGTGACAGGGTCTGGACTGGAAATTGCTGCTGCACATGTATGGCCCCTTTAACATCTATGTCCAGGATGGGTACCTGCCCATTTTTCCAAATGCGCTCCAGTTCTTTTTTTAGTGTACCATAATATTTGCCTTCGTAAACCATTTCCCATTCTACAAAATCATTCTGTTGGATATGATTTTGGAATTCCTCCACACTTATGAAGTAATAATCGACGCCGTTCTTTTCTATACCTCGTGCACTTCGGGTAGCGGCTGAAATCGAAAAGGATAGCTGCGGATATTGCTGCAGCAAATAACGGGTAATGGATGTTTTACCCGCACCGGAGGGCGCGGTGAGGATAATGATCTTATTGCTGCTATTCATCTAAACTCTTTTTATATCGGCTCCCAGTGATGTGAGGCGCTGATCTATATACTGGTAACCACGGTCTATCTGCTCGATGTTTTGAATCACGCTTTTCCCATCAGCACTCAATGCAGCGATGAGCAGGGATACCCCTGCCCGGATATCCGGACTGCTCATAGTTATCCCGCGTAGCTGTTGTTCTCGCGCTAACCCGATTACTGCAGCGCGGTGAGGGTCACAAAGAATAATCTGCGCGCCCATATCAATTAGTTTGTCGACGAAGAAAAGCCGGCTTTCAAACATTTTCTGGTGTACCAACACGGAGCCTTTTGCCTGTGTGGCAACAACCAGAATAATACTGAGCAGGTCAGGAGTAAATCCAGGCCAGGGATGATCCGAGATGGTGAGTACCGATCCGTCAAGAAAGGTCTGTACCTCATAAATTTCCTGGGAGGGTACATGTATATCATCACCATCGATATTCAAGTGGATGCCAAGCTGCCGGAATTTTTCCGGGATCACGCCCAAATGCTCCACTCCGGCTCCCTGGATGCGTATATCGCTTCGGGTCATAGCCGCCAAGCCTATAAAGGAGCCTACTTCGATCATATCAGGTAGCATGCGGTGCTCCGTACCGCCCATGGCAGCAACTCCTTCAATAGTTAACAGGTTACTTCCGATGCCACTTATCCGGGCACCCATGCGATTCAGCATTTTACATAGCTGTTGCAAGTAAGGTTCGCAGGCTGCATTATAAATGGTGGTGGTACCCTTGGCCATCACTGCTGCCATCACAATATTGGCTGTTCCAGTAACGGAAGGCTCGTCCAGTAACATATAGCAACCCTGCAGTCCGGATGCATCCAGGTGAAAAAATCCGTCTTCAGGATGATATGTGAATTTGGCCCCCAATTTTTCAAAACCAATAATATGAGTATCCAGTCTGCGGCGACCGATTTTATCGCCTCCAGGTTTGGGAATAAATGCTTTTTTAAACCTGGCCAGCAAAGGGCCCGCCAGCATAACGGACCCGCGCAAACGCCCTCCTTTAGCCCTGAATTCCGCACTGTGCAGATAGTCAATGTTTATGTTGTCAGCCCTGAATATTGCAGTATGCCTGTCCGGCCGCTCAACCGATACTCCCATGTCCTGCAACAACTCTATTAACAGGTTCACGTCCAGGATATCCGGAATATTACGGATGGTGACCGCATCAGGAGTCAGCAAAACAGCACTGATGATCTGTAAAGCTTCATTTTTGGCACCCTGCGGCTGAATGGTGCCGCCAAGTTTTTTTCCGCCGATTACTTCGAAACTGTTCATTCCTATTTAAACCTCTTCTTAAACTTGTTACCGCCGGGTCTGCCGCCATTTCCACGTGTGTCACCTCCGCGCTGGTCGCCCCCCCGCTGGTCACCGCGACTTTGTCCGCCACCGCCTCGTTGTTGGAATTTTTGCGGGCGCTTTCCGCCGCCCCCGCTCCTGAAATCACGTTGGCCTTCGTTGGGCCGAAAAGCCTTCACGTGAGGCGTATTGGTAAATTCCAGTTGTCCGCCAGTTATACTGCTGAGTTCGCTTTGAATGGCATCATCGTGAACATTCTCCTTGTGCCAGTTGCTATATGCCAGCTTCATGTAATAGGCAATGGCATTAGCAAATCCCTGACGCTTTTCGGGATTCTCCTCTTTCAGGGCCTTGTGGATCACTACTTCAATATTCTTCCCGATATGTGAATAACGAGGATAACCTTTGGGGTACTTAAGTGGGGAAGGCTTTGCTTTCAATGTTTCCCTGGTGGGAATTGGGTAAGGCGATTCTACTTCCAGTTTGAAATCTGCAATCAGGAACAGGTGGTCCCATAACTTATGCCTGAAATCTTCAACATTCTTCAGATGTGGATTCAGGAAGCCCATCAGTTCAATAGCTGCTCTGGCATTTTTCTGTCTCTTCTCTTTGTCTTCAATGGACTGTATGTATTCCACCATTTTTTGGATATGCCGGCCATATTCCCGCATAACCAGGTGATTTCTTGTAGTATTATATTCCATGCAAATAATTTGCTTACTGCAAATGTAAGTCTTGCCATTCAGGAAAATGCACCAATTTGCAGGCGCTAATAAAATATAAGGATGCAAACCCTGGTGTACCATATCGATCCGTTGCTGGCCGATCCGGCAGCGGTACAGGACCTCAGCTTGCTGGCCGCACTTCCCGACCTTGCGGCCATGTTGCCACAATTCAGGCATTTGGCCCTGGCTGAGATGCCCGGGGTTAGTATGGAACAGAATGATTCCATCATATTTGAAAACCTTTCCATACAACAGAAATCCGTCGCACCGCTGGCTAAATTGCGAAAGCGCCATTTGTTGCAATGGCTGCAACTCCAGCAGCCCCGCCTTTGGATTACCACCGAGCCCGAGGCAGTTTTTCCGCCTGCTCTGGTTCAGACCATGCTGATTGCCTCTGCAGCCCAGCTATTAAATGTTGCCAGCCCGAGATCATTTTTCAGCGGGGTCTTCAAAAAACAGGATCCTATTCCTGACTGGACAGCAGCTTCCAGCATCGTGGTGCCTACCCTGGCAGATAAAGCAGCGCTGGCGGCCCGGTACTACTTCCTCAATGACAAAATTGATGTAGTATTCCCTGCTCTCCAGGAACCTCTGGAAACCCCGGGGTGGTCCGAACAGGAACAGGTAAAACTAAGGTATAGTGGGGGAAGAGATTATTTTCTGTTTGCCGGGCCGCTCAGTGAAGAGCGTGAACTAATAACCATGCTCAAATCCTATTCATTGCTGAAAAAATGGCTCATGACAGGTATGCCCTTACTGCTGGCGGGATCCTCCACAGACTATACACCCACCCTGGAAAAGCTGCTGGAGACCTATAAATACCGGGGTGATGTCACCATCTATCCTGACCTGGCCGAAGAGGAACTGAAAGAATTGGTAGGGGGTGCCTATGCGCTGCTGTTTCCAACAGGCCCAGACGGGCGGGCAGTTACCTCGGGAGAAGCCTGGCCCGTGGAATGGGCCTTCAGTGCAGGGGTACCTGTCCTTGGCACCGACTCCCCCGCTCTTACAGAACTTACAGCTGGTGCGGCATTATTGTCGGCTCATGGTGATATTGACCAGCAGGCACATGCCCTTATGATGGTTTATAAAGATGAAAACCTTCGCAATGGATTGATTTCCAAAGGGTTTGAAAGAGCGCGACAGATCAATCGCACCCAGACCCTGGAAGACTATGCCGCTGTGGTACGAAATTTTTGTGGCTGATATTGGCTAATTTCGCCACCTTAAAACACCCATATGCAAGAATCAACCATAATAATAGATGTGCAACTGGACCCCGATAAAGTTCCCTCTCAGATCAGCTGGAAAGCCACCGGAAGCACTGTAGAAGAAGCTCAAAAGGCCAAGGCAATGATGCTTGCCTTCTGGGACGGCGCAGATAAGACCGCTTTACGTATAGATCTATGGACAAAGGAAATGATGGTGGATGAAATGGCTGACTTTTTTTACCAAACCTTGATGACCATGGCAGACACCTATCAGCGCGCCACTCGAAACGAAGAGATGGTACTGGACCTTAAAAATTTCGCAAAAGATTTCTACCAGAAATTTCGGGATCAGCAAATGAAGGAGAATGCTGTTTGATTAACCTACTACACTAAACGAAAATTGAGTCCATATGTCACTCGAAGAAAAGATCATGTCTGAAATGAAAGATGCCATGAAGTCCAAGAACGAAGCCACTTTACGGGCATTGAGAGCTATCAAGGCCGAAATCATTAAAGCCAGGACTGAACCCGGTGCTGCAGGACAGGTGAGCCCTGAAGGGGAAGGAAAGCTTCTCCAGAAAATGGTAAAACAGCGTCGCGATTCACTGGATATCTTCAGACAGCAACAACGTGCAGATCTTGCGCAAAAGGAACAAGAGGAAATAGATGTGATTGAACGATTTCTGCCGAAACAGCTGGACGAAAATGAACTAAAAAGTGCTTTACAGGCTATTATCGCTGAAGCACAAGCCAATTCTGTTGCAGACCTGGGTAAAGTCATGGGAATCGCTTCCAGAAAGCTGGCGGGGCAGGCAGACGGGAAAGCCATTAGTGCCATGGTTCGGACCCTGTTAGGATAAATCCCTTATTCTACCCAAAAAAATGCTTGCTTATGATATTGGATATCATTACGCTGCTCATCCTGCTTTGGGCAGTATTTAAAGGTATTTCCCAGGGGCTGGTCGTTGCTTTGTTTTCATTATTAGCGGTGGTAGTTGGTGTGGCTGCCGCTTTGAAATTATCCGTTTTTACTGCTGACTGGCTGGGTACTCAGGTAAGTATCTCTCAAAAATGGTTGCCAGTAGTGGCATTTCTACTCGTTTTTATCGTGGTGGTGATAGGCGTGAATTTGATTGGGAAGCTGTTGGAGAAATCTTTTGAACTGGCATTCCTTGGATGGTTGAATAAAGCCGGCGGTATTTTGTTTTTTGCCCTGCTACACCTCCTTCTCTGGAGTGTTTTATTGTTTTATCTCGCTAAGACTGGAATAATCACTGAAAAGTCGATGGAGGAATCTAATACCTATGCTATAATTGCTCCATGGGGACCAAAAGCCATGGAATGGATGGGGCAATTCATTCCTGTTTTCCAGGATATGTTTAAAGACCTGGGAAAGTTTTTTGACAGCTTACCGAATCATGTGGAACCTGCAGAAGTGACGCAATGAGATAAATGCAGCGCATACGCTGCCATGGAATTATTGCTGCAAATGGCCTATTTTAGCAATTCATTGGAAGTATTATTTTTAAAGAACAGATGCAATACGAGATCAAACAGCTGGAGAAGTTCAGGTACATTGAAGAAGGGAAAGGAGAACCCCTGGTATTATTACACGGGCTTTTCGGAGCGCTCAGTAATTTCAGGGACCTGATCGAATATTTCCGCCAACATTACATGGTGGTGGTGCCTATGCTGCCGTTGTTTGATCTTGACATACTGCATACATCCGTAGGTGGACTGCAGAAATTTGTGCATAAGTTTATCGAAGCACGGGACTTGAAAAATATCCACCTTCTCGGTAATTCGCTGGGAGGGCATGTTGCCCTGGTCCATACCCTGAAGCATCCTGAGCGCATAAAGAGTCTGATCCTGACCGGTAGTTCCGGACTTTTCGAAAATGGTATGGGTGATACCTATCCTAAGAGGGGGGATTATGAATATATACGAAAAAAAACGGAATTGACTTTTTACGATCCCGCCATGGCTACCAAGGAACTGGTAGATGAAGTATATGATATTGTAAACAGCAGGATAAAAGTCATCAAGATCATAGCCCTTGCAAAGAGTGCCATACGCAATAACCTGGGAGAAGAACTTAACCAGATCAAGCAACCCACCCTGTTAGTTTGGGGTAATAACGATACCATCACCCCTCCATTTGTGGGTCGTGAATTCAACCGGTTGATTCCAAACAGTGAGCTGCATTTTATTGATAAATGCGGGCATGCACCCATGATGGAAGTTCCGGGAGAATTCAATGAAATTCTTCATAAATTTCTGACGAAGCTCAGCCAGCCCGCAGCGGTTGCAGGGTAATTGTCGTCTATACATAAATTCTGTAGTGCTAAATAAGGATCTTATATCATCATCCCTGCCGGTGTTGTCGCCAAAAGACCCCGTGTTCCGGGCCCTCCAACTGATGGACGATTGTAATACCATGCACCTTCCGGTAGTGGAACAGGAAAAATACCTCGGGATTGTTTCGGAAGGTGATCTGCTCAATGCGGATGATGACACCCACTTGTTGGAAACCCTTATGAATGGCGTAAATCGTCTGAAAGTCAACCCGTCAGGACATTTTACAGAAGCCGTTCAACTGGCTAATGAATACGGCCTGGCAATGGTTCCGGTAGCTGAAGCGGATCTCCAGTGGGTGGGCGGAATCCTGTCAGCCGACTTGTTAAAATTTGCCGGCCACCTGATTGGTGCCGATGAACCGGGTGGAATCATCGTGCTGGAAATGGAAAAACGCAACTTTGCTTTTTCGGAGATCTATAAACTGGTTGAAACAAATGATGCCCAGATCACCCAGCTCAATACCTACTTCGATAATAACCTGGGTGTTATGTATGTTACCCTCAAATTAAACAAGTTTGAACTTTCCGATATCGTGGCAACCTTTCAACGCTATGAATACCATGTGCGTTATTACTTTGGTGAAGAGCAATATGAAAATGAACTCAGGAACAATTTCGATAATTTGATGAATTACCTCAATCTCTGAGCCAGGTAAAATAAATGGTAAAAAACTTGGATGCATTGTGGTATTCTAATTGCTAATCCTGTATTTTCATAACCCCGTGTAATTTGTGTATGAGTAAGGTGTGGAAATATAGAACCCTGCTGGTTGCTGCTATTTGTTGTTGCCATTGTATGATCCGTGCTCAAATGGTTTTTCCTGAAGCTGCAGTTTCCGGGGGTGAATTTGTTCCTAATCCTTCAACAGTTGATTTTTCCAGTCTGCCCGATTCTATTAGACAAAGCCGTAAGCCTTTCATAATCAGCAAAATATTTGTTAACGGTAATAAAAAAACTAAAGATTACGTCGTTAAAAGGGAATTGCCTTTCCAGGAGGGGGATTCTGTAATATTGAATGAGCTGGTGGATAAATTCCGGTTGGGTAAACAGCAACTTGTGAATACACGCCTATTTAACGATGTGGTCATATCCCTTAAAAGTTTCCGCGGCTACCTGGTTGATGTACAGGTGGATGTTAAGGAAAGGTGGTATATTTTCCCCATTCCTTATTTCAAGCCTGTAGATCGGAACCTGCAGACATGGGCCGATAAAGGGTATAGCCTTGACCGTATTAATTATGGGGCAAAATTCACCTATTATAATACCACCGGGCGCAATGATAAGCTAAGACTCTGGTTAATAACCGGGTATGCCAGGCAGATTCAACTTTCTTATGATCAGCCTTATGCAGACAAAAGCCTGAAAAAAGGTTACGGGGTTAACTTTATTTATTCCGGACTAAAAGAAATCAACGCCATCACCAGGAATAATGAACAATTTTTTCTGAAAGCCGATTCTCTTCCTGGTGCAAACCGATTTTTAGAAAAGATCTATGGGGGCTCTGTTTCTTTCAATTACCGTCCTGGCCTCCAGACCGTTCATAATCTAAGGCTAGGATATATGGTGAATGAAGTGGATAGTGCCGTATTGGAGGTTAATCCCCTGTATCTCAGTTTGTCCGGAAAAAGTCGCGTCGCTAACCCGGAAATCTCTTATACTATCAGTCACGTAAATGTAGATTATGCGCCTTACCCCCTGAAAGGTTACCTGGGGGAAGCCAGCCTTACCCGACGGGGATTTGGGGGCGACCAGGGGATGTGGCATCTTAATTTTCGGGGCACCCGCGCATGGGACCTGAAGCGGAAATACTCCTACGCTATGCAGGTAACCGGCTCTGTAAAGCTGCCCTTTGAGCAGCCCTACATGAACCATCGTTTATTCGGGTACGGTGATAATTACCTCCGGGGATTGGAAAAATATGTCATTGATGGGGTGGCAGGAGGGATGTGGCGCAATACCATTCGCCGCGAACTGTTGAATTTTAATGTACGCCTTCCAGTGAAGAATGGCAGCCACGACAGGATTCCAATCCGAATTTATGCAAAAACCTACTCTGACCTGGGATACTCTTACAATAAAACCTTCCGGGATGCCAATACTTATAATAATAAGTTGCTTATCACGGCCGGTGCAGGATTGGATGTGGTAACTCTTTACGATATGGTGGTAAGGTTTGAATACAGCGCCAACCAGTTCGGGCAGCGGGGATTCTTTTTTCATTTCAAAAACGATTTTTAAGTTACACATTCCGAAGGCAGTCATAAAGCCTTATCTTTCAGCGGTTAAAAATTCCACAATATGCGCGTGGCGATTTACAGCAGGATCCTGGACCAGGGAGATTACCGGGATATCCAGAACTTATTTAACGAACTGGAGATTTATCGGATAGAACCGGTCATATATCAATCTTTTTTTGAGCAGATTATCGGATCGGTGAAATTCCATGACCATGATTTTACCACTTTCACAGACTCTGAAGACCTGGACGAAACTATTGATTTCATAATTAGCCTGGGAGGAGATGGAACTTTGCTCGACACGGTAACCCTGGTACGGAACAAGAATATCCCGATACTCGGGATTAATTTCGGAAGACTGGGTTTTCTGGCTTCCATTGGTAAAGAGGAACTCAAGCAGGCTGTGGCTTCGCTCTCAGACAGGAGTTTTGTGGTTGACAAGCGATCCCTTATTCACCTGGATGCTGACAGGTTGCTCTTTGGCGAAACTCCCTATGCACTGAATGAATTCGCTATTCATAAAACGGACATTTCGCCTATGATCAAGATACATACCTACCTTAACGGAGAATTTTTAAATACTTATTGGGCTGATGGCCTTATAGTCAGTACCCCTACGGGCTCTACTGGGTATTCTTTAAGTTGCGGCGGCCCTATTGTTTTTCCCGAATCCGGCTCTTTCGTGATTACCCCAGTTGCACCACATAACTTAAATGTCAGACCTATAGTGGTACCGGATGATAATATCATTTCTTTTGAAGTAGAAGGGAGGCACGATACCTTTATTTGTGCTCTTGATAGCCGGCGTGAGATCGTTCAACGCAACATACAACTGGCCGTCAAACGGGAAAAATTTGATGTTAGCATTGTCAGGTTGAATGAGAATAACTTCCTGAGTACCCTCAGGAATAAATTAAGCTGGGGGTTGGATACCCGCAATTAGCATTTTTTTTATACCAAAATTGGCAGGGTTTTCGTTCGAGTCTGGAGTTTAATATTGGCTATATTGCATTATATGAAGAAATTTTTGCTGGCGGTGCTGGTCTCTGCAGGCTTTGTTCCCGGCGCGAACGCGCAAATGGAAGCCATTTCACATTCCGGGGAAATAGGCCTTGCCCTGGGAGCAGCTCACTATTTTGGCGACTTGAATACAAGAGCAAGGGTGAACCGTCCCAAATTGGCGGTGGGGGCCTTTTTTCGCAAGCAATTCGGTAACTATATTGCAATCCGGGTGGGTGGACAATTTGCCCAGGTGGGTTATTCCGATAAGTATTACGATGACAACGATTTCCAGCGCCAGCGAAATCTTAGCTTCAATTCCAGCATTTGGGAGCTAGCCCTCCAGGGGGATTTTAATTTCTTTCGATTCGTACCGGGCACGGAGGAATATCGCTTTACCCCCTATGTGACCCTGGGAGCCAGTATTTTCAGTTACGACCCATATGCTTACCTGAACGGAGAAAAGCACTACCTGCGGCCACTGGGCACCGAAGGGCAGGGTACAGCGGCATATCCTGAAAGAAAGCCTTATGGCTCAATGGCTTATGCCATACCTTTTGGTGTTGGCGTGAAATATGCCATCAATGAAAAATTTAATATTGGCTTCGAAATCCTTCACCGGTTTACTTCAACCGACTACCTTGATGACGTCAGTACCACCTATGTTGGTATAGATAAGTTCCCCCCATTACCAGGAAACCAGTCATCGGTAGCCGCTTTGCTGCAGGATAGAAGTTATGAGATAGGGGAGCCTATCGGCATTGAGGGTCGCCAACGGGGTTATGCCAAACAAAAGGACCAGTTCACAACGGCACAAGTGACCCTGAGCTTCAACCTCACCTCTTATAAGTGTCCTACGGCAAAACTGTAGCACCTTCACCTGTCCCGGCCAATTGTTTTTTCGTACATTCGCCCCCTGAAATTTGATAATATGAGTTCGCTTGAAGCGAAAATTGACAGGCAGAAACTACCCTCCCACATCGCTATAATCATGGATGGCAACGGGCGATGGGCCCAGGAAAAGGGTCAGGATCGCCTCTACGGCCATTTTCATGGAGTTGAAAGCGTTCGTAATATCGTGGAAGGCGCTGCAGAACTGGGTATCGGATACCTTACCCTTTATGCTTTCAGTACAGAAAACTGGGACCGTCCCGCTTATGAAGTGAACGGATTAATGGAACTGCTGGTGGATACGATCCGTAAGGAGGTTGAAACACTGAATAAAAATAATATACGCCTGCACGTAATCGGTGATATCAATATGTTACCGGAATCGGCACGCAAAGAGCTGACGGAAGCATTGGAAGAAACCAGCAAAAATACAGGCCTGAACCTGGTCATGGCCCTCAGTTACAGCAGTCGTTGGGAATTGCAGGAAGCTACCAAGAGGATCACAGAAAAAGTTCTTGCAGGGAAGCTGGAACCGTCAGCAATTACACAACAGACCATCCGGGAACATCTCTGTACCAGCACTTTCCCCGATCCGGAACTCATGATTCGGACCGGTGGGGAATACCGGGTCAGCAATTTCCTGCTTTACCAGCTTGCCTATGCGGAACTTTATTTCACAGATGTAAAATGGCCCGACTTCCGCAAGGAAAACCTCTATGCTGCCATCCTGGAATACCAGCAACGCGAAAGGCGCTTTGGTAAGACCAGCGCGCAGGTACAGGAAGAAGCACCCCTTTAACAAAGCTTTTTTAAACAATCGCATAATTTGCCTACTTTATAAAACCAACTGGATGCACAGAAGATTACCCGTTGTGGCCATACTGCTTATGTTGATCGGATTTAACGTGCAGGCCCAACAACCTGATTCCACAAAACCTACCGGCATTGACCCCGACCTGGAAGCACTGGTTAATGCCCGTTCACCAAAAGAATATACCATTGCTGGAATTGAGGTAACCGGAACAAAATATCGCGACCAGGCTTTACTATTATCCATCTCCGGTATTTCTGTGGGAGATAAAGTGGTAATTCCCGGTAATGATGTTTTCAGTAAAGCCATAAATGCGCTCTGGAAACAAAACTTGTTTTCCGATGTCCAGATATATTACACTAAAGTGGAAGGCAGCAACCTCTTTATTGAGATCAACGTGACAGAAAGACCCAGCCTGTCAGGCTTTAATTTCAGGGGTGTAAAAAAATCAGAAGCCGAAGACCTCGAAGGGAAAACGGGATTGGTCAAGGGACGCGTCATTACTGAAAATATGAAGCGTACCGCTATTGAGAATATTGAAAAATATTTTATCGAAAAAGGATTCCGTGGTGCGCAGGTGACCATCACCGAAAAAGCGGATAGCGCTTTTGCCAATACCCAGCAACTTACTTTCAATATTGCAAAAGGAAACAAGGTCAGGATTAACGATGTTAATATCTATGGGAACGAGCAGGTGAATGAGCTAAAGCTCAAAAAGAAAATGAAGGGTACAAAGGAAATGACCCGGATCAGCCTTTACCCGGATATCGATTCCAGTTCCTACGGAGTGAAAAAGCCCATGCGCTTCAGTCAGTATGTAAAAGACCGGGGCTTCCTCTCTTTAACTAAAACACGCGATTACCTGGATCCGTATTTCCGGTTCAAACTTTTCAGTTCAGCCAAATTCAATGAAACCAAGTACCAGGAAGACAAGGATAAGTTGCTGGAATACTATAACTCTATGGGTTATCGGGATGCCCAGATTGTTGCTGATTCTCAATACTACTCAAAGAACGGAAACCTCAACATCGATCTCAAAGTGGAAGAAGGCCGGAAATACTATTTTGGAAATATCAGCTGGAAGGGAAATACCAAGTATGGGGATTCAATCCTCAACGTGATCCTGGGTATTAAAAAGGGAGACATCTACAACGTGGAAACACTCAACAAAAAGTTGGGTGTACAAATGAGTATGGAGGGCGGTGATATCAAAGGTCTTTACATGGACGATGGTTACCTGTTTGCCGATGTTACCCCGGTGGAAACTGCGGTCTATAATGACACGATCGATTTTGAGATCCGCATGCGAGAAGGACCTCAGGCTACCATTAAAAATGTGAATATCAGTGGTAATGAAAAGACCAAGGAGTATGTCATTCGTCGTGAAATACGTACCGTGCCGGGCGATAAATTCAGCAGAGCAGCACTGATCCGTTCACAACGAGAAATCGCTAATCTGGGCTATTTCAACCAGGAAAAAATTGACATCAATCCCGTTCCAAATCCCGATGACGGAACGGTTGATATCAATTATAAAGTAGAGGAAAAATCCAATGACCAGCTGGAACTGTCTGCAGGATGGGGTGGGGGTATTGGCCTTACAGGTACTTTGGGTGTAACCTTTAACAACTTTTCAATCAAGAACATTTTTAATAAAGAAACCTGGGATCCGCTTCCATCAGGCGATGGCCAAAAACTCAGTGTACGATTACAAAGTAATGGCCGTCAGTTCAGGTCATACAATTTCTCTTTCACCGAACCCTGGCTGGGAGGTAAGCGTCGAAACTCGTTTACTGTTAGTTTCAACAGTACCCGCTTTTCGAATTCCTACAACTGGCTCACTGGCAGGTATGACCGAAAGGCTGCCGACACATCCTTCCTTCGTGCGCTGAGTGCTTCGGTAGCACTGGGAAAACAGCTCCGTTGGCCCGATGATTATTTTACCTTGGTGTATTCACTCAACCTGACACAGTATAAGCTCAGAAACTATCCGAACCTGTTTCCGAACCTGGACAATACCATCGCCCATAACATAAGTCTGAAACTAGCGCTCAGCCGCTCTTCCATCGATCAGCCCATATTCCCTACCAGTGGGTCCAATTTCATGGCAAGTGTTCAGGCCACACCACCCTATTCCTTATTTAACCCAGACAGGGTGAAATTGAATAATCCCTATGAACTTCCTGAGTTCCATAAATGGAGGTTCACTGGCGAATGGTATGTTCCCATCGGTAAAGCAATGGGGGCAGAGAGGAATCGCCAATTCGTTTTGAAGGCCGCCGCCAAATATGGATTTATGGGCAGGTACAATAGTAAACTGGAATATTCACCTTTTGAACGTTTCCAGGTGGGTGATGCCGGCTTGCAGAATAATTTTGGAATCCTGGGTTATGACATCATTGCGCACCGTGGTTATCCCGTTTACGATAATTCAGACCCTACAGTAAATCCAGATAAATCACAGGCCAACCAGTTCTTTACCATCTTTAATAAATATACCCTGGAACTACGTTATCCTTTTTCGACCAATCCCAACAGTACCATTTTTGGACTCGCGTTTTTTGAAGCGGCAAACGGTTGGTACGATTACAAGGATTACAATCCATTCAGGCTGCGTCGCAGTGCTGGCTTAGGTATGCGTTTCTTCCTGCCGATGTTCGGACTTCTTGGTTTTGATTACGGCGTTGGCTTTGACAGGATGGGACCCAATACCAAACTGAGGGATGCGGCCCGCTTTACATTTATGTTAGGATTTGAACCGGAATAAGGATGGTAATTTTATATTTAAAATTCTTGTCATGAAAAAATATGTAGTATCCCTTTTATTTGCCTTGGTGGGCACTTTTGCCGTTCAGGCTCAGCGATATGCTATTGTAGATACCAAGTATATTTTGGACAAGATGCCCGAATACAAAGAAGCCCAGGAGTCATTGGACAGGTTCAGCCAACAATGGCAAAAAGAGATCGATGCCAAACAGGCAGCTCTGGATAAAATGTATAAGGATTATGAAACTGAACAAGTAATGCTTAGCCAGGAACTTCAGAAAAAAAGGGAAGACGAGATATTTATCCGGGAAAAAGAAGTGCGGGAGTTGCAGCGCAAACGCTTTGGATTTGAAGGAGACCTCTTCAAGCTCCGCCAGGAACTCGTGAAGCCCGTTCAGGACAAGGTTTACACGGCCATTCAGAAAATAGCTGTTGCCCGGATGTATGACTTTATTTTGGATAAAAGTGAAGGAATTACTGTTATATTTGCCGATCCCAAGCTCGACAAGAGTGAGGATGTATTAAAAGAACTTGGTGTTAAATAAACTAAAAAGCTTTTAATTAAGACAACTAAAACCATAACGAAAACAACTTTTAAGTAACAAACAATCGCATGAAAAAAGTTTTATCAATTCTGATGGTAGCTGTGGGACTGGTTATGGTTAGCAGCACTGTTAAGGCTCAATCCAAGATCGGTTATATCAGTTTCAATGAAGTGGTAGCCGCAATGCCAGAAGCTAAAAAAGCGGATACTGCCCTGGTTCAGTTCCGTGATGCACTGATTTCCAGTGCTCAGGAAAAAGAAAACGCCTTGAATGACGGTATCACCAAGTTCAATGCGGATTCAGCCAAAATGGCTCCGGCTGTTAAAGAAGTAAAACGTAAGGAATTGCAGCAAAAACTCCAGGAACTGCAGGGTGAAGAGCAGCGCATCCAACAGGAATTACAAAAAAAGCAGGAAGAGCTTAGCGCTCCCATCCAGAAAAAAGCAATGGATGCAGTAAACGCAGTTGCGAAAGAGAACGGGTATGCATATGTGCTTCCCAAGGAATACCTGATCGTATCTCCTCCGGCCGATGACCTTCTGCCTCTGGTGAAGAAGAAACTTGGTCTTAAATAAGAACTTTTCACAGGCTCTGTATGAACGCCGGGATAGTATCCCGGCGTTTGTTATTTTATAGGATACTAATGTTTTGATGGCATATTTTTAGATTTGACAGCAGTATTATTAATTGATATGGCAAACTCCGAACAACAGGACCTGGCCGGGGATACTTCGGCAGCGGCTATCCCGATTGTACATAGTGACAATCAACCCAGAATGCAGGAGTCTTCTGATCCGCTAACTTCTTTATTGAAAGAGTTGACGAATGCCCCGATAGGGGTCTTTGACTCGGGTTACGGAGGACTGACGATCATGAAAGAGTTGGTAAAAGTTCTTCCTCAATACGATTTCGTGTACCTGGGTGATAACGCACGTGCACCTTATGGTACCCGTAGTTTTGAAACCGTGTACCGGTATACCCTGGATTGTGTAAAATGGTTTTTTGCCCAGGGTTGCCAATTGATCATACTGGCTTGCAATACCGCATCTGCTAAAGCCTTACGTTCCATTCAGCAGAATGATCTTCCAATCCTGGCTCCCGAACGTCGCGTATTAGGCGTTATACGGCCCACAACTGAAGTGATCGGCAATTATTCTTCCAGTTTCGAGATAGGCATCCTGGCAACGGCAGGAACTGTTGTTTCCGGCTCGTATCCAATAGAAATCGCCAGGTTCTTCCCTGGGCTTAAAGTTTACCAGCAGGCCTGTCCTATGTGGGTTCCCCTGGTGGAAAATAATGAATACGATGGGCCTGGGGCCGATTATTTCATTCGAAAAGACCTGGAACTCCTCCTGGCCCAGGGTGCCCACATTGATACGGTTTTGCTGGCCTGTACGCATTACCCATTATTGGAAAACAAGATCCGCAAATACTTGCCGGAAGGAATTATACTGTTATCACAGGGCCAGATAGTAGCTAATAGCCTGGTTGATTACCTTCAACGACACCCTAGTATGGCTGCCCGGATCTCGGAATCCGGGGGTAGACGTTTCTGTACTACGGATGATCCGGTGGATTTCGAACGCCACGCCAGTTTTTTCTATGGACAGCCGGTTAAGGCGGAAAGAGTGGAGATTTAATTGGTTTTTTACTTACCTTTGCCGTCCCTTTCACGACACAAGCGGGTATGGTGGCCCGATGTGATTGGAAATCAATAGCCTGGCTCTCCACAGGCGAATATTTTGGGTTAGTAAAAAACTTTTAAAATGAAAAGAACGTTTCAACCACACCGTCGTCGTCGTAAAACCGTTCACGGTTTTCGTAAGCGCATGCAAACTGCCAATGGCCGGAAGGTATTGGCCAGCCGTCGTGCAAAAGGCCGTAAGAAACTCTCCGTTTCTTCTGAAAGCAAACTGAAGTAATCTGTTACCCGTAGAGATGCGGGTATCCAGGATATCCTGATAGCTCCGAGCCGCTTTGACGGTACGGAGCTATTTTTGTATTATAGTTCCTGACAGACATCTGCCAGATACCGATAGCAATGAAGCAAAGTTTTTCGAAATCAGAACGTTTAAAACACCGCAAGCAGATTGATGACCTGTTCAAAAGCGGGCACAGTTTTTCCGTTTATCCCTTAAGAATATTTTGGAAACAACAACAAGCTTCCTTACTTATGCCAGCCACCCCAATTCCGGCAAAGCTGTCTACTGGCGTGGGGGTTAGTAAGCGGAATTTCAACAAATCAGTGGATCGAAATCGGATTAAACGTCTTTTACGGGAATCCTGGCGGAAGCAAAAAAAGGTATTGATAGACCAGGTTGCCGCACAAAACCTGCAGGTGAACCTATTCCTGGTTTATACAGGTAAGGAAATACCCTCCCTGGATAATATAGAAAAAGCAACCGTACAATCGATACATCGGTTGCAACGATTGCTTTCAGAAAAGGAGGTAAACCCAAAAAAGGGAAATGAAGAAAATTAAAGACATATTTGCGTTGCCCTTTATTGCCTTGATTCGCATATACCAATGGGGTATATCACCACTGCTGGGGCCCAAATGCCGCTTCACGCCTACCTGCAGCCAATATAGCCTCGAAGCATTCCGGAAATATGGGGTAGTGAAAGGTTTCTGGCTCAGCATCAAACGAATAGGTAGGTGTCACCCCTGGGGCGGGGCAGGGCATGATCCAGTGCCCTGACATCCAGAAAAGGTCATTCTGCCTGTGCTTTTAGCATTTTGTCCAACCTTTCCAGCGTTTCCCTGGCATCTTTATTTGTGATGAATTTGTACACTTCTGGCACCTTGCCATCCTTATCGGCAGTAAGTGATGCCGGCATTCCCTTAAATGGTCCGACTAAAATGGCGTTATCTGCTGCGCTGATCCGTTTCAGATCGCCGGGTGCAAGGAAATAATTCTTTTTGGCGTCGCTGGCATTGGTTCCCGTCATCAATTGTTGTAAACTATCCATTCGCTCCGTCAGTTGTTCCTGGGTAATGCGACCCTCTCTCGTGGAGGCCTCTCCAAAAGGCTGGAATCCACCAATAAGGGTGTCTTTTTTCAGGTTAAGGAGGAAACTGCCTGTTTCTGTAACGGGGTAATCGCGCGTACCCTCCGGCCCTATAACGGATAATTTATCTCCCATCAGGGTTATGGTCTCTTCATTGTGCTGGGTACCCGGTTCCAGCGTTACGGCATCTCCCGAAATACTTAATTTACCACTGGCCATAACCACAACTTTCTTTTTTGGTGTGGAATTACAGGCTGCTAAAAGTAAAAGGGCCGTAAAGCCGAAAAGCATTTTATTCATGACATAGTTTTAAAATGAAAATCCCGCCCCAGGGGCGGGATCTGTATAAAGTTACGGTATGTAATCTAATCAGGATGCTGAATCGAAACGTTCGCCAATCTTAGTCCAGTTAACTACATTCCAAAAGGAAGACAGGTATTCAGCCCTTCTGTTCTGGTATTTCAGGTAATAAGCATGCTCCCATACGTCAACGCCTAAAACCGGGGTTCCTTTTACTTCAGCCACGTCCATCAGGGGATTGTCCTGGTTTGGAGTGGAGGAGATTTCCAGCTTTCCATTATTCACTACCAGCCAGGCCCAGCCGCTGCCAAAGCGGGTCATACCTGCATTGTTGAATTTCTCCTTAAAGGCATCAAAGGATCCGAATGTGCCCGTAATGGCAGCAGCCAGCGAACCGGTTGGCTGTCCACCTGCATTAGGTGCCAGGCTTTCCCAGAAAAAAGTGTGGTTCCAGTGGCCGCCCCCGTTGTTCCGAACGGCGGTAGAAATGGCGCCAGCATGGGCAACCAGTTCCTCAATACTCTTGTTTTCATGCTCAGTTCCAGCAATCGCTTTATTGAGATTGTCAACATAGGCCTGGTGATGTTTTCCATGATGAATTTGCATGGTCAGCGTGTCAATATGCGGCTCCAGTGCTTCATGGGCATATGGGAGCGCGGGAAGTGTGAATGCCATAAGATCAGTATTTATTAAATGATTAAAAGAATTCAGGTTACGGAAGGAGTTGCAAATTTAAAGCCCTTGTTCCAATGAGCAAAAATTCAACATATTAACAAGCTAATCCATAAAAAGTTGCACATGTATGCAAAAAAATGCGCTTATCTGCGGTATTTATGCAGTATATTACCTCCTGTAACCAATTCCAAACCATTAAATGTTTATCATGAGAAAACAACTGCTTGCGGTTTACCTGCTGTTTGCTGTATTCCTGCCGGTGGTAGGAGTGGCACAAGCAAGACAGGTGACCGGGAAAGTAACCGATTCGCGAGGTGATGGTGTTGCCTCCGCTTCCGTGGTCGTTAAGGGGTCCAATACCGGGACCACTACTGATGAAAGGGGTGATTTTACCATCCAGGTGCCGGGGAATAATGCCATTCTGGTTATTTCCTATACCGGTTTTCGTACCCAGGAAATACGAGTGGGATCCGGGTCCTCCCTTTCCGTCACTCTGGTAGAGGGTGAGAGCATGGAAGAGGTGATCGTTACGGCTTTCGGTGTAAAAAAGGAAAAACGAGCCCTTGGATATTCCGCGCAGGACATCAAGGGAGACGACCTGGTAAACATGCGACAACCCAACGTCATCAATGCCATGCAGGGTAAGGTGGCCGGCGTACAGATCAACAGTACGGGCGGGGCGCCGGGACAGGGCTCCAGGATCGTGATCCGAGGCATTAACTCCTTAGATCCAACTGCGAATAATCAACCTTTATTTGTGATCGATGGGGTTGTGATGGATAATAGTACTTCTGTTTCCAGCAGCAACCAAAGTGATTTGCGGGGGATGTCCAATCGTGTGGCAGATATAAACCCCGATGATATTGAAACCATGTCAGTATTGAAAGGTGGAGCTGCAACAGCATTGTACGGTTCTCTCGGTTCAAACGGGGTGGTGGTCATCACGACCAAGTCTGCCAGGTCGGGCAAAATGCGCGTTAATTTCAGCAGCTCCTATGGGATTGATGAAGTAAATAAGTTCCCGGATGTACAGCGGAAATTTACCCAGGGAAATAATGGTGTATATGATCCCATTAGTTTCTGGCCTTCCTGGGGGCCTACGACGGAAGCAGCCAAAGCGATCGACCCTACGCATCCAGACAAGGTATATCACCATTATGAACAAGGGTATATTCAGGGTGATCAGTTCCGCTCCACCATTAACATGTCCGGGGGTACAGAAGCGGCCCTTTTGAGTTCCTCCCTTTCCTATTTCAAGCAGACTGGTACCATACCCAATACGGATTATAAAAATATCAGTGCGCGGTTAAACGGTAGATTCAAAATCAGCGAAAAGCTGACCTTTAACCCCTCTATTAATTACATCAATTCAGGTGGGCTACGTTACAATGCGGACAGGTATAATGAAAGTCTTACCTACTGGTCTCCACGCTGGGACGTAATGGATTATATAAATCCGGATGGTACCATGAAAACTTATGGCAATAACAACCCGGTTTATGGCACGGCTACCAATCAGCTACGCGATAATGTTAATCGCATCATTGCAAACGGACTGGTGAGTTACAAACCTTTAAAATGGTTGGGAGTGGATTATCGCCTGGGTATTGATAATTATACCGATTTCAGGAGATACACGGCTCCGGGTCCCAAAGGGGTGGTGGATGAAATAGTTTATGAGGATAATGGGTTGGGTTTTGTAAATGAACAACGCATTGGTAACCGGATCATTAACTCTAACCTCATCATTACGGCAAATAATGACTGGAGTGATAAATTCAATACTGTTCTGCGAATGGGGCATGACGTTCAGGATTATAAAAGTCACTCCCTTACTGCCGACGGACAGGAGCTTGATATACCGGATCTGCTTACGATGAACAATACCAAGTTCAGGACCGCATCCGAATCGTTAAGCAGAAGCAGGCTGGTAAGCGTGTTCGGCGACCTGACCATGAGTTGGAACAATTACTTATTCCTGACTGTGACTGCAAGGAATGAGTGGACTTCAACGCTCACAAAAGGTAACAACTCCTTTTTCTACCCCTCAGTAAGCCTTTCTTATGTATTTAGTGATATGTTCCGGATGCCCGACTGGATGAGTTTTGGAAAAGTGAGAGCGAGCTACGCAGAAATAGGCAAGGGAACCACTCCATACCGGACCAATTCTTATTATGGAACCACAGTATTGCAATCCAACGGGCAGGTACTTTGGACAAGATCGGATTCAAGGGGCGATGTAAACTTGCAGCCAGAAAGGACAAGGACACTGGAATTCGGTACTGATCTTAAGTTTCTGGACAACAGGCTGGGGCTGGAATTCAGTTGGTATAAACTCAATAGTACCGATCAGATTATTCCGGTATCAGTTTCGCCCACCACAGGATACACCCAGTTTATTCTTAATTCAGGAGAGTTAGAGAATAAGGGTATTGAATTGGGCCTTAGCGCCAACCCTGTTAGGACTAAGAACTTTAACTGGAATGTTAATGTGAACTTTTCCCGAAACCGCAATAAGATCATTTCATTACGGGAAGGCTTAACCGAAATAGTAATCGGCAGCCACTTTGGTTATGTGGGCTCATCAGTAACCATGAAATACGTACCAGGCTATCCCGTTGGTAACCTTTATGGGTCATCGTTACAGCGTTATTATGGTGACAAAACCGATGAAAAGATTGCTTTGGATAAGGGACTACCTTTGCAGATCGCAACTACAGGATCTAATGCTGGTTTCCCTATCTATGATCCGACTCAACGAATCCTGGGAAACTCGCAGCCCAAATGGATTGGAGGTATCAGTAACAGCCTGAGTTATAAAAACATAAACCTCAGCTTCCTGTTTGATACCCAGCAAGGGCAGTACCGGTATAACCAGTTGGATAATTTCATGGCCGCATTTGGGATTGCCGATTACACAGAAAACAGGACGGAAACAATTGTGTTTGATGGCACTACTGCTGACGGCCAGCCCAATACACAACAGGTGTGGCTGGGCCAGGGGGTTGGTCCTGACGGTAGAAACTATACTGCTGGATATTACCGGAACGTGTATCGCCGCGCCGCAGAAAATTTTGTTCATGACGCATCCTGGGTACGCCTGAGGAATTTGAGTCTAACTTATAATTTCACTAGGAACCTGCTCGATCGCACCTTCCTGCAGGGAGCATCCATCTCATTCACCGGAAATAACCTGTGGCTGATTACCGACTATAATGGGTTTGACCCCGAAACATCCAGCTTTAATGCAGGTAGTAATATGGATGGATTCAGCGGCTTCACCTATCCAGCCACCCGTAGTTACCTGGTCACTTTAAATCTTAATTTCTAACCTGGTTAATTATGAAAAGACTAATAAAATATATGCTCCTGGCGAGTACAGTAGTTGCACTGTCTTCCTGCGAGAAATACCTGGACATCAATACCAATCCCAACCAGGCAACCAAGCCTCCTTTGAATGGGTTGCTGGCAAGGGCCACATTTGATGCTGCATTAAATGTGTTCAGGGTATCCAATACAACTTCCTATTATGTACAATATCTGGCCTCGCCGAATGCCGGAGGGGCGTCAGACATTTATGAACCTATCGACGCAAGTTCAACCTGGACTCAGTTATATGATAACCTCAGCGACTCTTATGATCTTTACAAACTGGGAGGAGAACGTGGAGCAACCCAATACCAGGGAGTAGCCCGTATACTGCAGGCCATGGACCTTATACAGGTTCACGACCTATGGGGCGCTGCTCCTTTTACAGATGCATTCACTGGCGAAGTGATTCGTCCTGTTTTTGATGATGCCGAATCTATTTATGACAAGATCCTAAGTTACCTGGATGAAGGTATAAGCTTACTGGGCCAGCCTGGTTCCACCATTGAACTTCCAACCGACAATTCAGATCTGGTACACAAGGGAGATGTAGATCAATGGATCAAAACAGCTCATGCGTTAAAAGCACGAATGTTGAACCGGGTAAGCAAAACAGGGCAATACGATGCCGCCGCAGTGTTAGCTGAAACGGAAGCAGCATATACTTCCGTTTCGGATGATGCCGCAATAGAAACTTTTGATATCAGGAACCCCTGGGCAGGGGTGGCGTTAAACAACGAGCAATTGGTATTGGATGGATGGTTGTCTGCACAATTTGTGGATGCCATGGATGGTACAACTTTCGGCGTAGTGGATAAGCGCATAGACAAGATCGCTACCCTCACCAAGTTTGGAGACTATCGCGGAACACCAAATGGTGTGGGTCGTGTCGGATCTGGAATTGATGATGAAGAAAGTTACATCAGCCGCCAGGGATATTACGCCAATGATGCCGCCCCGTTGTTTATCATTACTTATGAAGAAGTACTCTTCATAGAAGCAGAGGCTGCATTTCGTGCTGGCGATGAAACCCGCGCCTATGCTGCTTATGTTAAAGGAATTCGTACCAATTTTGACAGGCTGGGTGTGGCTGCAGCTGACCGGGATGCGTACCTTGCTTCCGATGCTGTAGCATCTAATGAAGGTGAACTTACCTTGAAACACATTTTTGAGGAAAAATACAAGGCGCTTTTTCTAAGCCCGGAAACCTGGAGCGATGCCCGGCGATTTGATTATGGTTACACTGATTTTGAGTTACCCGTAAATGCAAGTACGTCAACATTTGTTCGACGGTTGGTATATCCATCCGTGGAGACCAGCCGTAATGGCGAGAATGTGCCGGATATCGATGACAATACTTTGAAGTTGTGGTGGGACCAATAACCTGGAGGTGATGAACATACATGAAAGAGGGCTGCCCGGAAGGCAGCCCTCTTTCATGTATGCTCGATCTCAATAGTTAGAATCCACCATTGCCACAATACCACTCCAGATCATCCATTGCTGTCCAATAACTCAACCAATAATCCCTCACATCAGCCTGTATCAGAAGGCCCTCCGATCGGTTGTAGAATGTGCGCACTCCTATGCCACTCAGGTTTCCATAAACAACAGAGCCGCGCAACGGGGTAAGTCCTCCCCAGGATCTCATCAAGGTAAAACCGTTATAGGTTTCCACCAGGTAATAATCACACTGGAAATCACTGTATGCTACAATACCCCTTTCCTGTTGCAACCAGTATGATTCATCAATTGGTTGCCTGGGACCTACATCCTGTTTACTACAGGCAGCCAGGAAAAGAAGGAGGGGAAATGCTATAAATAAAATTCTTTTCATTGTCTGTTTTTCTATACTGCATAGACTGAAAACAACGAGCTGGGATTGACAATGATATGTTAATAATCTGCCATGCTTATCGCCTTGCCTTGAAAAAAGCTTTCATTAGCGCTGCAGCCTCTTCAGCCAGCACACCCGTTTGGATGGTAGCTTTTTGATGGAAGGGCCAATTGCATCCAGTCAAGCGGGAGTGCCCATTTTTTTCATCCTCCGCACCCCACACAATCCTGCCTGTTTTGCTCCAATACAAAGCTCCTGTGCACATAAGGCATGGCTCCACAGTAACGTATAAGGTGGCATCGGGAAGGTATTTGGCTCCCAGGTAATGGAAGGCCGAAGTAAGGGCAATAATTTCGGCATGAGCAGTAGGGTCAGTAAGTTGCTCCACCTGGTTATATCCCCTCGAAATGATCTTGTTCTGCACCACCACAATGGCACCTACTGGAACTTCTCCTGCATCATAGGCTTTACGTGCTTCCCGCAAAGCCTGTTGCATATAATATTCGTCCAATGGCGCCGCTTCCATAATCATTCCGGCGAATGTACAAATTATAACCAGTATGCCTTCTGAACAACTATTGAACCAGCATACCGGTTTTTTTGTAATTTGATTTATGTTAACAGCTGAATCAAGCTTAGCCCCATCCCTGGATTCACACTTGTTGGGCCCTTTGCAGGCACAGAGGCTGCACTTCAATAGCGGCGCTACCAGGTCTTATGAAGCCCGATGTCATTCCTTGAAAAAATTGTCGGGTCTCATACGTCAATATGAAACAGAACTGTTTGATGCCCTTTACCAGGACCTTCGCAAAAGCCGGGAAGAAGCCTGGGTGACTGAATTAGGTTTTGTACTGGCAGAGATATCTCACGCCTTAAAGTATCTGCGAAACTGGATGCGGCCCAGGCGTGTGACAACCAACCTGCTAAACCTGCCTTCCAGCAGTCATATATATAAGGAACCCTTGGGTGTGGTGCTTATCATCGGCCCATGGAACTACCCGTTTCAATTGCTTTTTGCCCCTCTGGTTGGAGCTATCGCCGCAGGGAACACAGTTGTGCTGAAACCCAGTGAACATGCTCCATCCACCGCTGCTGTCATGAAAAAAATGATCACCAGTGCTTTTGCTGTAAATGAAATTTTTTTTGTGGAAGGGGAGGGGTCAGAGGTGATTCCAGCAATGATGCGGCACTTTAGCTTTGATCACGTATTCTTCACCGGCAGCACCAGCGTTGGCAGGGCCGTTTATCGTATGGCAGCCGAACGGTTGGTTCCCGTGACCCTGGAACTAGGAGGTAAAAGTCCTTGCGTGGTGGAAGCAGATGCCGATATTCATATTGCGGCAAGGCGCATCACTGTTACCACCTACAGTAATGCCGGGCAAATGTGTATTGCCCCGGACTATATCCTGGTACACCATTCGGTAAAAGAAAAACTGTTGGAGGCTCTGAAGAATACCATACGAAAATTCTTTTCAGATGATCCCTCTTTATCAGATCACTATTGTCGGATCATTAACCAAAATCAATTCCAGCGCTTGACTTCCTACCTCAGCCAGGGCAGGATTATACATGGAGGTAAAACCAATGCAGCCGATCTATTCATTGAACCAACCATTATGGACAATATTTCCCTGGATTCCCCCATCATGCAGGAAGAGATATTTGGTCCAATACTTCCTGTTATTTCCTTTGATTCCATGGAAGAGGCACTGGCCATAATCAGCCGTAATCCTAACCCACTTGCATTTTATGTATATACCAGTAGTCGGCATAAAGAAGAGGCATGGATACACGCCGTGCCCTTCGGAGGTGGCTCCGTCAATAACAGCAGCTGGCATTACACTAATCCGGCACTGCCATTTGGTGGACGCGGGTTCAGCGGAATGGGCGCCTGTCACGGTAAACATTCTTTCGATCGGTTCACCCACGAAAAGTCTGTCCTGAAAACACCTACCTGGTTTGACCCTGATATCAAATATCCACCCTTTAAAGGCAAGCTGGGATTGTTTAGAAAAATTATCGGGTGATCATCCCAGTTCGAGCCAGCCTTATTATTATGAACACACGCCAAAAAATCCTGAAACTATTATACCCTGTTTTCATGAAAACAGCTAAATTATTAGGATCACATCCATCACACTTAATGAATTATTCGCGTATGAAATCTACTAATTCTATTTACGAAATCGCTTTCCAGGCCAATAATGGGCAGGTGCAGAAAATGGCTGATTTTAAAGGAAAGAAAATGTTGATTGTAAATACGGCATCTAATTGTGGCTACACGGCACAATATGCCGAGTTGCAGGACCTTTATGATCGTTATCGTGATAAGTTGGTGGTCATTGCTTTTCCAGCAAACGATTTTGGGGAACAGGAAAAAGGATCTGATGATGAAATCGCAACCTTTTGTAAAGTGAATTACGGTATAAGTTTCCCGCTGGCAAAAAAAAGCCAGGTGGTAAAAGGGCAAAAACAGCACCCCGTATTTCAATGGTTGACAAATCCCGAACTTAATGGTTGGTGCAGTCAGCAGCCAGAGTGGAATTTTTCTAAATATCTGGTAGACGAGCAGGGGGAGCTGACTCATTATTTTCCTACCAACCTTTCTCCTCTCGATGAGGCCATCACCCGTCACCTGGATTAAATTATCCGCAATTGTAAGCCATATTGTTCATGTCTACACTGCGTCGCTCAAAAACATAACCGGAATATTGCTGTACAATCGTATCCAATACCTCCTCTATCGCCTCCACAGTTTTTTCTGTAACCAACTTCAGCCGGTATTCCTTTATATTGGGTAAGCCTTTCAGGTAATTGTTATAATGACGCCGCATTTCGTTGATTCCCGGAACCAACCCTTTCCACTCTACTGAGCGGTGGAGATGCTTACGAATGACGTCCACCCGTTGGGTAATATCTGGTGGTGGCAGGAGTTCACCAGTTGCTAAATACTGTTTGATTTCCCTGAATATCCATGGATACCCAATAGCCGCCCTACCGATCATTATCCCATCCACTCCATAGCGGTTTTTATATTCAAGGGCTTTCTCGGGTGAATCGATATCGCCGTTACCGAATATGGGAATGTGAATACGGGGATTATTCTTTACCCGCGCAATATGGCTCCAATCTGCCTCTCCTTTATAAAGTTGGCTCCTGGTACGGCCATGAATAGACAGGGCGCTGATGCCAGTATCCTGCAGCCTTTCCGCTACTTCGTTGATATTTATATTCGAGGCATCCCATCCCAGCCGGGTTTTTACCGTTACTGGCAGCCGGGTGGAACGGACACAGGCAGCAGTAAGCCTGACCATTTGGTCGATGTCTTTCAACACCGCAGCCCCGGCTCCTTTGGTCACTACTTTTTTTACAGGACACCCGAAGTTTATGTCCAACAGGTCGGGATTGACAGCGTCCACTATCTGGGCACTCATAGCCATGGCTTCTTCATCTCCCCCGAAAATCTGGATTCCAATGGGCCGTTCGTAATCAAAGATATCCAGTTTCTGACGACTCTTAATTGCGTCACGGATCAATCCCTCGCTGCTGATGAATTCCGTATACATCAGGTCGGCCCCGTTATCCTTGCAGACGGCGCGGAAGGGAGGGTCACTCACATCTTCCATCGGCGCCAGCAACAATGGGAATGGTGGCAGTGTTATATTTCCAATCTGTACCAAATCAGTTTATTTTATGCATCTTGCATATTGGCCGCAAAATTACCAACTAAAAACGGGATGGCCGCATCCAAACCATATGAGTACCTACCTGAAGTTTAAACCAGCATGGTTGCAGCTGGTGGTTTTTGGCAGTCTGGTTTTTGGCATCTACTTGGTGCTGGGAAATATCGCCCTCTTGGGCGTTTCCGCGTATTATGGTATTTCCATCTCTGATATTCAATATTTTGATGTTCATGCTCCAGGCATGTTGCCAGCGATCCGTTTGGTACAGATGCTGCTTTCCATCATCATTTTCCTGGTTCCAGTGATGGTCTTTGCCTACCTGAGCGACCGTCGGCCATTCCGGTATATCGGTCTCCGTCCTCCGCTGCCCCCCCATTTCTGGTGGCTATCTGTACTGGTCATGTTCCTGGCCTTCCCCGCTGCCAGTTGGATCAACCAACTCAATCAAAACATACACCTCCCAGCCTTCCTCAAGGAAACCGAAACAGCTATGCGGGCCGCTGAAAAAAGTGCGACCGACCTTACTAATGCCATGCTGCAGATGGACAGCCCGTCTGAATTCCTTCTCGTACTTTTTATTCTTGCTGTAATCCCAGCTGTTGGTGAAGAACTTTTTTTCAGGGGGGTGCTGCAGCGACTTTTCATCCAGATTAACCAGCGCCCCTGGGTAGGGATCGTGATTACTGCTATCATTTTTTCTGCATTCCATGGCCAATTCCTGGGTTTCTTTACCCGCCTCCTTCTTGGCATTTTATTGGGAGCATTGTATTGGTACAGCGGCAGCATCTGGCCTTCTATCATCGCACATTTCTTTAATAATGCACTCCAGGTAATCCTGGTCTATCATGACAAGTCCTTTATAGATAAAGAACCCCGATCATCACCGGTATTAGTTATCCTGAGTGTGTTGGCTGTCATAGCTTTGCTTTGGTATATGAAAAAAATATCCCATACCCATTATGGCGAGATATATGATACCGACGAGGAGTTGGTTTTGCCCAACCCTGATGAGAATTCTAATGAAAATTAAAACTACCGGGAATGGCATTTAACTGGAAAACATTCAGAACCCGAACGGGAACCGCCATCATTTTTGCTGCAGTAATGTTGTTGGGCTTGCTCTGGAACCAATGGATCTTTCTTTTGCTTTTTTCGGTTGTGCATTTTGGATCCTGGTTTGAATACCAGAAACTGATTGCTCTAAGGGATCCATTGTACGCGCAGATCACCCCATTCCATAAATACGGCGTAATGATTGCGGGTTGGTGTTTCATGTTGTTCTTCGCCGGCGATGCTAACCTTTCAGGATCGGAGCTGAGTCTTCATGCGTTGGGGTTCTGGCTGGGATTGCTACTACTCTTCCTGCTTCCGGTGATGGAGCTATTGTTCAGCCGAAATATTGAATTGAAAAACATCCGCTACTCGCTGCTGGGACTTTTATATCTGTCATTAAGCTTTGGACTGCTGGTGGACTTGCGCTGGACGGATATAATATACCCTATGCTCATCCTGTTTTCTATTTGGATCAATGATACCATGGCTTATGTTGTTGGTTCGCTGATTGGGAAAACGCCACTCAGTAGCATTTCACCCAAAAAAACCTGGGAGGGGACACTGGGTGGTATCTTCTTGAGCGTAGGTGTAATGACACTGATCGCCTATTTCACCCCATATTTTGGTCCTATCCTTCATGTGGCGGCCATTGCCTTACTGGCATCCATCACTGGAACAATGGGAGACTTACTGGAGAGTAAGATCAAGCGCCTGGCAGGTGTAAAGGATTCGGGTACTTTTCTGCCAGGGCACGGTGGATTCCTTGATCGCTTCGATTCTGTTATACTGGCAACTCCATTTGTTTGGTTATATGTCAGGCTGATCATAGCCCCCTCTTTTTCTTATCTTTGACGTATGGACAACTTGATAAAACAGATCGCCGGATATAAGAATGAGATAGCCAGCACCCAGCCCGATGGGCCGGCTTCTTTGGAAGAATACCGAATTAAATTTTTGGGCACCAAAGGAATTGTAAAATCCCTCTTCAATGAAATGAAACAGGTGCCCGCCGACCGCAAAAAAGAATTTGGCGCCATCCTGAATGAGTTTAAGCAATTCGCAGAAGGTCAATATGAAATCTGGAAGGCATCGCAGGAAACAGCAAGAGAGCAAGCTACTGATTTGGATCTAAGCTTGCCCGCCGAAACCCTGCCTGTTGGCTCGAGGCATCCAATCAGTCTGGTCAGAAATGAAATCGTTTCCATATTCAGGCGACTTGGATTTTCTGTTGCAGAAGGCCCGGAAATAGAGGACGATTGGCACAACTTCACTGCTCTGAATCTACCCGAAAACCATCCTGCCCGCGATATGCAGGATACGTTTTACCTGAATCAAAATCCCGACTGGCTGCTGAGGACCCATACCAGTAATGTCCAGGTCCGTGAAATGGGGAAAGGCAAACTGCCTATCCGCATTGTCTGTCCGGGGAGGGTATACCGCAACGAGACTATCTCTGCACGCGCGCATTGTTTCTTCCACCAGGTGGAAGGGTTATATATTGATGAACATGTGTCTTTTGCCGATCTGAAACAAACACTTTACTTTTTCGTTCAGGAGCTCTTTGGCCGGGATGTAAAGATCCGCTTCCGGCCATCTTATTTTCCTTTCACCGAACCCAGCGCAGAAATGGATATCAGCTGCCTGCTCTGTAACGGTAAGGGATGTAATGTTTGTAAACATACCGGATGGGTAGAAATACTGGGATGTGGAATGGTACATCCGCAGGTGCTGGAAAACTGTGAGATAGACAGCAATAAATATACCGGTTTCGCATTTGGAATGGGTATCGAAAGGATCACTATGCTTAAATACCAGATCAACGATCTCCGGTTATTCAGTGAAAACGATGTTCGATTCCTTCAGCAGTTCACTGCCAGCCTATAAAACATACAGCCAATGATACGCACCATTTGTGTTTGCGGGGCTGGAACCATGGGAACGGGTATCGCGCAGGCCGCTGCCCAACATGGTTTCAATGTAACTATTTATGACCTTGATGCCGGCGCATTGCAACGTAGCAACCTGCATATCAATAAAAGCCTTCAGGCACTGGTAGAAAAAAACAAAATATCCTTCTCTGCCCGGGAAGCAATATTGGGAAAAATCAAGTTTACCTCTGAACACCACACATGCATAGCCGATATTGTAATAGAAGCCATCATTGAAAGGATAGAAGCCAAGCAGGAACTTTTTATTAAAATGACAGACGTAAATGGCTCCGGCACCATTTATGCCACTAATACATCTTCCCTTTCCGTATCCGCCATTGCGGATGGACTGCCAGACCCCTCAAGAGTGATAGGAATGCATTTTTTTAATCCAGCCACCATTATGAAACTGGTGGAAGTGGTGGAAACCCCTCATTCCACTGAGGAAGTGGTGGTTGATGTAATGCAACTGGCACAGGAAATGGGGAAAACGCCGGTGCGATGCAAGGATGCACCAGGATTTATTGTGAACCGCGTGGCAAGACCTTATTACATAGAGGCGCTGCGATTGGCAGAACAAGGTGTATCCATGACTGTTATAGATGCCTTGATGGAGTCAGCAGGCTTTCGAATGGGACCATTCCACTTGATGGACCTCATCGGCAATGATATAAACTATGCAGTGAGCTGCAGTGTTTACGAGCAATTGGGTAACCCTGGCAGACTCAGGCCTTCGTCTCTGCAGCTCCAGAAAGTACTTGAACATAGGCTGGGCAGAAAAACGGGAGAAGGCTTTTTTAAATATGGCAATGTTTAATGTTTAGTTTTGAAAGCATGACTTCCCTACAGCAACGCAATGAAATCCTCTCTCAGGTATTAGTTACCGGCGGTACCGGTTTTTTAGGTGCCTGGATCCTTCGTCGCCTGGTAAAAGACGGATACCGGGTTCGTGCCATCCGCCGGCAGCAAAGCATCCTGCCTGCTTTCATTGAAGCCGATATTCTGCAACAGGTGGAATGGTTGGAGGGAGACGTATTGGACATCCTGTCACTGGAAGACGCTATGGAGGGAGTGGATGCCGTGATACATGCTGCGGCCATCGTATCTTTCCACCGCCAGGATCGCCGACAGATGTATGCCACCAACGTTCAGGGAACAGCCAATGTGGTGAACATGGCTTTGGAGAAAAACATTCGGCGGATAGTCCATGTAAGTTCCGTTGCTGCACTGGGGCGTACCAAACATAATGAAACCGTCAATGAAGAGAAAACCTGGGCCGAAACTCCTGACAATACCCATTATGCGATTTCCAAGCATAAGGCAGAAATGGAGGTGTGGCGGGGCATGGCAGAGGGCCTTCAGGGGGTTATCATCAATCCAAGTACCGTATTGGGATACGGCAATTGGGATAACAGCAGTTGTGCCATTTTTAAAAATGCATTCCATGAATTCCCCTGGTATACTAACGGGGTCAATGGTTTCGTGTATGTGGAAGATGTGGCCGATGCCGTAGTTGAATTGATGCGCACCAATATTAACATGCAACGCTTCATAATAAACGGCGATAACTGGACCTTTCAAAAATTATTCTCCACCATCGCGGATGGCTTCTCCAAGAGACCACCCTACCGCAAGGCAAATCGTTTCCTGGGTTCCCTGGCGTGGCGAATGGAAAAAATAAAAGCTATGGTAACCGGTCAGAAACCATTGCTGACCCGTGAAACCGCCAGGGTGGCACAGAGTAACACCCGATTTGACAATCGTAAAATTACCAATACTCTGCCCGGTTTCCGGTTTACCAGTCTCGAAGAAGCTATTCAAAGGAGCTGCCAACGGTATTTACAACAGCATTCACGATAAATGGCCCCTTTTTTGCCTGCCTGCATACGAGTTGACCCGAATCAACGTTTTAAAAGCTATTCCAAACTTGATCCTTATGCAAAAACTCTTAGCGCTTTGTTCATTTTTACTGGTAGCCATTCTGAATCTTCATGCCCAGGAAAAGTTTACGGTTTCCGGTAAAGTTATTGACTCCGCTTCGCAACAACCTTTGCGAGGTGCTTCTGTTTTTTGCCAGAATACAACCTTTGGTGTAATAACCGATGCTGACGGGGCTTTTAGCCTTACGCTTCCAAAGGGGGGATATGACCTGGTGGTTTCATTCACCGGTTATCAGTCCAACCAGCAAAGGATCAATGCCGAGAATACGGAGCCCATTCAGGTGCTACTGCTTCCCAAGGATAATAGTATGGAAGCGGTTTCAGTGGCAGGCAGTAATGAAGTGAAAGACGGATATGCCAAATACGGTAGTTTATTTAATGAATTATTTTTCGGTACCACCGCCAATGCTGCTTCCTGCAAACTGGTCAATCCGGAAACTCTCCGCTTTTTCTACAGCAAGAAAAGAAACAAATTGAAAGTGCTTGCCCGTGAAGATCTCGTGATTGAAAACGAAGCCCTGGGATATAAGATCCGCTACCAGCTCGATTCCCTTAGCTTTGAATATGGTCCCAAGATCAGTACTTACACAGGCTTTCCTTTCTTCGAAGAAATGACCGGTGATAATATCCAGCAGGCAAAATGGAATTTCAACAGGAAAAAAGCTTACCTGGGCAGTAAGCTCCATTTCATGCGGGCATGGCACAACAGTTCCCTGCAACAGGAAGGCTTCGTGCTGGAAAAAGTAAATCCCGATGCTAAAGATTTTGAAGCCACCCCCCTCGAAAATTATTATGATACTGCTATTTATATAAAGGAAGACAACATTGCGGACGTGATGCTTACCGGCAAGTATCGTATCAAGTTCAACAAAGAATTACCCGATCCTAAGTTTGTCAAATTCTTTAAACTGCCTCCTCATATCCGTGTGCAGATATCGATCCTAGATATCCTTGACAGCTTTGTCATTGAGGAAAATGGCTATTGGTATGAACAAGCTGATCTGATCAATACCGGTTATTGGAGTTATGAAAGAATGGCGGAAGCGGTTCCTTACGATTATACACCGGAGTAATGAGATACTAGCTTTTCATGACCTTCTCCCATAATTGCGGGATTCTTTTGATCCAGATAAGCTCTCGCTTTTTGATGGAAGCATCCTCCGTAGGTGTTCCCCAATAGGTTTTACCTCCATCAATGGATGAAGGAACTCCTGATTGTGCCAGTATCACAGCATTGGCACCTATGGTAAGTGTTTTGCTGACACCTACTTGTCCCCATAGGATCACTCCGTCTTCAATAACACAGGCGCCAGCTACTCCTACCTGGGCAGCAAACAAGCAGTTCTGTCCAATGATCGTATCATGGCCGATATGCACCATATTATCAAATTTGGTTCCCTGGCCGATCACTGTATCGGAACTCACGCCCCGGTCGATGGTACACCCCGCACCAATTTCTACATTATCATGAATGATTACACGGCCACAACTTTCCATTCTTTTGTACCAGGTGCCCCGATCCTTTTTGGTGTTATAGTAAAAAGCGTCTGAACCAATAACGGTTCCGGATTGAATGACTACATTGTCGCCAATGATGCAATGATCCAGAATGGTAGTGTTTGGATGTATCCGGCAGTTCTTTCCAATTTGAACCTGGTGACCAATAAAAACATTGGGTGCTATATAGGTGCCTTCCCCAATCACCGCACTATCACTGATAGATTTTACTGCCGGAGTAAATGGTCTGAAATGTTCTACAATAGTAGTATAAGCCTCAAAGGGGTTATCCACCACCAACAATGCTTTGCCGGCAGGCACCGTTACATTGCGGTTATTGATAATGATGAAGGACGCCGCTGATTGCAAACATTTGTCGTAATATTTTGGATGATCCACGAAAACAAGATCTCCTGTTTCCACACGATGTATCTCATTTATGCCAGTTGCAGTTGCATTACTTTCACCAATTAATTCTGCATGGATAAGGTCTGCAATCCAGGTTAAGGAAACAGGAGAAGGGAATCGCATAACGTTGAAATTTTATTGCAAAGGTAAATGCATCTTGATCGAAACAAATCACGATTACCTTTTCCACAGGCGAATAAAAAATGTGAATAAAATTTATTGAAATATTTTTTTCGATAGCAAAAATTATTTTTAATATTGTGTAGGAAAATTTTGTTTTCCTACTTACTAACCCATCCAAATATTAAAGCTCGGTTTACTCCCGGGCTTTTTTTTTGCATGCACCACACCTTCATGAATCATGTTGCACTACTACGCTCTATACAAACCTTTCGAAGTGCTTTCTCAATTCAGTCCAGAAGCAAATAAGAAAACTCTTGCAGACATCATCCAGGTGCCGGTGGATGTGTACCCGGTAGGGCGATTGGATTACGACAGTGAAGGATTGTTATTACTTACCAATGACAAAACGATCAATGCCGCGCTGCTACAGCCACAGCGAATGCACGATCGGATTTATTTGGTACAGGTGGAAGGATGCATTACTGAAGAAGCTGTACAGGAATTGGAGCGGGGAGTAGTTATCCGTGTGAATGGGAAAGCGCATCATACTATGCCAGCAAAGGTGGAAGTATTACAAAAGGATCCCGGCCTCCCCGACCGCTTCCCATCCATTCGTTTTCGGAAAAACATCCCCACATCCTGGATTCGTTTGTCCATTCGCGAGGGTAAGAATAGGCAAGTGCGAAAAATGACAGCGGCCGTTGGCTACCCCACACTCCGGTTGGTCCGGTACAGTATTGGTAAACTGGATGTACAGGGATGGGAACCGGGTGAACTAAGGAAGCTCAGCAGGCAAGAGTTCTATCGTTTGGTATTCTGACCAATTGCTTACCTTGCCATCAAAACTAAGTTAAATGCTGAAATCAATGACCGGCTTCGGTAGGGCGGAACAGAATGTGGGAGATAAAACTTTCCTGGTTGATATCAAAAGCCTGAACGGTAAACAATTTGAATGCTCGCTGAAAATGCCGGCATTTCTCAAGCCGTTTGAATTTGATATTCGCAAAAGGCTTTCGGAAAAACTACAGCGCGGCACAATTGATTGTACCATTAGCCTTAAACAGACCGGAACTGCCAAACCGGTTACCATCAATACCTCTCTGGCCAAAGCATATTACCAGCCGCTGGCCGAACTTTCCCGCGAATTAGGCCTTGATCCTACCCAGATACTAGGAAATATTCTGAAATTGCCCGAAGTTATCACCCCTACCTCCGATACACTTACCGACGAGGAATGGAAGGCGTTCCGCGATATCATTGATGAAGCTGCCAATGACCTGAACCAGCATCGCCTTGAAGAAGGTAAGGTCCTGGAAGAGGACCTGCTTAAAAGGATCGGCAATATCGAAAAACAACAAGTGATTATTGAAGCGCTGGAACCACAGCGTAAGGAAAAGATCCGGGAGGGACTGGTCAGACTGCTCGAAGAAAATGTGGGGGCTGAGAGCTACGACAAAAACCGCCTGGAACAGGAGATTATCTTTTATATCGAAAAAATTGACATCAGTGAAGAGCAGGTGCGACTGCGCAACCATTGTGATTATTTTCGTGAAATGCTGAGCGCAAACGATGCTGAGATCGGCAAGAAGCTCTCCTTCCTCTTACAGGAGATTGGTCGCGAGATTAATACCACGGGAGCTAAGGCATACGATTCTACCATACAAAAATCTGTGGTGGTCATGAAAGATGAACTGGAAAAGGCAAAGGAGCAGGTGCTAAACGTATTATAAGCTATTTTTACAGCTATGAATCTACGTTTGACTGTTTACTTTTTCCTGCTGCCCCTGGCCATGCTGTTGGCATCCTGCCAGAAAGTAGATGTCTTTGAAAAAAATGTGGCCTTGCAGGAACTTCGCTGGCCTTCTGCGCTTAAACCCGAGGTCAGCTTCACCATATCGGATACTACCTCACTTTACGACCTGTTCGTGGTGTTGCGCCATACAGACGCCTACCGCTATAATAATCTCTGGATCAAAATACACACCACGGCGCCGGGCGATAGTACTGCTAATGTGCAATCGCTGGACCTGCAACTGGCAACCAATGAAAAGGGCTGGCTGGGCGTTGGTATGGATGATATCTTTGAACACAGGATCCGGATTTCAAGGAATGCCATCCCGCTTAAAGCTGGAACCTACCGATTCCAACTGGAACAAATCATGCGCGATGACCCTTTGATGCATGTACTCAATATTGGTATCAGGGTGGAACGTGCTCCCTAATAATTATGCCATTACGATTTCTTCCTAAACAAAAACTGGCCATCGCTACGGCACTTTATTGGTTCATGTTGCTGTACATCATTGCTGCCCTTTTTTTCTGGTATGTAAAGCTGCAACAGCAAAACCGCCAGATGTCTAACCTCCGGCTAATGGAATTAGTGGCGGATGATCCTGCCTATATTTCAAAAGTGGAGGCCATTACCAGCGAAGCGGAACGGAAGGACCTTCAATACAAAGGAGAAGGAATCACCTTCCTGTTGATCATTATGGTTGGAGCCGTTTTTGTTTTCCGGGCGGTAAGGCGGCAGTTTCGGACTGCCCAGCAACAACAGAATTTCATGATGGCTATTACACATGAACTGAAAACTCCCATCGCCGTAGCTAAACTCAATCTCGAAACCATGCAGAAACACCGGCTGGAAGAAAGCCGGCAACAAAAGCTCATCCAGATGACTCTCCAGGAGACAAATCGCCTCCATACCCTAACCAATAATATCCTGCTATCCTCGCAACTGGAAGCCGGCGGTTACCAAAAAGTAATGGAAGAAATGGACCTCTCAGTTTTTGCAGCAAAAGTTTATGAAGAGTTCCGCATGCGTTATCCCGAACGTATTTTTGAAGAACTGATCCAACCCTCCCTTATGATCAGGGGCGACAGGCTGCTCATCGAAATCCTGATCAATAACCTGGTAGATAACGCCATCAAATATTCATCGCGGGAACAGCCTGTTACCCTCCGGTTATTTTCCAACCCCCAGGGTCCTGTGCTGGAAGTTACCGACCTGGGACCCGGTGTCCCCGCGGAAGAAAAGAAAAAGATTTTTGAACGGTTTTATCGGATCGGGAATGAGTCGGTACGCAAAACAAAACTGCGACCACACCTTGGTGCCGCAGGTTGCCGACCACGCCGTCGAGCGCCTGCGTGGCGACCTTGCGCACGGCAATGTCCAGGCGCTGGGCGCGGTTCTCGATCTCGGCCAGGCGCGGGTTCTTGGCGCCGGCTTCGATCAGCACCTCGCGCACGTGCTCGGCGTCGTGCTCAAGCGCGGCCGAGACGGCATTGATGCCGGCAATCCACTGTTTCTGGCTCATTCGGGTTCCGGGGGCGGGCGCAGCGCGGGGCTACTGCAAGGCATGGGGGCCGCCAGCGGCGGCTTGGCCGGTCATTTTCCCACATTCCCCCCGGAGTGGCGGCCGGCTGCCGGGTTCAGTACTTCTTCTTCACCCGCTTGGCCGGCTGGCCCCGCGGCGGCAGCGGCTTCACGCCCCGCTCCTCCACCAGCCTGAAGTCGATGCGGCGGTCCTCCACGCTGGCCTTGAGCACCACGATGTCCACCCGGTCACCGAGACGGAACTCGCGACCCGTGCGCTCGCCGCTCAGCGTCCGGCGAATCGGGTCGAAGTGGTAGTAATCGTGCGGCAGCTGGGTCACGTGCACCAGGCCGTTGACCTTGGAGTCATCCAGCTCGATGAACAAACCAAAGCTGGTGACCCCGCTGATCACCCCGGAGAACTCGCCGCCGACGTGGCGCTCCATCCATGCCGCGCGATAACGCTCGTCCACCTCTCGCTCGGCCTCGTCGGCGCGACGCTCGCGTTCGGAGGACTGCAGCGCCAGCTGTGCCATCTCGCTGGGTGAGTACTTGAATTTTTCAGGGCGGACGCCGCTCAGCGCGTGCTTGATCGCGCGGTGCAACAGCAGGTCGGGATAACGGCGGATGGGCGAGGTGAAGTGCGCATACGCCTCCAACGCCAGGCCGAAGTGGCCCACGTTGCCGGTGGCGTACACCGCCAGGCTCTGGCTGCGCAATAACACCGACTCCAGCAGTGCGGCATCGGCACGCTCGCGGATCTTCTTGAGCAACTGGGTGAAATCGCGCGGCTCCACCTGCGCCCAGGCAGGCATGCGCAGGCCAAACTCCTTGAGGAATTCCTGCAGGTCGGCGTACTTCTGCTCCGGCGGGCGCTCATGGATGCGGAACGGCGACGGTACCTCGGCGCCGATCACGAACTTCGCGGCCTCCACGTTGGCCGCGATCATGCATTCCTCGATCAGCTTGTGCGCGTCGTTCCGCTGCAGCATGCCGGCCTGCACGACCTCGCCCTTCGGCCCGAGGACGAAACGAACCTCGCTGGATTCGAACTCGATGGCGCCGCGGCGTTCGCGCGCCTTCGACAGCACCTGGTACAGCTGGTGCAATCGCTGCACCTGCGGCAGCAGCGACCCGATCACGCCCAACGCGTCCTCGTGGGCGTCCTCGGGGATGCCCTCGCCCACCGCATTCCACACCTGCGTGTACGTCAGGCGCGCGTGCGAGTGCATCACCGCCTCGTAGAACTCGGAGGAGGTGACCTCACCCTTGCGGTTGACCTGCATGTCGCAGACGAAGCACAGGCGGTCGACCTTGGGCTTGAGCGAACAGATGCCGTTGGACAACGTCTCCGGCAGCATCGGCACGACGAAACCGGGGAAATACACCGACGTGGCGCGTTTGACGGCCTCGTCGTCCAAGGGGGTACCCGGGCGCACGTAATGCGACACGTCAGCGATAGCCACCACCAGCCGGAAGCCGTTGCGGGTGGGCTCGCAGTAGACGGCGTCGTCGAAGTCCTTGGCATCCTCGCCGTCGATGGTGACCAGCGGCAGGTGGCGGATGTCGACGCGGCGCGCGGCCTCCGCGGGCTGCACGTCCACCGGCACCGCGGCTGCTTCGGCCAGCACCGCGGCGGGAAATTCGTGCGGCAACTCATGGCCGTGGATCGCGGCCTGTACCGCCAGCGAAGCGGTCAGGCGGTCGCCCAGCACCGTCAGCACGCGGCCGATCGGCGGGCGGTTGGTGTCGGGCGCGTGCACCAGCTCGCACACCACCAGTTGGCCGTTCTGCGCATCCATCCGCGCATCGGTCGGGATCATCACGTTGCGCTGGATGCGGCGGTCGTCAGGCACCACGAAGCTGATCCCCGCCTCGACGGTGAAGCGGCCGATCAGGCGGTTGAGCCGGCGCTCCAGCACCTCGACGATGGAGCCTTCGCGGCGGCCACGGCGGTCCACGCCCGTCACGCTGGCCA
>CBFGLD010000003.1:0-71309 GCA_965649495.1 uncultured Flavihumibacter sp. | reverse complement strand
GGCTCCTCATGCGGACGGTAATCTCCACGTTCAGGAAAATCACGAAAATACCCTGGGCCGTTTCGGGTCGCAGGTACACCATATTATCGTCCTCCTCACCGCTCACGGCACCGAATTCGGTGGCGAACATGAGGTTGAACTGACGCACTTCGGTCCAGTTGCAGGTACCGCTGACGCTGCACTTCATTTTATTATCCTCGATCAGTTGTTTCAATCCGGCAAAATCCTCCTGAGCCAGCAGCTGGTCCATCTGCGCCAGCAGCGCCTCGCCCGCCTCTTTGGGAAGCGTTTCGGCATGGGCTTCTATCAGGTGGTCAACCCGGTAGCGCTTCTTGCTGTCCTTGTTATCGATCATGGGATCCGAGAAATTATCCACGTGACCGCTGGCCTTCCAGGTGGTGGGATGCATGAAGATGGCCGCATCAATACCCACGATGTTTTCATGGAGCTGGGTCATCCATTTCCACCAGTAATCGCGGATATTCTTCTTGAGTTCACTGCCGTACTGGCCATAGTCGTACACAGCACTGAGTCCATCATAGATCTCGCTGGAAGGGAATATAAAACCGTACTCCTTACAATGGGAGATGATTGCCTGGAATTTATTGGTTTCGTTTGCCATAAGGCGGCAAAGATAAGGGCAAGCGCGCGAAAGGGCAAGGGGCGGGCTATCCCAGCTTTTCGTTGTTGCGATGGCGGTTACTGTCGCGGCGGTTTTTCTTCTCCATATTTTTCTCCAGCGCAGCGGTAAGGTCCACCCCCGTCTGGTTGGCCAGGCAGATCAGGACCCAGAGCACATCCGCCAACTCATCGCCCAGGTCCTTACCCTGGTCGGATTCCTTGAAGGACTGCTCGCCGTATTGCCGCACCAGAAGCCTCAACAACTCCCCCACCTCCTCCATCAATATGCCCAGGTTGGTGAGTTCGTTGAAATAGCGCACCCCAACAGTTTGGATCCACTGGTCCACCTGCTGCTGTGCCTCCCGAAGGGTTATCTCTTTCATGCGCATTGCTTTAAGGCGTGAATATTATTCTTTTGCTTTTGAATCTATAAGGATGGTAACCGGGCCGTCGTTCACCAGCGCCACTTTCATATCGGCCCCGAAAACCCCGGTACCCACAGGCTTGCCCAGGTCCTGCTCCACCTGCCTTACAAAAGTTTCGTACAGCGGGATGGCCACTGGTGGCTTGCTGGCACGGATATAAGAAGGCCGGTTCCCTTTTTTGGTACTGGCATGCAAAGTGAACTGGCTGATGATCAGTATATCACCGCCCGTTTCTTTTACAGAACAGTTCATGACACCCTCCGCATCGTTGAATACCCGCAGTTGCACCAGTTTGGCGCTGAGCCAGGTGATGTCTTCCATTGTATCTGCATCTTCAATACCCACCAGTACCAGCAGGCCATTGCCGATAGCCGCGTTGACCTGTCCGCCGATGGTAACCGAGGCCTCACTGACCCGTTGAATAACCAGTCTCATAATTTCAGTAACTTAGATTTGACAACGCCGAAAATAGTCAACCCCTCCGTAATCATGAAAAATGTGCTGTTGATACTGGTCCTGCCCCTGGTGCTGACGGCATGTTCCAAGGAAAAAAGTGATGCGGCGGAAGAGAGTGCTCAGCTCAGGATCGTTTACAACCTTAAGGCAGGCGCGGCACCCCTGCAACTCAATACAACCTATTCCAATACCTGGGGAGAAGATTTTATTGTTTCCGTTTTTAAATTCTACACCGGCCATTACCGGATGGTGCGCAGTGACGGCAAAGAGCTACCGGCTGGTGAGCCACCGTATTACTTGTCGGATGCCTCCCGGGCGCCCAGCCTGGAGATCCTGGCCACCATTCCCGCGGGCAGGTATGCGGCCCTGAAGTGGGTGGTGGGGGTAGACAGTGCCCGTAATGTGAGTGGGGTGCAGTCCGGCGCCCTGGACCCCGCCAACGGTATGTTCTGGACCTGGAATACCGGATATATCTATGCGAAAATGGAGGGGCATTCCGAAGTCTCTTCCGCAACCGGTAACGTAATGGAATATCATATCGGCGGCTTCCGCTGGCCCAACAGCGCCATTGTAGAGATGGAAGTTCAACAGGAAGAGGAACTGGTCCTGGACCAAGGCCAGACGCTTACCGTTACCCTTGACGCGGATATTTTGAAATGGTTTGATGGTGCCTACCCCTTACGGATAGCCGATGACCCGGTATGTACCACACCCGGGCCACTGGCAAAGAATATTGCGGGCAATTATTCCGGCATGTTCACCGTTACCAATATACGAACCGATTGATGCAACGCCTGCCATTGATACGAGTCTTGTGCCTGCTGGCGCTGGCAGCCCTGCCCTGCTCCTGCAGCCGCGAAAGCGAGGCCCCACCGTCTCCGGAGCCCCTTGCATTTCCCCTGCCGGAAGGCTGGCCTGCCACCCGTTATAATTTCAGCACTAATCCCCTGACGCGCGAAGGCTTTGAGCTGGGCCGCCAATTGTTTTACGACGGGCTGCTATCAAAAGACGGTAACTTCCCCTGCGCCAGCTGCCACCAGCCGGCAGCAGCTTTCGGCACTTTTGACCACGACCTCAGCCATGGCTTCAACGACCAGCATACCCTGCGTAACGCTCCCCCGCTGTTCAACCTGGCCTGGCACCTCGAGATGCACCACGACGGCGGTATCAGCTCACTGGACCTGCAACCGCTGGCACCCCTCACAGCTCCCAACGAAATGGCGGAAACCATCCCCAACGTACTGCAAAAACTGAATGCCGACCCCGATTATAAAAAGCAGTTCCGGACGGTTTTCGGAACGGAAGAGATCACCACGGAAAGACTCACCAAGGCGCTATCGCAGTTCATGCTGATGTTGGTGTCGGCAGGCTCCAAATACGACCGGGTGATGGCAGCAAAGGACCGATTCAATGTGAATGAGGAAGCGGGTTATGCTATCTTCCAACAGAAATGCAGCAGCTGCCATACAGAACCCCTTTTCACCGATCTGCAATACCGCAACAACGGCTTACCGGTTAACCCCGACCTCCTAGATTATGGGCGTATGCGCATCACCGTGAACAGCGCGGACTCCCTCAAATTCAAGGTCCCCAGCCTGCGCAATATTGCCGTCTCTTATCCCTATATGCACGACGGCCGCTTCAACGACCTGGCCAATGTACTGGAACATTACAACAGCGGGGTGGTGGATGGGCCCACCACCGACCCGTTAGTAAAAAATAAGATTCCCCTTAGTGCAACGGAAAAAGGATTGCTCACCGAGTTCCTGAAAACACTGACCGACAGCTCCTACCTCTACAACCCGGCCTTCCAGGAAAAAAGTTGAATGGAGGCGGCAGCCGTTGACAGGGCAGGTGACTGCCTATTTTTGCGAGGGTTCGGGCTTGTTCTTCTGCCTTGTCCGCAAAGCGTCCAGCGCCACTTTTTGTTTTTCAATGGTCAGGATGCTGTTCTTGATATTATTCTCATTTTCCAGGATCTCCTGGTCCAGCTTTTCCCGGCGCTTCCGGAGGGTGGCTCCATCCTTGATCATGCCCTCATGTTTTTTTTCCAGTTTGCGGATATGCTCTTCCTGGGCAATCACTTCCAGGCTGAGGTTATACTCCACCATATGCGGTGTGAAATCGTTCAGAAACTGGCGGCCATCGGCATTGCCATGGTTATCATCGGCTCTCCGGTTTTCAATCATTTCGTTGGGACGAAGTAAAACCATGGTCACAACCGAAGCGTCCTTCTCCTTGCGGCTCTTCCTTTCCGTTTTCACGTACACGTCGTAGTTAGTTGCCAACGATCCCATGGGTACATTGCGGTATAACTGGTAGTCGCGCATCTTAACAGGCTTAATACCCTGGGCCGCAAATTTATCGGCGATGGCTTTCTCCACCACTTCGGGGGAGTAGGGTAATTCAATTACAGATGCGGGCATCTTTTTCTTCTGGTATTCAGCAACACCGTCCATGGCCATGGGCTGGGCAGAAGCCGTTGCAACGGTGGCCAGCAAAATTGCCAGTGTCAGGATCCGTTTCATACTCAAGATTTAAGGTTATAAGAACACAAATTTACAAAATCCGGATGCAGTAGCCATTTCCGACTATTTTTGCGAAAACCCGGATCCCAACATTGAGTGAAATAAAAAAACTGGCCGGACAAACGCTCTGGTATGGAGTACCCACCATCGTTAGCCGATTTCTCGGTTACCTGATGAACATGGCCCTGCCCTTCCTGTTTGCGCAGCCTTCCAAAACCGCGGATATCACCCAGGTGTATGCCATCATCCCTTTTCTGAATGTGCTCTTCACCTATGGAATGGAGACGGCCTATTTCCGGTTTTCCCAGGAAAAAGACAAACAACACCTCTATAACACCCTATCGGTATCACTGTTCATCAGCAGCATCCTTTTCACCCTTGCCCTGTGGCTGAACCGGGCACCCATCGCGGAAGCGGCGGGACTAACCGCTCACCCGGAATACCTGTCCTGGATGTGCGGCATCATCCTCTTCGATACCCTGGCCACCCTGCCCTTTGCCCGGCTGCGGCAGGAAAACCGCCCGCGACGCTACGCTTTTGTGCGGGTGGCCGGCATCCTGGTGAATCTCCTGGTGGTCTTCACCTTCCTGGGATTTTTACCGGCGTATATCTCTAATAACCCCGACAGTCCGTTGCGCTTGATCCAGTCCATGGATATCGGCATCGGCTGGTACCTCATCGGGAACCTGCTGGGCAGCATCTTCACCTTCCTGTTGCTGCTGCCAGAACTGCGCCAGGTGAAGTGGGAATTTGACCCCACCCTCTGGAAAGAGGTCATGCGCTACAGCTACCCGCTGATCATAGTAGGGTTGGGAGGCATGGTCAACGATATGCTCAGCCGGCTCATTTACCAGCATGTGGTGGACCTTCCGGCCGAAGAAGCCCGGCACCAGCTGGGAATTTTCGCCAACGTATACCGGCTGGCAGTGCTGGTAACCATCATGATCCAGGCCTTCCGGATGGCTGCCGAGCCCTTTTTCTTTAACCAGAGCAAAAACGAGGGGGCCCAACGCTCCTATGCCCGGGTCATGAAATTTTTCGTTATCGCCTGCAGTTTTATGTTCCTGCTGATCGGGTTGTACCGTGACCTGCTGGAATGGATTATCACCCTCAAATCGGCCGCCTGGGGGGAAGCCATGTACATTGTTCCCCTGTTGGCCATGGGCAATATTTTCCTGGGTATTTATTATAACCTGAGCATCTGGTACAAACTCACGGGTAAAAACCTGTACGGCGCCTGGATCACCATCGGTGGTGCCCTGCTGACCATCGTGTTGAACCTGCTGCTGATACCACATCTGCAATACCTGGGAGCGGCCCTGGCCACTTTTGCCTGTTACCTGGTGATGATGGTGGCCAGTTACCTGGCGGGACAGAAATACTATCCCGTACCCTATGCCACCAAAAAGCTGGTTTCTTACCTGGTACTGGTGACCCTGGTCTACCTGCTGCACCGCGGGCTGCTATGGATCTACGACGCCTTCTGGTTCAGCCTGGCCAGCGGAACCCTGCTCCTGCTGGCTTATGGCGCTTTTGTATGGAAGGTCGAGCAAAAAGAATGGGCCCGCCTAAGGGGCCTTTAAAAAAGGATTGCTACGTTTCTCCTCACCGATTGTGGTCGGTTCCCCATGACCAGGATATACTTTCACCTTGTCGGGCAGCGTGAACAATTGCGTCCGGATACTGTTCAGCAATTGCTGGTGGTTGCCACCCGGCAGGTCGGTCCTCCCGATGCTGTGGCGGAACAGCACATCGCCCCCGATCAGGAACTGTTGCGCTTCGGAATAAAAGCAGATATGTCCGGGTGAATGGCCGGGGGCCTCCAGGACCGAAAGCTGGTCGTCCCCCAGGGTAATGGTATCCCCCCCTTTTAGGTAATGGAGGGGACCATCGTAATTCCGGAAGGGCAGGTTCCAGCGGTTACCCGCCTCAGGGGCATAATCCAGCACGATTTTTTCGGTGGGATGGATGTGCAGCTCCAGCTTCCAGGTCTCATGGACATAGCGGTTGCCAAAAACATGGTCCAGGTGGCAATGGGTATTCAGCAGCAAACGGGGCACCAGGCGATGGTTGGTGATATACGCTTTTAACTCCTGCTCCTCCTGCTGGTGGTAACATCCGGGGTCAATGATGATGCATTCGCCGCTTTCATTGTAGAGCACATAAGTGTTCTCCATCACCGGGCTGAAGACGAAAGAATGGATTGTTAACATAGCTGTATTATTTTAGTCCGATTAGGGGGTTAACCCTGAAAACCATAATTTTAGACCACAATCATTGGGTATGCAATTTCCGAAGAATCTTGCTCTGATCATCATCCTTTCCCTGTTGAATGCTTACGGCGCAGTAAACGCGCAGGTGAATACGATAGAATTTGGAAAAAACAGGGTTCAGTACAAGAATTTCAAGTGGCAGTTTTACCAGACCGATAATTTCAACAGCTATTACAGCCAAAACGGCGAGCCCCTGGCCAAATCGGTGGCCCAGATCGCTGAAATCGAACTTCCCGACCTCGAAACCTTCATGGAATACGGCCTGCAGCGCCGCACCAATATCGTGGTTTACAACAGTTTCAACGACTACCAGCAGACCAATATCGGCCTGCGGACAGATTTCCAGGTAAACGGCGGCAACACACAGCTCGTTAACAATAAAATGGTCATTTACTATAACAGTGACCACCGCCACCTTCGCCTGCAGGTGAGGCAGGGCATTGCCCGCGTGCTGCTGGATAATATCCTCTTCGGAGACGACCTGGGTGAGTTTGCAGCCAACCAGGCATTGCTGGATCTGCCCAAATGGCTCACCGACGGGTTTGTTGGTTATGCCGCCGAGAACTGGAGCACAGAACTGGACGACCAGCTGAAGTCGGCCGTACTCTCCGGAAAATACCGCAACTTTTACCAGTTCGCCTACGACCAGCCCCTGCTGGCCGGCCACTCCTTCTGGCGCTATATGGAAGAGGTCTATAAAAAAGAAAACACCAAGTACTTCCTCTACCTGGCCCGGCTCTACCGCAACCTGAACGGCGCCAGTAACCGCATCGCCAAAAAGAAGTTCAAGGAATTACTCAGCGACTTCATGACCTACAATGAAGAAAAATACGGAAAGGACATCCGGGGAAGGCGTAATAATCCCAAGGGGAGCATGTCTGTGGTGGAAGAGGTCGATAAAAACACCGACTTCTACAATTTCACGCCCAATCCCGCTCCACGCAGCCAGGCCTACGCCGTGGTGGAATACAAAAAAGGACTGCAGAACGTGGTGTTCTACGAGGACTATACCACCAAAAAAGTATTGCTGCGCAACGGCGTCCGCAACCTGGAAGCAAAACAAGACCCGCACTACCCCCTGCTGGCCTGGAACGGCAAGGGCAATAAACTGCTGGTGGTTTACAGCTTTGAAGGCAAACTGCGCATGTTCACCTACGATATCTACAGCAGGATCAAAGGCGACAAACTGGAACTGGAGTTTGAACAGATCCAGGATGTCAAGTATATGACAGACGATAATACCCTGCTGATGAGTGCCGTAAAAAATGGCCAATCCGACATCTATACCTTCAAGATAGACCGCAGCAGGGCAGAACAGATCACCAATGATATTTACGATGACCTGGACCCCTCTTTTGTAGCTTTCCCGAACAAAATGGGCATATTGTATGCCTCCAACCGGCCATCTGTAAACGCAGTTAGTGCCGATACCGTGCTGCCTTCCAATTACAGGTATAATATTTTCCTGGTTGATAATTTCAATAAAAGCGAATTCAAGCAGATCTCGCAGCTGAGCAACCTGAAATATGGGAACGCCCGCTATCCCACGCAATACAACACCTCGCATTTCACCTTTGTGGCTGATGAAAATGGGATCAATAACCGCTTTGCGGGATTCTTCTCCACCGAGCGCGCAGGTATAGACACCATATACCGGATCGGCGATGATGTACTGCGCAACCCGGAATACCGAGATATCGACAGCCTGCTGCGTTTTTACGACAAGGTGGAGCCCGATACGATCTTCACGATGAGCATCACCAACGATTCATCTTATGTATTCCCGCTAACCAATTACCAGAGCGGATTAAAGGAAACCAAGTCGGCCGGCGACCAGGACCAGGTGAGCGAAGTGCGGCAGGAGGGTGAACTGAAATTCCTGTATAAGCTGAAGGTGGACGAAAACACCCTGCGCAGGCGCAACATCAACCCGAGGCCCACCGATTTCCGTCGCCGCACTATTGACGAAGCGCGGCTGGCGGCAGGCAACGCCTTGCAGTTCCAGCAGCCCGAAGGGGTGGATACCACGCGCAAGACCGAGTTCGAAACAGAATTTGACGATGAGCCGGCAGATACCACCCAACGGAGCGACCTCGACAGGGAAACGCAGCAGCCCTCCATCCTCCGCAAGGCGGGAAGGTTTGACTATCGCCTCAAGTTTTCCGTGGACCAGGTTACCGGGTCCCTGTTCAACAACGACGTACTGATCACCCGCTATGAACCCTATACGGGATCACTACCGGTGACCAATAGCTCCAATAATGGATTCAACGGCATGTTCAAAGTGACGGTATTCGATCTCATGGAAGATCTCCGCTTTACTGGAATGTTCCGTTCACCGCTGATCAATACCGCCGGCCAGGGAGTACCCATTAATGTGGGCAACCCCAATATATTTATTCCGGGTTCCCAATCTCTTTTCAATTCGGGTTCAGAATATATGGCCCGCTTTGATTACCTGAAAAAGCGGGTAGACTATACCGCCTTGTATTATCGCAGAACGGACGTGGGACAAACCATTTTCCAGAATACCAGCCTGGGGGTACCTGCTAAGTTGTTCACGAATTTGTTCCAGGCCGGGATACGTTACCCGCTGGACCGGGTACGTAGCATCCGCCTGAACACCGGCGTTCGGTTAGACAAGGTGGTTACAAAGGCAATTGTAGAACTGCCTCCCACCGTAGGCGAACCCGACCAGAAGACCACTTATGGATTGATGCGACTGGAATATGTTCACGACAATGCTGTAGAAAAGGCTACTAATATCTGGAATGGCCTGCGCTACAAAGTGTACGCCGATTACAATATGCAGTTGAGCGAGCTGGCCAACAAAGACGGTCGCAATACCTTTAACGTGGGCTTCGATGGCAGGTACTACCACCCCATCTTCCAGAATTTTATCTGGGCGGGCCGTGCCGCGGGGGATTTCTCCTGGGGTAACCGCAAGATCCTGTACTACCTGGGGGGACAGGATGGCTGGTTATTCCCCAAGGCTAACAGCGACGCCGTTCCCGAAGATCCAGATTATGCCTTCCAGGCCCTTGCCGTAAACATGCGGGGCTTCAACCAGAATATTGCCAACGGTAACAATGCAGTGGTGCTGAACAGTGAATTTAGGTTCCCCGTCTTCACCACACTGCTGAAGCGCCCCATCAACAACGCATTCCTGCGCAATTTCCAGCTGGTCCAATTTATCGACCTGGGCACTGCCTGGAACGGCGCTTATAATGGCATCAAGCGCCCCAGCATCATCTACCGCGACAACCCGGGCGACCCGTATGCCGTTCGTATCAAGGCTGGTGGCGTTGGTCCTTTTGTTGGCGGTTACGGTTTTGGTGCCCGCAGCACCCTGTTGGGCTATTTCATGCGCCTGGATGCCGGCTGGGAAATGAGCGGGTTCTTTAAAGGAAAGCCAATACTTCATTTTGCATTGGGAGTGGACTTCTGATAACACTACTTTTGCATTCCTATGGATCTCAAACCCAAAAGCCGCCTGCTCGGGGTGCTGCTGCTGACCTTACTGACAGCATCCTACGGCCAGGCACAAACCAGAATTATCCGGGGATATGTCAAGGATAAACTCAGTGATGAAAGGATCCCCTTCGCCAGCCTGCGTTTTGTACAGTCGCAATCCGGCCGGCTGACCGATTCCGCCGGCACCTTCAGCTTCCGGTTTGACCAGTGGCCCACCGACACCCTCGAGATAACTTATGTAGGATACCAGGACGTCCGCATTGGTATCAGTGCCGACATGGCTCAGCGCCTCAGTAAAGACGGGGGCAACAGCATCGACCTCATCGTGAATATGGAAAGAGGGAAGATCACCAGCGAAGTGGTGGTAAAACGCAAGATCGACCGGGGCTACCTGATGTGGAAACGCATCGTCAAAAATAAACCCAGGAATGACCGCTATCGCTTCAGCTCCTTCAAATACGAACTGTACAATAAGCTGGAACTGGACCTTAACCGTATCAAGAAAGAAAAAATGCAGGATTTCGGTCCCCTTCGGCCCTTCGGGTTCATTTTTGAAAATATCGATACCTCCGAAGGTCAGCCTTTCTTACCCGTATACCTGACCGAAACCATCTCCGACTATTATTACCAGAAATCGCCCTGGAGGACCCGTGAAATCATCAAGGCGGTAAAAGCCATGGGAGTTGACAACGAAAGTGTGACCAAGTTCCTGGGCGGTACCGAGCAGAATGTGAACGTGTACAGTAATTTCATTCCCGTTTTTGACAAACAGTTTGTTAGTCCAATCAGTGATAACGGAGATGCTTATTACCATTACAAGGTCCTGGACACGCAGTACGTAGCAGGCCAGCGGGTGATCCACTGGACCTTCACCGGTAAACGGAAAGGAGAAAATACCTTTGAGGGAGATGCCTGGGTACACGAAGGCACCTGGGCCATCCAAAAAATGACTCTGGCCCTGAGCCGCGAAGCAAACATCAACTTCGTAGACAAGCTCAGCCTGATACAGGAGTTCCGCATGATCAACGATAGCACCTGGTTTCTTTCCAAGGATAAATTCGTGGTGGACATAGCGCCCATCGGCAAAACCCGGTTTGGTGTAATCGGGCGAAAAACCAGCACTTATAAAGATGTGGTAGTGGATGCTCCTTTCATCCGGGATACGGTGAGCCGGAACAAACTGCAATCCGAGATCCATTTTGCGGAAGGCTCCAAACTGCGCGCAGACAGTTTCTGGACGGGTTCGCGGCACGAAGACCTTACCAAGAATGAAAAGGCCATCTATGCCATGATCGACACCCTGCAGAAAATGCCCTTGTTCAGGAAATACGTCAATACCCTTAACTTCCTGGCTACGGGATACCGCAATGTGGGTAACCTGGAGATCGGGCCCTGGTACAATTGGATGACGGCCAACTCCTGGGAAGGATTCCGCATGCGCTTTGACCTGGGCACCAATCCAAAATTCCACAAAGACCTGTTCCTGCATGGTTACCTGGCCTATGGATTTGGTGACCAGCAATTCAAATACAAACTGGAAGGCAAATACCTGTTCAGCCGATCACCCCGTTCCTATATTCATGCCAGTTATACCAAGGACCTGGACAATGGGCAGACCTATTACGATGAAATCAGTACGGACAACATCTTCGCGCTGGCCATCCGCAAGAATGGAATTCCCATCAAGTTCATGCAGATACAGGAATCGAAACTGGAATATTTCCGGGAATGGAACCCGGGGATTTCCATTACCGCGCATGCTACCCAGAAAAATTTTGATCCACTCAGCAACCTTCCTCCCAAGGAACTATTCACCACCAATGGCGGCAAAGGACTCGCCCTCCATAATTTTGAGATGGGGCTCAAACTCCGCTTCGGGTACAACGAACGATTCTTTGAAACCAACTTTAACCGCTATAGCCTTGGCAGCGCTTTCCCCATACTGGAATTACAATATTCAAGGGGAATTCCAAATGTATTCAACAGCAATTACAGCTACGACAAACTCTACGCCAGCGTTTCCGATTACATGAAAGTGGCGCCATACGGAAGTATCTATTACAATGTGTTTGCGGGTAAAACAAGTGGCACACTACCCTATATGTTACTCAACGTGATGCCGGGCAATGAGATCTATTATTATAATAAATACGCTTTTAACCTGATGGCCAGGTTTGAATATATCAGTGACCGTTATGCGGGATTCAATGTAGAGCATAATATCGGTAACGGCCTGTTCCGGTACATTCCCCTTACGCGTAAACTGAAGTTCCGGCAGTTCTGGAGTGCCAAGGGCATTACTGGAGGTATCAGCGATGCGAATAAAGCTCTTAACTTCAATAACCCCTATAACCAGTTCAAAGACCTGGACGGCAAACTGTACCTGGAGCTGGGAACGGGCGTTGACAATATCTTCAAGGTATTCAGGCTTGATTTTGTTTGGCGGGTATTACCCCAGCCCCTGCCGGTGGAACGCGTTGGCCGCTTCGGTATCTTTGGTAGTTTCAGGCTCGCATTCTGAGGCACATCGGTGTTTTTTGCTTATCTTATTCAGCCAAAACACCATTGCATGCCGGAGAAATACATACTCGCTTTAGACCAGGGAACCACCAGCTCAAGGGCCATTCTGTTCGATAAAAATGGTCAAATCTGCCATGTTGCACAAAAGGAGTTTACGCAACTATACCCCCAACCCGGATGGGTGGAACACGATGCGGAAGAAATATGGGCATCCCAATTTTCCGTACTGGCAGAAGCCATAGCCAAAGCTTCCCTGACCACCAGTGATATCGCAGCGATGGGAATTACCAACCAGAGAGAAACTACGGTTGTATGGGACCGTGTGACTTCCCGGCCTGTTTACCATGCCATCGTTTGGCAAGACAGGCGTACGGCGTCATATTGCGACCAGTTAAAAGCTGACGGCCTGGGACCCATGATACAGGAAAAGACAGGTCTGGTGCCGGATGCTTACTTCTCGGCCACCAAACTAAAATGGATACTCGACAACGTTAGTGGTGCCAGGGAAAAAGCTGTAAAAGGAGAACTGGCCTTCGGCACCATCGATACCTGGCTATCATGGAAACTCACCAGCGGAAAAGTACATGTGACCGACGTCTCCAACGCGTCACGCACCATGCTCATGAATATTTCCACCTGCGAATGGGACGAAGAATTACTGAAACTGTTCGATATCCCCGCATCCGTTTTGCCGGAGATCATACAAAGCAGCCGGATCTTTGCGGTTAGTGAAAGTGTCGTGAAAAATGCCAACATACCGCTTGCCGGAATCGCCGGCGACCAGCAGGCTGCTTTATTCGGGCAGCAATGCACGCAGCCCGGAATGGTCAAGAATACTTATGGAACCGGATGTTTCATGCTGATGCATACGGGCGACAAGATCGTAAGGTCAGAAAATAACCTGCTCACGACCGTGGCCTGGAAGATAAATAACAGGGTGGAGTATGCGGTGGAAGGCAGTATTTTCATTGGAGGCGCCGTGGTACAATGGCTGCGCGACGGTCTTCACCTTATAAGGTCATCGGCAGACATTGAGGAACTGTCGGCCCGGGTGCAGGATACCGACGGCGTGTATGTGGTACCGGCATTTGCGGGACTGGGAGCGCCTCACTGGAACCAACATGCGCGGGGAACCGTGTTTGGCCTGACCAGGGGCACCACCAAGGCGCATATCGCCAGGGCTTGCCTTGAAAGCATCGCGTACCAGGTGAAAGATGTCTTAAAGGCAATGGAATCCGATGCCGGCCTGCCCATCCGGGAATTAAGGGTGGATGGCGGTGCCACCATCAACAATCTCTTAATGCAATTCCAGAGTGATGTACTGCAGGTTCCGGTAATAAGGCCCGAAGTGTACGAAACCACCGCCCTGGGTGCTGCTTACCTGGCCGGCCTGGGTGTTGGATATTGGGAAAGTGTTGCCGACATCCAACAACAATGGAAAGCCGATAAATACTTCTACCCCTCCAGGAGCGCAGAAGAAATGCAACCTTTATTACATGGGTGGAACAGGGCCATAAGGGCCAGTATCGCCTGGGCCAATGAGGAATAAACAGGCCAACCGACCGAAATAACGTAACCATCAAACCAAATTTTGCACATGCTTCGCTCCACCATGCTGAATGCCCTGAAAGAACGCACCCAGTGGGACCTTTGTATTATCGGCGGAGGCGCAACAGGCCTTGGGATAGCGATCGATGCGGCTTCCCGGGGCTACCACACAGTATTGCTGGAACAATTTGACTTTGCGAAAGGCACATCGTCACGGTCAACCAAACTGGTGCACGGAGGCGTCCGGTACCTGCAGCAGGGCAATATTAAACTCGTGATGGAAGCATTAAAAGAAAGAGGTCTCTTAAGAAAAAATGCACCCCACCTCGTGAAAAATCAATCCTTTCTGTTACCCAATTATAAATGGTGGGAAGGCCCTTACTACGGGCTGGGATTAAAAATTTACGATTGGATGGCCGGTAAACTGGGATTGGGGCCTTCCGTTCTCCTTTCAAGAGATGAAGCCCTGCACCTAGCGCCAACCCTGGATCCGGACGGACTTCGGGGAGGTGTTTTATTTCACGACGGGCAGTTTGATGATGCCAGGTTGGCCATTAATATGGCACAAACAGCCCTAGAACAACACGCGGTGCTGGTCAACTACATGAAAGCGGAAAGCTTTATCAAACAGGAGGGTGCTTTAACCGGCGTCATTGCAAGGGATACACTTAACGATCTCCCTTACACGATAAATGCTACCCTGGTGGTTAATGCTACCGGTGTATTTACCGATGAACTGAGAAAAGCCGACGACCCGGGTAAAAAGCCGGTTCTATCGCTAAGCCAGGGTACCCACCTGGTGGTAGACAAATCTTTCCTGCCCGGAGACGCTGCCATCCTGGTACCGGAAACTTCTGACGGAAGGGTCCTCTTTGCAGTTCCCTGGCATAACAAGCTGATCATAGGAACCACCGATATCCCGGTGAAATCACCCGAAGCGGAACCCCGGCCTACGGAAGAAGAAATCGACTTTATACTGGAACATATCGCCTCTTACCTGAAGCAACAACCGAAAAGAGACGATGTATTGTCTGTATTTTCCGGCTTGCGCCCACTGGTGAAGGGCAATGCGGATACTACGGCTGCCCTTTCAAGGGATCACTATATTGAAGTCAGCGATAGTGGGCTGATGAGTATCACCGGCGGGAAATGGACCACCTACCGCAAAATGGCCGAAGACCTGTTACGCATCGCCATTGAAAATAAAAAACTACCGGACAGGGCGTGTGTAACCGAAGACCTGAAGATCCATGGTGCAACTGAAAAAATCAACTATTCCGATCCCGCATATTATTATGGAACCGACCTGCAAATGATACGTGACATCGAATCAACAGAACCTGGTATGGCAGAAAAAATTCATCCCTCCCTGCCCTACACCAAAGCACAGATCGCCTGGGCAGCCAGGCAGGAAATGTGCATGACGGTGGAAGATGCCCTTTGCCGAAGAACCAGGGCTATCCTGCTGGACGCACAGGCAGCCATGGAATCAGCAGCAACAGTGGCGCACCTGCTGGCTCAGGAGTACGGATATCCTGCTGACTGGGAACAACAACAGGTAACCGCCTTCCTGGACATGGCAAAATATTACTCGGTAAAACAAATCCTAACCAATTAAAATTGATATGATGCATCCCTACCTGGCGGAATACATCGGCACTGCCATACTGATTGCTTTTGGCAACGGCGTTTGCGCCAACGTACTACTCAAACATTCCAAAGGCTTCAACAGCGGCTGGATCGTGATCTCTTTTGGATGGGCCATGGCGGTCTTTGTTGCCGTATATGCCGTTTCAAAGTTCAGCGGTGCCCACCTGAATCCGGCGGTAACTGTTGGACTGGCAGTTACGGGAAAATTCAGCTGGTCTGAACTGCCCTTCTATGTACTGTCACAACTGACAGGTGCCTTCACCGGTTCATTCCTGGTATGGCTGATGTACCGGGATCATTTTAAGGCAACTGAAGACACCGGCGCCAAACTCGCCATTTTCAGCACCGGACCAGCTATCCGTAACCCGGTCAGTAACCTGCTGACCGAAATGGTTGCCACCGCCATATTCATGTTCCTGGTCCTGATGATCGTTTCGCCCGCCAGCAGCATGGGAGCCCTGGACGCATTGCCCGTGGCCTTCGTTGTTCTGGCTATAGGCCTGAGCATGGGAGGTCCTACCGGCTATGCTATCAATCCCGCCCGCGACCTGGGACCCAGAATAGCACATATGCTCTTGCCGATTGGAACAAAAGGTAGCAGCGACTGGAACTACTCCTGGATTCCGGTAGTAGGCCCTTTGGCAGGGGCAATATTGGCTGGAATTTTATATAATTTTATTGCAGGATGATCAGGTATAAACAATAAAGTATACAGGATGAAATACGTATTACTCATCATCTGCGCTTGCACCACACTGGTAGTTTCCGCGCAATCCCCCGAGCAGAAATTGAAAGACCTCGGTATCACCCTTCCCACACCCAAAGAACCCGTTGCGAACTATGTAAACGTGGTGCAGGCCGGAAACCTCCTGTTCCTGGCAGGAAAGGGCCCCTCCAGGCCAGATGGCACCGATGTTACCGGAAAACTGGGATCGGAGCTCACCGTTGAACAGGGATACGAAGCCGCACGCCTGGTTGCTATCAACCATATAGCAGTACTAAAGGCACACCTGGGTGACCTGGGAAAGGTAAAGCGTATTGTTAAAGTACTGGGAATGGTAAACTCACACAGCGATTTCACCAACCAACCTAAGGTGATGAACGGCTATTCAGACCTGATGGTAGCCGTCTTTGGTGAAAGAGGTAAGCATGCACGTTCCTCGGTTGGCATGAACGCCCTCCCAAACAATATTGCCGTGGAAGTGGAAGTGGTCGTTGAAGTGGAATGATCACTCCCACTCCAGCAGAAATTTTTCGAGTTGCCTGACCGGATCAGACGTATCCAATGGCTCCATCGTATAGACACCTACCCTGCTTTCTCCCGCCATTTTCATCGGATCTTTCCCATCAAAAGGCCCTGCTACTCCTAAATATTGGCTGGCAGCTTCACCTTCTCCCAGGGTTACCCGAAAAAGGGAAAATAATTGAGCTTTCCTCCCCGATTTCCTTTTATGCTCAGACAAATATTCAATGAGGAAGACACCGGCTTCTCCATCCAGCACCGAATTAAGTCTGCTGCTTCCTAAATGTTTTGCTGTTGCATACGCAGCGGGGAAGAGTTTCAACTGCTTGTTCTTTTCAAGAGACTCATAGAGTTTTATCCTGTAATACTCATCTCCTGCCAATAACTTCAGCCAGCCAGGATCCGCTGTTTGATTATTGTCAAGCTGGGTTGTTACCACGGTATACTTCACATCAATATTACCAGCCCTGCCTAATGCATGCAATAACTGGAAATCATCTGCTGTTCCATAGCGGGCCAATAACCTCGACAACTGGAAAAATTGTTGCGGGTAGAGTGTACTATCGCTGGCCAGCAACTGCTCATATTTCCGGGCAAGTTGCACCATGGCCGGTTTGACGGAATGAAACTGAACCTCAGATAAAAATCCCTTGTCTTTTAACTCAAGAAGCAGGGCTGGCAACAAGGTTACGAAAATGCTGTCAGCTGCATACTCCAGCAAATCCGGCATCAGCAAAGAGACCAGTTCCACACTATCCAGGAATGGAGTATATAAAATATTGGCATTGCCTTCCCGCGGCAAGCCTCCCTGGAGCAGTTGTTTGATTGCCAGCGTTGCTTCCCGGGTTTTCATCCTGGCAAGTCCGGAAAGCAGGGGGTATTGTAATTCCTTATTCCGGTATTTATGTTGTGTATATGCACCGGTAAGGAATGCGAGCGTGGATGGGTGATTGGCCGACACAAGCTTTTCAACCAGCATATCGTGTGTACAATACCGGTACTCATCAAAATCCTGGTAGGGATGCAGCACAGCCTGCTGCAGGAGAGGAATATCTTCCTGCCGGAAATTCATGCTTCCCAGGGCTTCTTTGGCAGCCTCAAATACCAGGTCATCCGGTATCAGCAGGTCATTGAACAGGACCCCCGCCTTGGAATTCCGATAAGAGGATGGATTTGCCCCACCTATGATTCCAAAGGATGTAAACATATCCTGGTAAAGTGGTAATCGCTGAATTTCGGGGTGTATGTGCGTATAAATGGAATACAGGGAATCGCCGCTGGGCTGCATCTTAACCCATTTCAGGTTTTCAGTACCCGGCATGCTGAAAAGGACATTGATATAAGGTTGGCTGTCTTGTACTCCGATAGTGTAATGCAGGAGGGAATCTCCCTCCTGCTCATGCATGGATAGGTGATTCAGCAGGAAAGTACTGTCGGAATCGGTGGAATAGTACTTGTATAATGGGTCCACATCTACATAGGTGGTTATGCTATGAACGCTGTCATACATAATATAACGCTGCTTTTCCGTTACTTCCAATGTCGTATCCTGCTGAAATGGAGCGGGTGCTTTAACCCGGAAACCTCCTTCCCACTCGGAACGTAGAAATGCAATAGGAGCTTCCTGCGGTTCAAATGCCACGGAACGGAAAAACCGATCCGCATCCTCATGAGAATGGCCGGCAACTTGTGCGTGCGAATTGATCAGAATAAACCTCCTGTTGCCCTTATTAAATGCAATCATCCTTACATGCACCGAATCGCTTGCTTCTTTCATTACCAGGTTCACCTCCATTGCCTGCTGGCCATGTATAACAGATCTTCGTGTATGTATGGATGTTGCTTTCGGATTATTCTCCAGTTCCCTCACCGCATTTACCATGTAACCCGTATCCGTATTGGAATAATATCCCTGCCGGGTTTCAATTATTTTAGCCATGTAATAATTCTGCCCCTGGTCGTCAAAATTGTAAAAGCTCGTTTGCCTCCATGCAGAATCTAATATGCCCGTTTCACGCGACATTCTTACCGGTGATTCAAAAACAAGTCCCCCTATGCCGGTTTGCACCACCGACCAGCCACGGGTTTCCAATCCTGCTTTCTTTTCATTAATGGTAAACGACTGGAAATATTGATTGAGATCACTCCTGACAGGTTTTCCAGAAGTGGAAACGAACATATTGAAAACGAGCTGATCATTGATACACCAAACCTGCATGCAGTTATATCCCTGCTCCATCTCGATTTCAAGGTGCCTTCCCCTGTACCTTCCCCTGGAAAGCGCAGAATCCACATACACTTCACCGTGCTGCGCAAATCCCTCTGCAAATTTATCCAATGCCGTATCGGTATTCGCTCTGCTCAGGCCGGGCATAGCCAGGCTTGCAAAAACATAGGCCGACATGGTATAAGTGTCGAAATAAATGGATGCTTTTGCTGGTATTACAGCCATTGGGGCCGATACTGCCCGGCCTGGCATTTGTACCTCGAAGAGGCTGTCAGCCCCTGCAGTGGAATACCAGGTGATGTCAGAGGGTTTTCTTTCATGCAATTGGTATGCGACGGGTTTCCCGGCGGCTACCGCTTCTACGGTATACCCGCCCACTCGCAACGCTTGCAGCAACCCCTGCCGGCCACCTAATAAATGAACCCCAACCGAATAAAAGGTGGAACGCAATGAGGAAACGCTGTCAATTCTGTGAAGTATGCGGTGGATCCTCTTGTTGCCCGGTCCAAAGGCAACCGGGTACTTTTTTGCCGCCAGTTCACCTAACTCCTGGAGTTTTCCCCCTGTATATAATTTGATAAATTGATCCTGCTCCTTTTGTTTCTCCGTGGCGGACTTTAAAACAAACTGAATCATGGTCTCCAGGTTATTGCTATAACCCTCTGTAACTTCTTCATAAGTCTCTAAACCGCCTAAAACTTTACCCTTTCGTTTGGCAATCTCATACAGCCAGGGATCCATCGTTGTGGACATATCATCCGGCCCCCTGGTCAGGTACTCGTGATTTTCAAACAAGCTCCTCAGCTCATTGTAATTGATTTCCCGGAATGGCTTTCCAAACTGCTTTGATAACCCCGATGCATACGCGCGTTGCTGACCCGGGCTGAGCATATCTTTTAACATTACTTTCTTTTCTGCACTTTCCCGGCTCAATAACGAACCAAGCATTTCACGCGATAACTTATCCATGTCAAGCGAGGAGACGAAACCCTCCGATTGTTGGATATAGTGGTATACAGAATCCCCAAACTGAAACAGCCGTCGGTCAGTTAATTCTATCGTACCTAAAAGATAGGAAGGTATGCGAAGACCTTTCCCGGAAATGCGCCATAACAGGGAATTGGCTTCCTGGGCATTGGCCCGGATACTGGCAAAAAGACAATGGGTAAGTACAAGAAGGGGTAAAAGGGAACGACATTTCATAGATAAGGTATAATGCACCAAAATACAGGAAAGCTCGCTTATTTCATAAACTTCAGGCGCCGCCCCCACTGAATTATAATGCTTCCAGGGCTTCCAGGATGATCCCGCAAGCTTTCCGGATCTCCTTCCGCGTAATGGTTAATGGGGGTGCAATACGCATGCATTCGGGTGCAAAAAGAAACCAGTCCGTCAGCAGCCCCTTTTCCAGGCACTTATCGATTACCCGCTTATTGGTATCGAAACTGTCAAATACAACTGCCATCAGCAATCCCCGGGATCGAACCTCTCGGATAGCAGGATGGTGTAACATTTCCCGGAAAATGATCTCTTTCTCTGCCACCTTTGCAGGCAGTCCCTCTTCCAGTAAAACGTTCAGGGCTGCCAACCCCGCTGCACAACAAACAGGATGCCCACCAAAGGTGGTGATATGCCCCAGCACCGGGTTCAGCGTTAACGCTTGCATCAATTCCCTTTTTGCAACAAACGCTCCCAGCGGCATACCTCCACCGAGAGCCTTTCCCAATAATACAATATCCGGTACCACACCGAAATGTTCAAATCCCCATAGGGTTCCGGTTCGCCCAAAGCCAGTCTGAATTTCATCCATTACCAATAAAGTTCCGGTCTCGTTACAACGGTCCCGGATAGCCGTAATCCAGCTTTTCAGCGGTGCGTTTACTCCCGCTTCGGCCTGTATGGTCTCCAGGATCACGCAAGCCGTCTGCTCCGTAATATGATGCAGTACGCCCAGGTCATTATAAGGAAGATGCAGGATGCCCGGCAACAGTGGACGAAAGGAATTCCGCCAGTATTCATCTCCCATTATACTGAGCGCCCCTTGCGTGGATCCATGATAAGACTTGTTAAAGCTAATGATGTAGGGCCTGCCGGTTACCCGTTTGGCCAGTTTCATGGCCCCTTCAGTTGCCTCAGCACCGGAGTTGGTGAAATATACGCAGTTGAGGCTATCTGGTAAATGGTCCGTCAGCAGTTTGGCATACCGCACCTGCGGCGTCTCTACGAATTCACCATATACCAACAAATGCAGGTACTCTTCCGACTGCCGCCGTATGGCTTTCACCACTTTGGGATGGCAGTGCCCCACATTGCAAACACTTATACCCGCTATCAGGTCGATGTATTCCTTCCCCTGCCTGTCTTCCAGGATCACTCCCCTGGCACGAACGATCTCCAGTGCAAGGGGGGCGGGAGAAGTTTGCGCCACATGCTGTAAAAATACCTGCCGCTGATTCATAAAGTAGCTATTACACAAAGATGCTGATATTTGATGCAGCAATACTTATTCAGCAATTTAAAATCTGGCAGCATGGCAGTGATTTTACACGTAGAAGGTGTTTACCCCAAATTTGGAAACGATTGTTTTATTGCCCCCAACGCCACTATCGTGGGCGACGTGGTAACCGGCGACCAGTGCAGCTTCTGGTTCAACGCAGTGATCAGGGGCGACGTTAATAGTATCCGGATGGGCAATAAGGTAAACGTTCAGGACGGCGCCGTGATCCATGCCACCTTCCAGAAAACCAGGGCCCTAATCGGAAACAACGTTTCCATCGGGCATAACGCCATTGTTCACGGATGTACCCTCCACGATAATGTACTGGTGGGGATGGGCTCCATAATTATGGATAATGCCGTGGTACACAGCAATACTATAATTGCCGCCGGCGCGGTAGTGTTGGAAGGAACCGTGTGTGAACCGGGCAGTATTTATGCAGGGGTTCCGGCCAAAAAGGTTAAAGATATCTCCCAGGAGCTGATCCATGGAGAAATTGACCGCATCGCTAACAATTATGTCCGCTATTCCGGTTGGTTCCGCCACCAGGTTGACCAGGGTGTCTGACACGTCCGAACGTCCCCCGAACAGGTGTCAGACACCTAAAGCGGGCTTTGGCATACTATTTTCTATATTTTTCCGTTATTAAAAGAAAAGCGATATGAGACAGGTTCGTTCGGGTGTGATGTTGCTGGGTGCAGCCCTGGTATTGACATTGGCTTCCTGCAGTGTCTTCAAACCCAAATACGGTTGCCCCGCGAATGGTAAAGCCGTAGGAGCCGAACGCATCCTGAGTGGAGAAAAAGTTCCCAAGGCCAAGAAATTCAAAGCTTAAAAAAGGAACCACTGACCCCCAAGATTGGGCAGTGCCGGATACTTCTGCCTGAACAGCAATGATCCAGAGCGCTGCAATGGATACCGTTAACCCTAAATCCTGATATATGTGCCCCCAACTGCATACCCACGACGGGTTCACGGAAGCCATCATTGATGAAGAGGGCGGCCTCAAACGTTTCTACCAGGTCGCCAACCTGCTCGCCGAAGAACTTAAGATCCGATTTAACAACAAACTCGACGATTTTGATTCCCTCATTTGGGACTTTAATTACAAAGGTCATCCCCTCACACTCCATTACAATATCTACACCGGCATCTGTATTTACCCCAAACAGGTGCGTAAAGCCGTAGATAAAGATAACAGGGCAGTTGCAGAGGTGGCCACATTCCTGGAATCCAGGCTCCTGATCAATACGGCGCGGAAATTTATCTCCTGAAACCTACCCGCCCTTCCCGGAAAAAATCCCCGCCTGCATGGTTTTGCAGGCTTTTTGTATTTTGATCAGTAAGTTTACAGGACCAACTGAATCATCAAAATACTCAATTATGAACAGATCATTGTTTGGAATTGCACCAGCTCTCGCAATATCAATGCTGGCCTGCAGCAGCCAAACCACCCCGGAAGGGACAATTGCATCCACAGATACCACCAAACTCCCCCCGGTGGAAACAAAAGCAGCGAACACTCCGTATAAGCCGGCTTTCCCGGGACAAACAAGGATCCAGGGTGTAAAAACCACGACCCCATACGAAGGCAAGGTTCTCTCCAGCGACCTGAAAAATCCCTGGGCGGTCATTAGCCTCCCGGATGGCAGGCTGCTCATTACCGAAAAAGGAGGTACCCTGCGGATCGCCACTACAGATGGCCAGATAAGCGCACCCATCACTGGTCTCCCCCGCGTAAATGCAAAAGGACAGGGTGGCTTGCTCGATATCACCCTCGACCCCGCGTATGAATCCAACCGAACGGTTTACTGGACCTTCTCGGAAGATGTAAGCGGTGGGAACCTCACTTCCGTTGCCCGCGGCACCCTGGCTGCTGATGAAAAATCAATTGAAGGAGCCCGGGTCATCTACCGCGCTACCCCTGCTTATAACGGGGCAGCACATTACGGCTCCCGGATTTTATTTGATAAAACTGGGAATATCATTTTCAGTACCGGTGAACGCAGCGATATGAAAACCAGGCACCAGTCGCAGGACCTTAAATCTGGACTGGGAAAAATCATCCGGATCACCCCGGAAGGCAAACCTGCACCCGGTAACCCCTGGGAAAACGACACCAGCGCCCGTCCGGAGTTTTATTCCTATGGTCATCGCAACGTACAAAGCCTGGCCTTCCACCCCGTTACCGGCGACCTCTGGGAAGCTGAATTCGGACCGCGGGGAGGTGATGAACTCAACCTCGTGCAACCCGGCAAAAATTATGGCTGGCCGGTAATCACTTACGGCATCGAATACGGCGGTAATACCATCGGTGATGCCATCCAGCAAAAAGAAGGTATGGAGCAACCCGTATACTACTGGGATCCTACCTTGTCTCCCAGCGGGATGACCTTCTATACCGGTGACGCAATTCCCGAATGGAAAAACAACCTCTTCATTGGCGGACTGAGCAGTACCCATATTGCGCGGATCGTGATCGAAAATAACAAGGTGGTGGGCGAAGAACGCATCCTCGCCGGAGAGGGAGAACGTTTCCGTGATGTTACAGAAGGCCGTGACGGAGCCTTATATGCGGTTACAGATGGGGGTAAGCTGTATCGCATTGCGAAAAAATAATCCAGCATTCCAACTTCATGCCTAAAAAGGCCCCCGGATCCATCCAGGGGCCTTTACTTTGACCCAACCGTATGAACTTGATCTATTTTGAAGACTCGCGGATAAATTCAACCCGGCGGTTGTTGGCCCTCCCCTCCGGCGTATCATTGGATGCAACCGGCTGAGCAGCTCCTTTGCCTTCGGTATTCATTCTTCCCCCTTCTATTCCAAACTCCTTTTCCAAATATGTTTTCACCGCTATCGCCCGCTTCCTGGATAAGTCCAGGTTCACAGCCGCTTCACCTATATTATCCGTATGCCCGATGATGCTGATCTTGGTGGAAGGTGATTCTTTCAGGACATCCGCAATCTCTTTCAACACCGGGTGCGACACAGCTTTGATCATATCACTGCCCAGGTCGAAAAGGATGCCCGTCGTCACCAGCTTTCCTTCCGTAAGCAACTTCGAACGCGTATCAGCGGATCCTGCTGCCAGCTTGATATTGGTAACAAAAAAACCAGCTTCCTCTTTGGTATAATTGGTGGAACTCACTCCAAATTTCATTTGGTTAAACGTTGTACCCGCTGGTACCGCATCCGGCACATCATATACTTTATTATCGTCTACCCACACCCGAATCCTTTGTCCCTGTATATTCATAGCCAGGTGCACTACCGTACTGCGCTTTTCAAAGTATCCAGGTACACTTGCCGTGGATTCGTTGAATATCCGGCTGCCGTTATCCCAGGTGGAAAGGGCCGCATGTGAATTACTGGCGCGGGGAGTGATGGCAAAGGATAATCGGTCCTGTATCCGGTACTCCTGGCTGTTGAACACGAACCTGCCTTTGCCGTTATCATAAAGGTCAAAAGTGAAAGCCGCTGGTAAATACCCCCTATGCGGAGTAACCTCAATCAGGTCAAATTCGATCGTATAGTTTTCTTTCAGCGCAATCTGGGGTGACAGGTACTCGCCATCTGGTATCATCCTTAACCACTTGCCCTCAAAACCATCCAGGGTTACTACCTCCCCGGTGGTCCTGGTAAACCATTTCAAAGGGAACTCTCCCACAACATCCTGCGACCAGTCTTCCTGGTACAAGATGGTACTGCCCGGAACAAAATCAAACCGGCTTTGGCTTTTAATGAGTTTGGGCTCTTTCCTGGCAGCGCCGGCATCAGCGGAGTTCCCGGCATCTTTTCCGGTTGCCTGCGGCTTCTCCCGGGTTTCCGGCACCACATCCCTCGACTTCCCGGACCCACCCGACATGGCTTTGTCAATTTTCTTCTCCACACCACGGCCCACCGCATTTACCGATACCTCAGAGGCTTTGTCTTTGAGCCGCTTCATCAGCCCCTGTCCATAACTGTTAGCAGAAAGTGCCAGCAGCAACATAAAAAAATAAGGTTTACTTTTCATCGCGTTAAATTGATAAGGTTTATTTGAGGGCACGAATATATTATGCCCGTCACACGATGATACCCTGCGCCGACTGAATTGCAGGATTTGCTGTATGAACTGTTTAGCAGAACCCCATTATAATTTCTTTAACCTTAATAGTTCTTCTCATCAATGCTGTCCAGTATGGTACAATAACTGACATACCGGTCGATATGGATCTTCCCAGCATTTACTGCTTCCTTGATGGCGCACCCCGGCTCATTCAGATGCAGGCAATTATTAAACTGGCAATCGGTAAGTATGGCACGCATCTCCGGGTAATAATGTGACAACTCCTGGCGAGTGATGCCTACCAGCCCCAGCTCCCGGATTCCAGGCGTATCGATGATCCGGCCTCCTCCTGGCAGGTCAAACATTTCTGCAAAAGTAGTCGTGTGCAATCCCTTTCCGCTCCACCCGCTTACCTCTTGGGTACGCAGGGATATTTCAGGAAATACCGCATTGATGAATGTGGATTTACCCACACCGGAATGGCCGCTGATCAGCGTGGTCTTATCCTGCAGCAGCCCTTTCAGCTCATCGATACCAGTTCCTTCCCTGACACTTATCAAGACAGTTTTATAGCCCACTTCACCATACATCTCCTCCAGTTCAGCATACTTTTCCAATTCCTTCTCCCGGTATATGTCAGCTTTATTGAAAACGATAATTGCGGGTATATGATACGCTTCTGCGGTGATGAGGAAACGGTCGATGAATCCCTGCGAGGTGCGGGGCTCCCGTAAAGTGGCAAACACCATTGCCTGGTCAAGGTTGGAAGCAATGATATGATGCTGGGCCTTGCGATGCGGCGATACCCTTGCAATGTAATTGTGGCGGTCATGTATCCCCGTTATTGTCACCGTATGCTCCAGCTCATTCTCCATCTCCGTATCCACCCAGTCACCCACGGCTATCGGGTTTGTAGAAGTAATCCCCTCAATTTTCAAAACTCCTTTAATGCGTCCATTGAAGGCTGCTCCGCTTTCGTCTTTAAGGATATACCAGCTTCCCGTACTCTTATACACTCTTGCTTTCATTCGAAAATTTCATCACGAATGTACCACAATCCGGGTTACGGGAATTTTTTCAGCACCGTGAAGCGTAACACCCACTCGAGGAACAGAAAGAGTATGGCCGCTAATGCCAGTGGCAGGAACTTCTCGGTGTACCGGCGGATAGCGCTGACCTCAATGGTTGATTTCTCCAGGGTATCAATTTCTTCATAGATCTTCTGCAGCCCCTCATTGTCCTGCGCTCTGAAATACCTGCCCCCTGTTTCATTCGCTATCTGTGTCAGCAACTTTTCATCAATATTCACCTTCTCCCGCTGCATTTGTACCGACCCGTCATCGGCCTGAACTGGAATGGGTGCATACCCTTCACTTCCTACCCCAATCGTATAAACTCGGATGCCCAGGCGTTTCGCGATCTCCTTGGCAGTCACCGGCGGTATCTGCCCGCCATTGTTTTCACCATCGGTCAGCAATATCACCACCTTGCTTTTTGCCTTGCTCGTCCGGAGCCGGTCGGAACTGGTGGCCAGCCCCGATCCGATGGCGGTACCATCTTCCAGTAACCCGCTCTGTATGCCAAAAACCTGGCTCTTGAGTACCCCCTTATCTGTTGTCAGGGGACAAATCGTGAAACTTTCGCCAGAAAAAATCACGACTCCAACCCTGTCGGTTTTGCGGGAATCAATGAAATCTGCTGCTACCTGCTTGGCAGCCTCCAGGCGGTTGGGACTAAAATCCTGCGCCAACATACTGCCACTCACATCTATACACAATATTATGTCAACCCCTTCCCCACTCACCTGCTCTTCATCAAAACGCGTTTGGGGCCGCGCCATAGCCAGTATGATACAGGCAAGTGTCAGCAAGCGAAGCACAAAGGGAAGGTGGAGGATCCGGCGCTTCCAGCCACTTCGCACTTGCTCCAGGGCTGCCGTGGTGGATAATATAACGGATCCGCTCCTGAATCGCTGTTGCTTCCAGTACCAAACTGCCAGGAAAGGCAGCAGTAACAACAACCATAACATCCATGGCCATGCGAAATCGATACTATCAAAATAGCTCTTGATCAATGGGCTGATTTTTGAGTTTGTTTCATCTGTTCCAATCGTGCCTGCTCCTGTCTTTGTAATGCCTGGCGCTGCAGGAAATCTTCTTCCACGGCGCGTATAGTGGCTGCAATGTCCTCGTATACCTTTTCATTCTCCTCCGGGCCGGGCTGGTATTTGGCGAATTTTACGGCATCGGTTAACCGTAACGATTGGGCCAGCTGGTATAACTGCTCGGTATCCATTACTTTCTTGGCAGAAACCACCAATTGTTCATTACTGCTGTCCGGCGATCGCAAAACACCCCTTGCCCGTAAATAATCCCGAAGAATAGCATTCAACCGGATATGGTACTGCTTCACCTCTCCGGGCGTTGACAGTGCACCCCTGCTTATACCCGCTAAAGCCTGCATAGCTTTATCAAACGGGGTTAGCTCTGGCAATCGTGCCCCAACCACTTCCTTAACCGGTTTCTTTTTGCGAAGGAACCACACCAGTGCCACGATGGCCAATATGGTTACTAGTGCAATAATATAGTTGATGTACAGGTTATCCACTGCAGGCACATCAATTATATCTTTGATATCATGATAGGGCTGCCGGGGATCCGCGGCTGTATAACCTACTTCAATGTTGATGGAATCGGTGAGGTATCGGTTATTGTTTACGGTTAGCGGCATTCTCGGGATGACCTGGCTGCCGGAATCAAAAGAGGTGATCGTCAGAACCTGGCTGTATATGATTCCTGAAACTCCTTTGGCGGTGTCCAGGGGTGAGCGGTCAATGTATTCAAAATGAGCTATCGTATCCAGCCGGAACCACTTCATTTCCATTCCCTCAGGAAGTTCTGCTTCCAATTGCAGCAGGATGGGTTCCCCTATTAATATCCTGTCCCGGTTTACTGATGCCTTCACACGGATATCCTGGGCCAGCGTTACCGTACCGGCACACAACAAAAGGAGGCAACTGGTTATTAGTTGTATTCTTTTAAACATTTCCTTGCTAACTTCTTCCGATAAAGAATTTCTGCAACACTTTCACATAGTCCTCTTTGGTAGATATGTGGAGGAGATCGGATCCGGCTCTAAGAAATGCCTGCTTGCACCACTCCGTATGCCGGAAAAACTCTTCCTGGTATGCCTTCCGTACAAAATAATCAGAGGTATCTACCAACAGTTTCTTGCCGCGCTCCGCGTCTTCTACTTCCATCAGCCCCGCATCCGGCAATTGCACATCCATTGGGTCATAGACCTTGATCCCAATCACATCATGTTTTTTACCGGCCACCCTGAGCGCATCTGCAAATGCCGGATCCACGAAATCACTAAGCACAAATACAATGCTCTTCTGGCGTGTGGTATTGTTGAGATATCGTAATGCCGATGCTATATCGGTACCCTTTTTCCTGTTCTGCCGGGTCAACAGTTCCCGTACAATGTAAAGCCCGTGATCACGCCCCTTTTTGGGGGGGATGTACTTTTCAATGCCATCACTGAATAAGATGGCACCAGCCTTGTCGTTGTTGCTGATGGCTGAAAAGGCCAGGATAGCACCGATCTCAGTTACCAAATCTTTTTTGCGCGCATGCACGGTTCCAAAAAGCGAACTCGCACTGATGTCCACCAGTAACATCATGGTCAGCTCCCTTTCCTCTTCAAAAAGTTTGCTGAAGGGATGGTTGAACCGGGCCGAAACATTCCAGTCAATAAACCTTACATCATCTCCCGGATGATATTCCCGGACTTCCTTGAATGACATTCCGCGCCCCTTAAAAGCACTATGGTATTCACCGGTAAATAAATGCCGTGTCAGTCGCTTGCTTTTGATTTCAAGCTCCTTCACTTTTTTTAATATCTCCGCGGTTGTCAGTATCATCGCTTCCTGTATTATGGAACCTGGATGGCTGCCAGGATATCTTCTATAACCTGCTCCACGTTAACATTCTCCGCTTCCGCCTCGTAAGTTAAACCTATACGATGGCGCAATACGTCTTTTGAGATTGCCTTTATATCATCCGGTATCACAAAGGCCCGCTTGGATAGATACGCATAAGCTTTTGCAGCCAGCGCAAGGTTGATACTGGCACGCGGTGACCCGCCATAAGAAATCAAGGGCTTAAGTCTCGATAGCCCATACTCATCGGGTTGACGTGTTGCAAAAACAATATCCAATATATATTGCTCGATCTTTTCATCCATATAGATCTTCCGGGTCAGGTCACGTGCTTCTAAAAGATCACTCACCGTTACCACCTGTTGCACTTTCGGCGTGCGCAGGCCTTGCACATTCTGTCGAATGATCAACTGCTCCTCCTCTTTGGTAGGATATCCTACAATTACCTTCATGATAAAACGGTCCACTTGCGCCTCCGGAAGTGGGTAGGTACCTTCCTGCTCCAGGGGATTTTGCGTTGCCAGTACCAGGAAGGGCTCATCAAGGGGATAAGTATTGTCGCCAATGGTTACCTGCCTTTCCTGCATCGCCTCCAGCAAGGCACTTTGCACTTTTGCCGGGGCCCGGTTTATTTCGTCTGCCAGGATAAAATTGGCGAAAATCGGTCCCTTTCTTACCACGAACTCATTTTTCTGCTGATGGTAGATCATGGTTCCGATTACATCCGCCGGTAACAGGTCCGGGGTAAACTGGATCCTGCTGAAATTTGCATGCACCGCCTGAGAAAGGGATTTAATGGTGAGGGTCTTTGCCAATCCCGGCACCCCCTCCAACAGTACATGGCCATTACTCAGCAGGCCTATTAACAAGCGGTCCAACATGTGTTGCTGTCCAACAATCACCCTCCCCACCTCCTCACGGAGTTTATCAATGAACACAGCCTGGTATTGGATCTTTTCATTTAACTGGCGAATATCTTCCGATGTGGGCAACATAACAACGTTTTATTATTGCAAAATACGAACTCTACCCTAGCAATTCCTCTGCCAATATGTGCAAAACAGGTGCCATTGGTAATATTTATCTTTAGCCACAATAAAATGGCGATTATTATGTTATTAATAGCAAAATCCAACTCTATGATCAAAAGCAAACGGATACCGTTGCTTTTATTGGCCTGCCTGTTCTCCTTATTCCTGGTTTCCTGCGGAAAGAACGGCGACGATGGTCCTGCCAAATCCAGAACCGAACTCCTTACTACGGGTTCCTGGAAGATCGCCAGCGTTGGTGTAGATTTCAATAAAGACGGTAAAATTGATTTTCCTTATTCCCTTGAAGACTGTGAAACCGATAATACCTATAGTTTCCTGGATGGAGGCGAAGGGATTGCGGATGAAGGCACCGCCAAATGCGACCCTTCTTCCCAACAGACCGCGACTTTTGCCTGGTCCTTCAAAAATGATGAAAAAATCCTGAACATCAATTTCCCAGGCTCTATCCTTTCACGTGATACAAACATCAAAACACTGAGTGAATCCAAACTGGAAGTATACTTCGACTATGATGATCCTGACAGCGGGATGAATGTCAGAATCTACCTGGTGCTTTCCCATTGACCAACACCTATCAACAAACGTTTTTTATCTGCTGATTTCATAAACAAGCCCCTGCATTTCTATGCGGGGGCTCTACTTTATCAGCTCAGGTACTTGCCTACAATCGGCATTCGCCTGCCCACACCAAATGCTTTCGCACTTACACGAATGATGGGACAAAACTGGTTCCGCTTATATTCATTGGTATTTACCAGCTTCAGCACCCGGTTCACCAGTGACTCCTCAATTCCCATGGATACCAGTTCCTGCGGCCCGTTCCTCCTTTCAATATACTGGTACAATACTTTGTCCAACAGTTCATAGGGAGGAAGGCTGTCGCTGTCCTTTTGCCCCGGCCGGAGCTCGGCTGAGGGCGGTTTTACCAGAATATTCTCCGGGATGATCTCCTTATTGCGATTGATGTATCGCGCCAATGCAAAAACCTGCATTTTGTAGACATCTCCCAATACACTCAGTCCTCCCGCCATATCGCCATACAAGGTTCCATAACCGGTTGCCAGCTCACTTTTATTGGAAGTATTCAGTAATATATAGCCGAACTTATTGGCTATGGCCATCACCAGGTTACCCCTCGTCCGGCTCTGTATATTCTCCTCCGCCACGCTGAATGGAAGATCGCTGAAGACCGGTTTGAGCGATTCCAGGAAAGCATCAAATATGGATTTGATCGGGATGATATCGTAAGGATTTCCCAGGTTGTTACTCAGTGCCACAGCATCGTCTACCGAATGCCCTGTGCTGAACTGGGATGGCATCAGGATGGCCCGTACATTTTCCGGCCCCAATGCATCACAGGCGATGGCCAGGGTTACCGCACTGTCTATGCCGCCACTGCTCCCCAGAATCGCCCGCGTGAACCCCATCTTATTGAAATAATCGCGAATGCCCAAAACCAGCGCCGCATAGATCTGCCTGATATTATTCTCATCACACAAATAGTCTATAATCATGCCTGGATCTGAAATCTTTGACACCCGCATCTCCTTGTCCAGCTTCTTCATCGATGCATCCGAACCAGCCCGCAGTGGCTTCGCCTGGGCAATGTCTACTACACCAAAATCCTCACTGAAATAGCTGAACTCACGAATAAGCTCACCCGAAGCATTATATACGAGACTGCCTCCGTCAAAAACGATCTCGGTTTGTGATCCCACACAATTACAATACACCATGGGCATCTTATACTTGAGTACATTAGCCCGTACCACTTCTTTCCTGTCCTCATCATGATCATAATCAAACGGTGATGCCGAAATGTTGATCATAAGGTCAGGCTGCTGCTGTATGAGCTGGTCCATAGGGGAAACCCGGTATAACGGGTTTTCACTGAGGGCCCAGATATCTTCGCAAATAGTTAGGGCAATCCTACGCCCCTTAAAAGGTATCACCTTCCATTCATACCCCGGCTCAAAGTAGCGGTATTCATCAAAAACATCATAAGTGGGCAGGCAGGTTTTATGAGCCAGTCCTTTGACCTCCCCCTCATATAATAACCAGGCAGCATTGAACAGATCCTTTCCTTCACGAACGGGATTACGCGCAGGTGCTCCCACAATCACTCCAATATTAGAAGTATGGGGTTTTATCTCTTCTAGGGCCTGGTAACATTTATGGATGAAGTCTTCAAATTCCAGGAAATCACGAGGTGGGTACCCGCAGACGCTGAGCTCTGAAAACACCACCAGTTCGGCACCTTCCCGTTCTGCCCGTTGGATGCTTTCAATGATTTTAGCCGTATTTAAGGAAAAATTCCCGATATGGTAATTCTGTTGAGCCAGTGCAATTCTCATCCTATAAATTTACACAACAAAACTAGTCATCAAACGTTTCTTCCGAATGAAAAGCAGCAGTATAATTTTCTTCCTGTTGATATTCCTGTATTCCTGCGGTGATAATGGATCTGAGACTCCCGATGTTTCCTCTATAACTGTCAATACAGGTATCCAGCGTTTTGATCTGGATTATTTTTCGCTCGACAGTAATGCCCTTCCGGAAGGAATGAAACAACTGGCCACCAAATATCCCGGTTTCATCCACGTATTCACCAAAAATATTCTGGGAGCCGGACCATTATCTGATTCCAACTCCATGTTGCCGGTTGCCAATAAATTGTTTTATACGACTTATTATGACGTTTACAAAGGCACGAAAGAATCGTTTGCCGATCTGGCCCCAGTAGAAAAAGAACTTAACAAGGCTTTCCGTTATGTGAAATACTATTACCCGGAGTATAAAGTGCCGGCTTTCATCGCCTACCTCGGTCCTTTTGATGCGCCGGGCGTTGCCATCACCCAGGATGCCATCGCTATCGGATTACAATTGTATGCCGGAGCAGATTTCCCTTTTTATACCTCCACGATGGGCCAGGAGATTTTTCCAAGTTATATTTCCCGGAGATTTGAAAAAAAATACATAACCACCAATTGTATCAAGGCTGTTATTGAAGACATGTATCCCGATAAAAGCCAGGGACTGCCACTACTGGAACAGATGGTAGAAAAAGGAAAAGCCTGGTGGCTCCAGGATAAATTCCTGCCCGCAACGGCAGACAGCATCAAAACCGGCTATACCGGCAAACAGGTGGAATGGGTAAAAGAAAATGAAGGAGTGATCTGGAACCTTGTCCTACAGAATGACCATCTCTATTCCATGGAACCGGGTATCATCCAGATGTATATTGGTGACGCGCCGGGCATCCAGGGATTCCCGCCTGCTGCACCCGGAAATGTGGGTCAATGGATTGGAAAGCAAATCGTGAACGCATATGCCGCCAAACACCCCAATATCCAACCCGACAGTTTAATGAAACTACCCGTCCGCGAAATTATCGATGGCGCAAAATACAAACCCCGCTAAGACTGCTCAGATAGCTAGAACAGTTCACTAGGGATGCTTTCCCAGGTCACGCATCATCCTGAAATGGGAAATCAGGGAGGCCGTCATGGTAGGATAACTGTGGTACGGCAAACCATGTTCCTCACAGGTCTTTTTTACAATAGGGCTGAGGGCCGGATAATGTATATGGCTGATTCTTGGAAACAGGTGATGCTCTACCTGGTAATTAAGCCCTCCCACAAACCAGTTAATGAAATAATTATCCGGTGCAAAATTCGCTGTTGTTCTTACCTGGTGTTCCGCCCATGCATTTTCAATTACTGTGTTTTCACCAGTCACACTTTCAAATTCAGCATGTTCTACCACATGCGCCAGTTGGAATACCAATGCCAGGGTTAGCCCAAGCACCATATGCATTAAACTAAAGCCGATTGCCCAAGCCCCCCAGCCATACACGGAAACAGGAAGGGCAATATAAAAAACAGCATATAACAGCTTGCTCAACCAAAAGATGATATGATCGGAAATACGCATCTGCTGCAACGGTGTGCTATTGACCCTTTGCTTCAGGTACTTATTAAAATCCATGATAAATACCCACGCAAATGATGAGATGGCATACACCAACACTACATAAAAATGTTGAAACCGGTGGGCTGGCACCCATTTCTGGCTCCGGCACTGCCGCATCAGCGGACTTTTTGCAATGTCATCATCCATGCCGTCTACATTTGTGTAGGTATGATGCAGTATATTATGCTTGAATTTCCAGATGAATGCATTTCCTCCCAGGCCATTCAGGGTTAATCCCAACACCTCATTCACCCATTGTTTGGAAGAATAACTACCGTGGCAGGCATCATGCATCACGTTGAACCCGATACTTGCCAGTAACGCCCCCAGCAACATGCATAGTGCTACCAGCACCATAACAGGCAAGCTGGGATAGAATAACAGGACCAGGTAGATCCCCAGGGCGGATGGTATCAGCACCAGCGTCTTACCGTATAATTTCAGGGTACCGGTCCTGGGTAGGTTGTGCTGGTGAAAATATTCGTCTACATTTCGCTTTAGTGCCTGGTGAAATGTATTGTTCTTATTGTTGAAACTTACTTTGGCCATATGCTGAAACAAAAATTAAAAAACAGGAAATTAGGCAATAATATGAATCGAAGTTGGAATGGCTTAACCATTTCTCCGCATAATTGCTGCCGCCCTAACTTTTTTGCGGATTAGCTCCCGGGTTGCCTGCTGGTCGGGTATATTGTCAAAAGCGTCTTTAGGTATCAGGAAAAAAGAACGGTTATCAAAATACAAATGAAAGAAATAAGGCGTTTCCACAAATTTCGTGAACTTCTGCCAGGGCCAAATCTGGCTCCCCTTTTCGGTTTGAAGTATGATCTCGTTTTCATCCAACGACATCAGGAAGGAATCGCGGAAGGTTTGCGACCTTTTATAAATACTATTAGGCAAAATTCGCCAGAGTACTAGCATTAATGTCATCCAGAGTGTGGAGAACAACAGGAATGCAAATGGCTGTATTTTTTTTAAATACAAAAGTACCGCCGCCCCAATCGTAAATACGTTTATCAACACCACGAGTATGCGAATCTCGGGCCTCGTCATGAAATGGTACCGCAGCGCCTGCAGTACCTGTTTCCTGTCGTAAGAAAAAGAAACATTCATATAGGTTTCCTTATTTTGCTTTAAGATCCTTTTCCGAAACCGACCAGTTTCCCAGTTCATCACCTTTTAAACCACGGAAACTCACAGATAGTATTCGCTCTCCCTTTTTACCTGTTACCGAGATACGACCGTAATTCTGCTTCTGATCTAGTCCGAATATACGGAAAGGATTGTCCCGTTCTGCATTTCCAAACACATGGGTACCGGAGGTTAAAGGCGAAACGGTGATGTCATACAATGGATAATTCCCGGTGCGGTTCACCCGGATGATCTCGGAATGGTGGCGGTCACCGCTCAGGAATAAGACCCCGCTGATCTTTTGCTCATCAATAAATCCCGTCAGTTCATTATACTCCGCGGGGAAATCCAGTAATTTATCGAAAGGTGAAACCGGGTTCAGTACCTGGCTACCTATAACAATGATTTTGAAACTGGCCGTACTGTATAATAAAGACTGTTTGAGCCAATCCATTTGCTGCCTTCCTAACATCGTTTTGGATGGATTCGGCTGCCCATCTCTGGTAGACGCCATCCGGTCTTCTGATCTCCAGGTTCGGTCGTCCAGCAAAAACAGGTCCACATCACTCATAGTTAACATGGAATAGATCCCCTCTTCCCCATCACCATAAGTTGGGTTGGCCCAATAACTTTTAAATATTTGGCGCGACTGTTTCTTGAACTGGTAGCTGGTTCCCATATCATTGGGACCAAAATCGTGATCATCCCATATGGCATAATGTGGCATGGCCGCTAAAAAGGGCTGAAGGATATCATGACTCCGGTCCCGGCTGGCACGGTACCAAAGCCCCCATTCACTATAATAATCCACTTCCCGGGTATACCAGTTATCGCCCAGCCACAGCATGAAATCTGCCTTCTCGCCCGCCATTGCAGTGAAGATCGTGGAGTCCATTCCATACGGGGTACCCGGACGGTCAAATGCGGGTTCGTTGAAATAGGTACAGGACCCCGCCAGGAAATGCAGGTCAGGTGCTGGTTTTCGCCATTGCCAGAGGTCCTTGGTGGTGAAACTCCCTCCCCTTCCCGACTCCTTGGAATTATAAAGTATGATATAGTCATAACTCGTACCGGGCTGTAATCCCCCTATCTCCACCTGTAAAGGTTTGAAGGCTCGGTCAAGGTCACCGCGCATGGATATTGTTTTTGAGCTGGACTTCTCCCCTTTTTTCCAATATCGTATGGCTACTGACCGGGCATCTGATCCGGCTTCCACCCAGATTTTCGCGGTCCGTAAATCCACCTGGCCCAGCATCGGGCCGGAAACGACTCCCGTTCTGTCTTGTGACAACAATGGTAGGGATATCAGTGCTAACAGGCATAACCAGGCGAAAGATTTCATACTTTTTTTGTTTTATCTGCAAAGTAAGGAATGCCCGGAAAACCACGAACCCCCAGCCGAAAGGAAGGGGGTTCGTGGTAAATTCATTAACCATTATTGTCAGCGGATAGGTCTGCAATATTTGTACTTGGAACTGGCTGCTTCCGCAGGTGACACAGCTCTGCAGGATACAAACATCATGGCCAACAATAATAGAGCCAAAAGTTTTTGCATAGGCTTGATTTTAAATGATCGGATACGGATTATAAACGGGTCATTGGTAAATATAACGCCAAATCCGGTAAAATCGTATACGCACTTATCCACCTTAAGGGGGCAAAAAAGAAAGGGCCCCCGGCAAAAGCAAGGGGCCCTGGTTTATAATAAACCGTCCATATTACTCTTTTTTAACTGCATCCCAGGCTGTTGCCGCAGTTCAGGCATTTGTAACAGGTTCCGCTGCGAATAGTCAGGTGGCCGCAGACGTTACAGGCTGGTGCATCACTCTGCATGGATTTATTGGCCTGGCTCATGGCATCAAAGGCACTGCTTCCTTCCACTTTCAACGCCTTTACCACTTTTCCTTCTGCTGCCTTTGGCGCTTCTGCTGCCGGACGTGGTTGCGCGGAAGCTACAATGCGTACATCACTCAGCTCCGGGGATTTTTTTTCATATTTCAATCCTGCCGGCTCATCCCAATCTTCTTCTCCCGTATTCATCACCTCGGGCTTGTCCAGCACATGCACCAGGTCCGTACGGTCCAGGTATTCATAGGCCAGGGAGCGGAAAATGAAGTCTACAATAGATGTGGTACTCTTGATATTCGGGTGATCCACCATTCCTGCCGGCTCAAATCGGGTGAAGACAAACTTCTCCACGAACTCCTCCAACGGTACCCCATACTGCAGACCAATGGATACCGCAATGGCAAAACAGTTCAGCATACTCCGCATGGTAGCGCCCTCCTTGGCCATATCGATGAAGATCTCACCCAGCGTCCCATCACCATATTCACCGGTACGTACAAACAGGGCCTGGCCATTGATCTTGGCTTTTTGCGTATAGCCGCGCCGCTTGGCAGGCAAGGTCCGGCGCTCTACAATCCGCGCCAGCTCCCGCTTGAGCTTTGTATCGGGTGACGACTGTACCCTTTTCTGCACTTCTTCCAGCAACTCGTTGATGGTGAGCTTACTCATATCTATGATATTGGAGGTCTCGGCCTTACCACCCGCCTCCACAGCTGCACCCGCATCAGTCGCTTCTTTCTCGTCTTCTGTCTTTTTCTTTTTATCACTCTTATTGCTGAGGGGCTGGCTGAGTTTGGAGCCGTCACGATACAATGCATTTGCCTTCAAACCAAGTTTCCAGCTCAACATATAACAATCTGCAATTTCTTCCACGCTGGCTTCATTCGGAAGGTTGATGGTTTTGGATATCGCACCGCTGATGAATGGCTGAACAGCTCCCATCATACGGATATGCCCATGCGCATGTATATACCGTTCTCCCTTTTTACCACACTTATTAGCACAATCAAAAACAGGCAGGTGTTCCGTCTTGAGGTATGGCGCACCTTCCACGGTCATGGTTCCGCAAACGTAATCGTTGGCCGCATCGATCTGCTCATCAGTGAAGCCCAGCGCTTCCAGCAGGTTGAAATTCCAGTCATTATATTGCTCGGAAGAAAAACCAAGTCGTTCCAGGCAAGCCTCTCCCAGGGTAAACCGGTTGAAAACAAACCCGATCTCAAACGCACTTTTTACCGCTTCATCCAGTTTTTTGATCTCCTCGGCAATGAATCCTTTTTCACTCAGCGTCTGGTGGTTAATAAACGGCGCACCCGAAAAACTTGCCGCCCCTACCGCATACTTGATTATGGCATCTATTTCCTTTTCACTGTATTTGAGGTTCCGGAGTGCCACCGGTACCGATTGGTTGATGATCTTAAAATATCCTCCCCCGCTCAGCTTCTTAAATTTCACCAATGCGAAATCGGGTTCCACACCAGTGGTATCACAATCCATCACGAGGCCTATGGTTCCGGTAGGAGCAATTACAGTGGTCTGCGCATTGCGGTAACCGTATTTTTCTCCTAATTGTACCGCATCATCCCACGCGGCAGTGGCAGCCTTCATCAGGTAATCGGGGCAATACTTCGCCTGGATACCCTGCGGCTTAATGCTTAAACCTTCGTACGCATCGGCAGCATCGTAAGCAGCGGCACGGTGGTTGCGCATTACGCGGAGCATATGCTCCTTATTCTCCTCGTATTTGGAAAAGGGTCCCAGTATATGGGCCATTTCTGCGGAAGTCTTATAGGCAATCCCGGTCATGATGGCTGATATCGCCCCCGCGATTCCCCGTGCTTCCTCACTGTCATAAGGTATCCCGCTGACCATCAACATCGTCCCAAGATTTGCGAAACCTAATCCCAGTGTCCGGTAATCGTAGGAAAGCTGGGCTACCTCTTTAGAAGGAAACTGCGCCATCAGTACAGAAACTTCCAGCACCACGGTCCAGAGCCGACAACTGTAGGCATAGCCTTCAACATCAAAAGTATTGGTTTCCGTATCGAAGAATTTCATCAGGTTGGCTGAAGCCAGGTTACAAGCCGTGTTGTCCAGGAACATGTATTCCGAACAGGGATTGGATGCATTGATCCTGCCGCCTTCCGGACAAGTATGCCATTCATTGATAGTGGTATCGTACTGGGTTCCCGGATCCGCGCAACGCCAGGCCGCATAAGCGATCTTATTCCAAAGCTCGCGCGACGACACTTTCTTCATCACCCGGCCATCGCTACGGGCCTTCAATTCCCAGTCTTCATTCCGCTCCAGCTTCTCAAAGAAACTGTTGGGTATGCGGACAGAGTTATTGGAGTTTTGTCCGCTCACGGTACGATAGGCTTCTCCTTCGTAATCACTGGCATATCCCGCTGAAATCAAGGCAGCCACCTTTTTCTCCTCTTCTACTTTCCAGTCCACGAACTGAACGATCTCGGGGTGATCCAGGTCCAGGCAAACCATTTTGGCCGCGCGTCGAGTAGTTCCGCCACTTTTGATAGCACCTGCTGCCCGGTCGCCAATTTTAAGAAAACTCATCAGCCCCGATGAAGTACCACCCCCACTGAGCTTTTCACCCTCTCCGCGGATCTGGCTGAAATTGGTTCCAACACCAGAGCCATACTTAAAAATACGGGCTTCCCGTACCCAAAGATCCATGATCCCGCCGTCGTTCACCAGGTCATCTTCCACACTCAGTATAAAACAGGCATGGGGTTGCGGACGCTCATATGCAGAAGTTGATTTTTTCAACTGCCCGTCTGCCGGGTCCACAAAATAATGGCCCTGCGGTTTTCCCTTGATACCATAGGATTCATATAAACCGGTATTGAACCACTGCGGACTATTGGGAACACAAGCCTGGTCCAGGATAGAATAAACCAGCTCCTCATAAAAAACCTGGGCATCCTGCTCTGTGGCAAAATAACCATAGCGCTCCCCCCAAACCCGCCAGCAATTGGCCATTCGATGCGCCACCTGCCGGGAGGAAGTTTCCCTTCCCAGGCTGCCGTCCGCCTGCGGTATACCGGCCTTCCTGAAATACTTCTGGGCCAGGATATCAGTAGCGATCTGGCTCCACCCCTTCGGTACCTCCACATTGTTCATTTCGAATACCACCTCCCCACTGGGATTGCGGATCACCGATGTACGGTAATCATATTCGAAAAGGTCAAATACAGAGACGCCTTCCTTAGTGAAGCGACGAGGGAACTGCAGCCCTTTCACAGCTGATTTTTTACTGGCCATACAATATTTTGATTTGAGTAGTGGTTAAGAAATCTTTAAATCCTGGTCGAGTGTGAAAACGAAAATAGGCGGCCCATCTAATAAATCATACCCGGAAATATACACAGGTGTGGATAAAGGATGGGGAAAATTACAGGGCTGCCTGTGGGTTTGCATTTGGCGCAAAATCCACATTCAGGGAATCTTTTTTTTGGTCGTTCCGCCTATTTCCTTTATCGATTTTCACAATTTCTCTTTCCTCATTTATTATAACAATCTATAATGCCATAGGGTTGCAGGTTTCCGGCGATTTTAACGGGTTAACAGGTCAACGATTCTTAGCTTTGGCGGGCAAAACCATAACCTGATGAGATCATTCTTTTTTTTACTGGTAACAATGCTGTTTTTGTCGCTTTTCTCCTTTTCCCAATCCATTCACACCGGGTGGATCGCCAGCTTTAATTCGTTCACCATCAGCAAAAACACCAGCATCCATTTTGACGCTCAGTTTCGGTCCGCCGACGAATGGAAACACATGCAAACGCTTCTGTTAAGGCCCGGCATCAACAGGAAGGTCAGTGACCGCACCCTGGCCAGCATGGGCTACGCTTATATCGGTAACCGGCGAACCATCTCCATACCAGATGATCTAACCGGCACCCGTACCCTGTCTGGAGTGGTGCCGGAACACCGGATCTGGCAACAACTTATTTACACGCATCCCCTGGCCCATACCACCCTGGCTCACCGCTTCAGGCTGGAACAAAGGTTCCTCGGTACTTCCGCCATTAAAGGGGAAGATTGGGTGAATGAGGGTAACGTTTATGCCAACCGCATCCGGTATTTTTTCCGGACGATCCTTCCCCTCACATCTAACAAACCTTTCAAAAACGGCATCTTTACCGCCATTCAAAATGAAGTGCTTTTCAATGTGGGTAATAATACCCATGTTAATGGCAAAGCATTCGACCAGAACCGGGCCTACCTCGCTGCAGGTTATCGGGTCAACCCCAGGTTTGACCTGGAACTGGGTTATATGAACCAGTACATCCAGGGACGCGGTAAGACCTTTACCAACAACCATGTATTGCAACTTGCATGCTACACCCGACTCTAGGATTGGCATTACCAGCATTTTTTTGCACTTTTGTGCCTAGCCATTACCTATTGAATGCAACAAGGCATCTATCAAAACATACAGGATCAAAAAGCCCGCAGGCAAAAATCCTTCGCCGTACTCGTTGACCCCGATAAAGTGAGCCCAGGCAACCTGGAATCGCTGACCTCACTGGCCGCAGAAGCCGGGGTGGATTATTTCCTGGTGGGAGGAAGCCTCGTTGTTTCTAATCACCTGGATGAATGTATCCTTGATATTAAAGAGCAATGCGATATTCCCGTGATCCTCTTCCCGGGTAGCCCCTCGCAAATCTCAAGGCACGCAGATGCCTTATTGTACCTGTCCCTCATTTCCGGGAGAAACCCCGAACTCCTGATCGGCCAGCACGTAATCAGCGCTCCTTTTGTTAAACAAAGCGGACTGGAAATTATCAGCACCGGGTATATGGTCGTTGACGGCGGTGCCCCTACCACTGTTTCCTATATCAGCAACGCTTCCCCCATTCCCTCTGATAAAAACGAGATCGCCTTATGCACCGCACTGGCAGGTGAAATGCTGGGAATGAAACTAATCTATATGGACGCCGGAAGCGGTGCACGCAGACCTGTAAACGAAGAAATGATCCGCTCTGTTGCTGAACAGATAAGCGTGCCCCTCATTGTTGGCGGTGGCATCACCGACCCCGAAAAGGCTTACCGCAATTGCATGGCTGGAGCCGACATCATTGTGATTGGTAATGCCATCGAAAAAGACCCTGCACTTATCCGTGAGATGAGTGCCGCCATTCACGCGGCCCATACTATTGATGGCTAATCCTTTTGGGTGTTGCTTTCCCTTCCACAATCGATGATATTCCCCAAATGATTCCCTCAGCCAGCCGGGCCATGTTGCGGACATCTATCCGGCTGAGTTCATCACAGGGTCTATGGTAACATTTCTCCCGGTCGTCACTGGCCATGAGGGAATGCGCGGGAACCCCTCTCATGGCAAACGGATAATTGTCTGAACGTTCAAACAGGTCTTCCCCTCTTTCCTTCTTCACCTGCCAGGGCTTGCCTTCCAGGTTCTCCCGGATGATTCGCGCTAGATCGGAACGATTCATACCCGTAATAAAAAAACTGTTGACACCATACTGCGGCACCCCCAGCATCTCTAAATTGATGACCGCCGTTATACTATCCGCTGGTAGTTTTTGTGCCAGGTCAAATGATCCCAGCAAGCCAGCCTCCTCCCCATTGAATGCACAGAATAATAAACTGCGTTCATTACTGGCCGTTAGTGCGTAATACTTTGCCATTGCCAGCAGTACCGCCGTCCCTGAGGCATTATCATTGGCACCATTGTAGATCTTATCCTTCGGCGATGGCCTGCCCGCCTGCACATGATCAAAATGGGCAGAGATGATGACCATTTCCCCGGGTCTTGACCTGCCGGGCAAATAGCCGATCACATTGCTGGTGGTATTGGCGGAATCCTTTCTGTCGGTATAAAATGTTTGAATATACCCCTCCTCGAAATAAGGCTTCAGCCCGTATTCCCCAAACCGCTCCGCCAGGTAGCGTGTCGCCTCGCGGTTTTCAGGCGTCCCCGCCATCCTGCCACTCAGGCTGTCAGAGGTTAAATAAGATAAAGTTTGATAAATGTCCTCCGAACGGATCACGGTTGACTCCCACACTGCACCGGCAGGGCTACCCTGGGAATCTCTCACGGACCGGGGTGCACAGGCAGATAGCATTATAAGGTAACAGGACGTAATAATCAATGCTCGCATCCCCCGAAATTAATCTATTTGTGACCATCAGGTCACCTGCACCCGCAGGGCTTTCAGCCCACGCACACCCTGTAACTCTTCCAACTCCAGGTTTTCATATCCGGGGCCCAGAAATCCCTTGTTCTGTAAAAAACTGATGTACTCAAGGTACTCCTGCGCATCACGGGGATTGGAATATACCATGGCTATCTTTCCCGGCTGGGTCAACCTTTCCGAGGTATCCCGTATCCGGACCTTATCCAGCCTTTTCTTCATTACCTCATAACGGATGTTATAAGAACCCTCCACATCAAACCTTCTCTCGTCACGACGGAAACTGATGGCAATGGGCTGATTATGGATAAGTATCAATTGCGTGGTTTCCAGGGGAACTTTCAACATTGGCCTTAATGCCGCGGTGGCCCGCGTGATCTCCGCCATCGAACGTAGCTGCCAGAGCCGGATATTCCGGAGATACATCAGGTCAAAGGTTTGACCGGGAGCTATGGATTGCCCGATATAAATGTTATACTCTACGCCATCTGTCCGGTACTTCTCAAAATAATGAGGAAAGGTCTGCTGTATTTCCTCCTCTCCCGCATTGAGCATCTCCAGCACAGTGTCGTTAATGGTAGTGATGGAATGCTCATACTCCCGCCGGTTATGATACAAGTACCCATTGTAATTACCAACCGCTTCAAAATACCGGGTGGTAACCTCCCGGGCTCTTTCATCGGTTTGATGGAGATGCCGCAATACCGGTTCCAGGTCATTGGTCAGGAACTCCGTAATACTGACCTCATCTTCCGCCCGCATACTCTCTTCAATCATGGCCCTCAACTGCTGGTTTTTAAATTGCAGCCCTTCCAGCAATGCCAGCTTTAACCGGGAAATCAATATTTCCAGGCTTTGGTCTGCCAGGCTTAGCTGCACTTTCAGATCTTTCTGAATGGCATGGTTCCTCTCTGAACTGGAATCCCGGATATCAATGGCACCATATAACGGATATACCTGGTCGAAGGATACCGTAAATTTGGAAGCTGCAGCCTGGCTTTCCTGCTGGCTCATCGATTGCCATGCCACATCGGCAAACTTCCATTCCACCGAAGGCTGAAGCGCCGTGAATTTTTCCTTTACCAGTTTTTCAATGCGGTTGTTGAAACTGTCCCGGTTTTTCAGCAATGCCAGTGAAATGAGGGGCATGGCTGGTTCCAGGCGCATGATCACCTCATGGTTCAGGAGATTCGGGACCTTCGAACCAATCTCCAGCAACCCCAATAACCCATCGTTATTCTGTATGGGAAATATGATATAACTCCGGATCCCCGCATCCCACAACGGCCGGAGTATCGGAATGGATTCAACGATCGCCTGGTCAATAACAGATACCGAAGTGGCCTCGTGGTCCTGTCGTATGAACTCCACAAAGGATAAAAAGTTTACACTGCTATCGGCATCCCCCGACTTCCAGTTCCTGCCCACCAGGCTGTTGCAGGCGCATTGTTCATCCAGAATGAACTTTTCATTGATCTTCTGAAAGGGCATGATCCCGATCTCAATATCCTGGAACCCCACCAGCCCATGTATCGCATGCTTAAGGTCCTGCATAAAACCACCATCACAATCGCCCTGGCGGATTAATAAGCGCCGGATAGACTCCACCGACTGCTTCACCGTTACATCATCCGCTACCCACACTCCAAATCCTTCCAGCTCAAAATTTTCCAGGGGCATTGTTTCCAATTGTTTTTCCAGGTCCAGGATGCGGAAGGTATTCAAACATACGGCACAATCCTGCAAGCCGGGCAACTCCCCTTTCAGCCGTATGTCTACAAACCGCCGGTCGTAACGCAAGCGGAAAAAACGCTTCAAGCCCGTTTCCTTATCCACCAGGGGATAGATCACGGCCGGAATATCAGCCAGTTTGATATGGTAGAATTTCTCCAGGATCAGCTCATAGATGGAGGTGCAGTATATTCTCCTGAGCTCCGATTGCGGTGAATGTTTGGGGAGTATCAATAACTCGTTCTCCTCATCGGCAAATAAATTCCGGAAACCATCGGTATGAAAAAAGGAACTGAAGCGGAAAGGGGCTGAAAATCCGAAAATATAACGCTCATCCTCCCCAATAACAGGGAATATACCCGCCGCTACCAGTTCCAATAATTGCTCATTGTCCCTGATGCGGGATATCTCATCAAAAGGCTCTAATAATTCCGGTGCGGCATCAAAACCTTCAATCAATCGCTGGTAATACTCAGACCGGATACCGCTTGCCTTTGTTTGTTTGGCTTGGATAAAGTTTACAAAGGGCTGGAAGGATATACGGGTATCTATACTGGGAAGGCTGCGGATAAGTTCCGGCTCCGGTTCCAGCATCTTGACCTTCATTCCGGTCCCAATGCCAGGTACTGTTTCCTGGAGCATGGCAGAACAATTATCTGTTCTAAAGTTACGAAACTATATGAACCAAAAGAATCCCGCCCCCTAACCACTATCGCAGGTCAGAAACATTTACCCGGGTAGGCGTATCCTGACCGGATACGATACTCCTGGCGCTGATCGCTATGGCTTTAATGATCTCGGTCATGTTGGCCAGGTCCAGTGTTTCGATCTCATCGTCCGCCGTATGATAATAGGGTTCACTGTCCATTTTAGAAGTGGAAATGGTATGCGCCGGTACCCCCAGGCGGGCCAGTGTGGCATTGTCCGATCGGTAAAATAATTGCTGGTCAGGATACGGATCAGGGTAAAAACGGAATCCTGAGCCCGCCAGGTTCTTCTCCATGATCTTGCCCATATCCGTTTTTTCATACCCCGTAATAAAGGCTGAATTCTTCCCCCACTTGCTTTCCGTTCCTACCATTTCTATATTGAACATGGCCATCACCTTGGCCGGATCGAATTGCTGGGAAAAATACCGCGAACCAAATCCACCCGACTCCTCGGCCGTAAACGCTGCAAATATCAAAGTCCGCTCGTTATCCCCCATTTTCTTATAATAGTCGGCCAGTAGTATCACGGAGGTGATGCCTGCCGCATCATCGTTGGCACCATTATAAATGGAATCTCCATTCAATGGTTTACCGATTCCAAGGTGATCATAATGTCCGGAGAATATGACGTATTCTTCCTTACGCGATTTACCCGGCAGGATACCCACAACATTACTCATTGGTAATTTCTGAATACTGTGTTTTGCGGTTATACTATACCGGGAGGGATTCAATTCACCAAGAATAAAAAGGGTACTCGTTTCCGTTGGCATCATCTGCCGCTTGAAATTGGTAAGCCTGCCGAAGTTGGCGCCAAAGGAGGGATCGACCATTACCAATCGGTTCTTGCCGGAACTGATATGCTTGCGCGCTTCCTGGAAAAATTCGGCTCCTTTTGAAATGGACACTACCTCGTAGCCCGACGATTCATTTACAATCAGGTTTTCGGCCGTTGTGATCACGATAATATCCTTCTGTTCTATTTGCCTGTCATCCAGCGTAGCCGCAGCACTGATGAATGACGGACGTATCAGCTCAAAAGTTTGCAGGTAGCCGTTTCCGTTAGTTGGCCTTTCCAGGCCAATGCGTTCAAATTCTGATGCAATGAAAGTGGCAGCCTTTTCAATCCCCGGTGTAAATACAGCTCTCCCCGCCATTGCATCCGATGATAATATATTTTCGATCCGGGTCACCTCAGCCATCGAAAAATGTAATCCTTCCCCGGCTGAAATCACCTGACCTGTTCCCGAAGATGACTGTGCGGGCTGTGACACCCTGGCAGAGGATCCACATGCTGTAAGGAATACCAAAAAAAGTAAGGAGACCGTTCTCATAGTTATGTTTTATGAACTGTTGAATGTATCCGCTGAGGTCCTTTACAGACTCATCATTTCCTTGAATTTAACCGTCTGCCGCCGGCTCACCTCGATCTTTTCTCCTCCTCGCAGTTCCAGCAACAGACCCCCGTTGAAATAGGGCTCAATTTTTTCAATCAGCCTCAGGTTCACAATATGCTTGCGGTTGGCCCGGAAAAAAACTTTCTCGTCCAGCCGCTCTTCCAACGCATTCAGCGATTTTAATATTAACGGCTTATTATTACCAAAGAAGACTTTTGCATAGTTACCCACACTTTCAAATAACCGGATATCACTAAGCTTCACAAACCAGCAACGCTCACCGTCCTTTACGAAAACCTGGTCGTGCTCACTGAGCAGGCTCTTGTTGGTGCCAATGGCTGGTGACAGGGCTTCTTTTTCTTCGGCAATATGCAATTTATGGATGGCATCGGCTAGTCGCTTCGAATCTACCGGCTTCAGCAGGTAATCCAGCGCATTCACCTCAAATGCCTTCAGCGCATATTCATCGTAGGCGGTTGTAAAGATGACATGGGGAGCTTTTTCGAGCTCACTTAACATCTCAAAACCGGTTTTGCCGGGCATCTGAATATCCAGGAACACAAGATCCGGCTGGAGATTTTCAATCGATTCCAATCCCTCGGAAGCGTTGGCGGCCTCGCCCACCACTTCGATCTCGGGGAATTCGGATAATAATTTTCTCAGTTCTGTTCGCGCCAATCGTTCGTCATCAATAAGTACAGCCTTTATCATAAGTGCGTGTTTTGTATAAAGAATCATGCAGTTACCGCGGTTACGGGAATCATCACCCGCGCCTCTACCAGGTTCGAATTGGCCTCCCGGATGCTGAAATCGGCCTTGTTACCAAACAGTAATTGCAACCGGTTCCGGGTACTGCTGATGCCAAAACCGTCTTCGTTAAACTCGCCGTTCAGCCGACCCGTATTCTGCACCAGCAACTCATGGTAATCATCCCTGAAATCGGATATGATTCTTACCACCCCTCCCCGCATCTGTTTGCCGATGCCGTGTTTAATTGCGTTTTCTACCAGCGTCTGCAACATCATCGGGGGTACTGGCTGATCCAGCGTGTCTTCATCCACATCAAATTCAACCTTCAGGCGATCCTCAAAACGAATATGTTCCAGCGCCAGGTAATCGCGCACAATATTGAGCTCCTTTTCCAGCGGTACGGTCTCCGATTTCTCCGACTGCATGCTGCTCCGCAACAAGTTACTCAACTCCGTCACGGCATCCCTTGCCCGCTGAGGATTTTCATCGATCAGGGCGCGGATGCTGTTCAACGCATTGAATATGAAATGCGGATTGATATGCGCTTTGATAGTCTTTAATTCCAGGGCCTTCACTAACGCCTCCAATTTCAACGTATCCACTTCCTGCTTCCGGCTCTTGGTCACATAATGATATATATAGTAGATCAGGGTCCAGGGGATCATGAACAGGGCGATATCCAGGCTCGAAGCCAATAACTTGGTGCTGAACTCGATCTTCCTCCGGATGTCCGACTCCACCCCCATGAAATTCACCAACCCAATATACAACAGGCTGCAACTGATACTCGTGATCACAATGGCCAGTACCATCCGGGGTATCAGTTTTTCCACCGGCAACATCAGCCACCCCCGCCACCGGATATAGGTCCTGAGGATGTGGGTGCTGGTGATCCCCGAAAAAAACATTAACCCCATACGGGCAAAGAAATTCCCATCAATACGCGAGGGCGTCAGCGAATACGCCAGGAATAACATGGAAAGCACCACGAAAGTCCAGCCGGATACCTGGCAGAGCCAATAATATTTATAGCCTTTGGGCAACATGGAACAAAGCTACTTGTTTGAAATGCCACTAATATAGTGAATTGTATTAATGGCCAAATGAATGTCCTGCGCGGGCCACCGGGCTGGATGGCCGGTTTGAACCTTATGGGCCCGGTATTGTTAAAATCTTTTATCTTGTACAAACTGCGGAAGCCCCGCAGGTTCCCTATCTTTGACGCTTTATTTTATACGGATGGAAATCAAACCCGGAGCGCTTTTGCGAGAGATCAACTCTCCCGCCGATCTTAAAAAACTGGGCAAGGAGCAACTTCACCAGGTTTGCGACGAACTCAGGCAGTACATCATTGATGTGGTGAGCGTGCACGGCGGACATTTTGCCGCCAGCCTGGGAGTGGTGGAACTGACCACCGCACTGCATTACGTGTACGATACTCCCTACGATCAATTGGTATGGGACGTGGGCCACCAGGCTTATGGACATAAGATCCTGACCGGCAGAAGGGAAAACTTTTCTTCCAACCGTAAATACGGGGGACTATCCGGCTTTCCCAAACGCTCAGAAAGCATATTCGATACCTTTGGGGTAGGCCATTCCTCCACCTCCATCTCCGCTGCCCTGGGGATGGCCCTGGCAGCAAAACAAAAAGGTGAAAACCGTAAATCCGTGGCAGTGATCGGCGATGGCTCCATGACCGCCGGCATGGCTTTCGAAGCCATGAACCACGCGGGTGTCACCGACGCGGATATGCTCATTATCCTGAATGATAATAACATGAGCATCGACCCCAATGTGGGCGCACTCCGCGAATACCTGACCGATATCACCATTTCCCCGGCTTATAATAAACTGAAAGACGACGTCTGGAAAGCTTTGGGCAAACTGCCCGTGGGCAAGAACTTCACCCGTGAAATGGCCAGTAAACTGGAACACTCCATCAAAGGAATGGTCAGCAAAAGCAGTAACCTGTTCGAAGCATTGAACCTCCGGTATTTCGGCCCCATCGACGGCCATAATATAACTAAACTGGTGGACACCCTCCAGGACCTGAAAAATATTCCCGGCCCCAAAATCCTTCACGTCGTCACCGTCAAGGGTAAAGGATACGAACTGGCAGAAAAAGACCAGACCAAATGGCATGCACCCGGCCTGTTCGATAAAATCACCGGCGAGATCTACAAGAAAAAGTTTGACACCCCCCAACCACCTAAATACCAGGATGTTTTCGGTCATACTCTCCTGGAACTGGCGGAAACAAACGACACCATATTCGGTATTACTCCAGCCATGCCTTCCGGGTCCTCTCTGAAGATCATGATGGATAAAATGCCCGACCGCGCCATCGATGTGGGCATCTGCGAACAACACGCCGTTACCGTTAGTGCCGGTCTGGCTACCCAGGGAATGAAAGTGTTCTGTAATATTTATTCCTCATTCATGCAACGGGCCTACGACCAGGTAATTCATGATGTGGCTATTCAGAAATTGCCCGTCGTTTTCTGCCTGGATCGCGCCGGACTGGTGGGCGAAGACGGACCCACCCACCACGGAGCCTATGATATCCCCTATATGCGTTGTATCCCCAACCTGGTGGTGAGCGCTCCTATGAATGAATCGGAACTGCGCAACCTCATGTATACGTCCACCCTTGAATCCACCAAACTGCCGGTTGTGATCCGCTATCCCAGGGGCGAAGGTGTCATGCCCGAATGGCGCACCCCGTTGCGGGAGATTCCGATCGGTAAAGGCCGTAAACTGAAAGAGGGCGATGAGATCGCTGTCCTCTCTTTTGGCCACCCCGGCAATTTTGCTGCCTCCGCCATCCACGAAGTGAAACAATACGGCATTAATGCCGGGCACTACGATATGCGTTTCGTAAAACCTATCGATGAGGAAATGCTGCACGAGGTCTTCCAGAAATACTCCAGGATTCTTACCGTGGAAGATGGGACCATCGTTGGAGGTTTCGGTTCCGCGGTGCTGGAATTTATGGCCCGTCACGGCTACCAGGCAACCGTTCGTATGCTTGGTATCCCGGACCGTATCGTGGAACACGGCACCCTGAAGGAATTGCACCAGGAATGCGGGTACGACAGGAACGCTATCGCCGATGCCCTGAAAGATATGATGAAAGAAAAAGTGAGCGTTACTATCCTGGGTTAGGATACCTAACGGCCCCTATTGACCGAAATCAAATTCGAAACTTTCCTCCTCCCGCTCATCGTTCCACTCTACGATGAAATTATTGCGGCCCTCCCCGGTCATGATCCGCATATACTTCTGCTGCACCAGCTCCAGCATGCTCAGGAAGGTGAATATGGCGTGAATGCGGTTCTCACAGCTTTCAAATAATTTTTCAAACGACAAAGTTTTGGATGTCCGGCAACGCACCAGCACATTTTCCCGGCTTTGCTCCATGGTGTAATTGTACTGCACCACCGTATGTACCGGTTTGTTATTCCGGTCATAAACTTTTTGCATCACCTTCTCAAATGACTTCATCAACTTGAAAAGCGTGATCTGCTGTATCTCCGAACCCTCCGATGCTTCTTCTCCAATACCCCCTAACTCCCGTGTGATATTCCCTCTCTTGACCATCAGCATGCGAACCGCTTCCATCTCCGCCAGCTCCGCAGATGCCTGTTTGTATTTTTTATATTCCAGGATCTTATCGATCAGTTCCTGTCGCGGGTCAATCTCGTTACCCGCTGCATCAAGTTCCTTCCGCGGTAACAACATCTTGGCCTTGATCCGCATCAGCGTAGAGACAAAAAGGATGAATTCACTGGATAACTCAATGTTCAACTTTTCCTGGCTGTGGATGAAATCCAGGAAATCATTGATGATCTTCGTAATGGGAATATTATAAATATCCAGCTCATCCCTTTCAATGAAGAAAAGCAAGAGGTCAAACGGACCTTCAAATTGATCGAGCTTGATCTGGTACGATATCTGAGCCATAGCTTTGTTTTAGGTGTCTGACACATGTTCGGGATACGTCCGAACATGTTATGAACATACGTCCGGACATGTATGATACGTCCGGACCTGTATTAAAATTTGGCGTTCAGTCCTACTCCCAGCAAGGACCGTACCTGTGTTCCCGGGGATGCATTATTGGGCCCAAACTGTTTCACATCATCATCATAAATCAGGTCCAGGTTATAGGTCACCGCCAGGAACTTATTGACCTTCATTACCAGGCTGTTGGTCCAGAAAACATCGATATTTTTGGGCTCCGCTTTCATTTTCTCATCCGTAACAGGATCGCGCTTCCCTACATAATTGGAAAACAGGTCCAGCCGGCTTTTATAGGTAACATTTTTCAAAACATCTTTCATGAAATTGGCCGACATATACGCACCCGCTTCAAAGGAGACCTTCCTGTTGGGATTTACCCCATACAAAGCTGCCAACGGTGTTTCATTGCCCCCGTCCGGCAGCGGGATATTGCCATCGGCATAATAATAACTGTAGGGATCATTGCTCACGATGACCCAACGCGCTGATATGGGAGACAACATAACACTGAAATAGCCAGTTGGCTTCCATTCAATACCTGGTGAAACCAACATATAAGCCGGTGCAAACAGCCCTGAAACCCGGCGCTTGATTCCCTTATTCAGGTAATCGTAATCGTACCCGTCCGTCATCTGCGTCCGAAGGTTATAGACTCCCACCACAGCCCAATGCTCACTTATTTTTTTGCCCGCCTTGGAGTAAAAATCAATTTTGTCGTCCGTCTTCCGGCTACCCTGTGAACTCGTTTTCTGTAATGCATATCCCAGGTCAAGAGTATTGTCCCAGAAAAAATCACCCATTTTCTTGTTCGCAAACAATGTCGTATAACCTGCAAGACTAAACGATGATTTTTCCGCTCCCGCTGCCCAGTTGGAACTACTTCCCTGGGCCAGGTTAATGGATAACGCTCCGCCTTTTCTCCAACCCCGTTCATTGTACTTATAGGTGGTATCATCGTAAGTGCTCCGCTCGGCCGATTTTTTCATTCCCGATACGGCCGCATCCTGCGAAAATGCCGCCATCGGGATCAGGATACCGTAAAAAACATAGCTAATTAGTCTGGCTAGGATTTTCATAACTCCAGTGTTTATAGTAAAAAAGGCACCCTGAAGATTTCAGAATGCCTTCGCAAAGATAGGTGCAATATTTATTTTTTCCTCAATTCGTCCCGGATCTCGGTGAGTAATACATCCGTGGAACTGGGACCTGCGGCAGCATTCGGATCTTTTCGCAAAACTGCCTTTATAAACAGGTAACACACAAAAGCTACGATCAGGAAATCCAGAATGGAAGTAAAAAATAGTCCGTATTGGAAAGCCACTCCTTCCCGCACCACGTTACCCGCCCCATCCAGCTCAGGCTCACGGATAGTATACTTCATTTTAGACAGATCCTGCCCACCCGTGAGAATGCCTAATATCGGTGAAACCAGGCCAGTGGTGAAACTGCCAACCAGTTTGGTAAAAGCCGTTCCCATCAAAAAACCAATGGCTACATCTACCAGGTTTCCCTTGGTGGCAAAGGCTTTAAAATCTGCTAAAAATCCCATAAGCGTATATTTTAGGTGATAAATGGAATATACATGTTTTTAATACCAATCTAATCAATCACTTCTGTATCTCATTGATTTTTTATGCACAACCTGTTCATTCCTTCATCCCCCGCGTTGTTTACCACTGCAGAAAAATCCCGGAAACAACCTTTAAACCGCCATTATTTCCTTCTCCTTGCTGGACAAATGTTTATCTACCAGGCTAATGTACTTGTCCGTTAACACCTGAACATCGCTTTCCGCATCTTTAGCCGCATCTTCACTTAATCCTTCTTTTTGTAACTTTTTAATGTGTTCTATGGCATCCCTGCGGATATTCCGGATAGCCACTTTCGAATGTTCGCCTTCTACGTTACACTTTTTAACCAGTTCCTTCCGCCGCTCTTCGGTTAGGGGTGGCAGGAACATCCGTATCATCACGCCGTCATTCTGAGGATTGATGCCAATATTGGAATTGATGATGGCCCTTTCAATAGGTTGTAACATATTTTTTTCCCAGGGCTGGATGGTTATCGTGCGGGCGTCCGTTGCCGTGATATTGGCCACCTGGCCAATGGGCGTGGGAGAACCATAATATTCTACCGCAATTCCATCGAGCATTTGGGGATTGGCCTTTCCGGCACGTATTTTTATCAATTCCGCCTCCAGGTGATTGATTGCTTTTTTCATGGATTCGCCCGCGTCGTCCATGATCATTGATAACTCTTCTGACATTGGTTTACGATTAATCGCGACAAAACTAAGGAAATGACTTTATTTCTGTTGTAAAACAGCGTCTTCTGTCAATGGTACGATCCGCGAACCGGCTTCCTTCTTGACCTGGTCGGCCGGGGTCACAAACAGCCTGGGCCTGCGCTGCCGCGCAATATACATAGCCCCGATAATGGTAAAAAAGATTCCGAACAGCAGCGCCATCAGCCAGTTATTTCCGATTTCATGAAAACCAAACGACAACCCGATCGTCACCGCATTCAACGCTAGTAACAAGATGGCAACGGACCGATGCGAAAAACCATTATCCAGGAACAAATGATGAATATGGTTCCTGTCGGGCGAAAAGGGAGACCGCCGCTGCAGTATCCGGATGCCGAATACCCGAAGAGTATCCAGTAAGGGCACCATTAATATGCCAAATCCTACCGCGGGAGCGGCCGTAATAGGAATCCTTATTCCCGGCAAAGTGGCTACCGAAATGAATTTAATCACCAATACGGCATTCACCAGCCCGATCAGTAAACTTCCCGTATCACCCATAAAGATGCGAGCCGGTTGGAAATTAAAAATCAAAAAGGCCAGTATAGACCCCGCCATGGAAAAGGCCAGCACCGCATCCGGTGTATTTCCCACACTCACAAAGTAGATCCCAAACACGGTGGAGGATAAAAGCCCCAGGCTTCCCGCCAGTCCATCCACCCCATCGATGAGGTTGAAAGAATTGATGATGACAATCACCGTCAAATAAGTGAACAGCAGGCTGAAAGAATCGGGCATGCCCTGGATGCCCAGAAAACCATGCATGCTGTCTATCTGCAGATTACCATAATAAATGACTATAAAAGCCGCCAGCACCTGGCCAATGAATTTCTTTATTGGCGATATAATAATGATGTCGTCCTTCAGTCCCAGGTAAAAGATAACCACGGCAGCAGCCAAAAAATATTGAAGATCCCGCCCTTGCTGAAAATTTGCTACCAGTAACGTCGCAAATACAAACCCCGCAAAAATCCCTAACCCGCCCAAAGCCGGAATAGGCGCCTGGTGCACCTTGCGCTCATCCGGCAGATCGTAAAGTTTTTTCATTGCGGCAACACGGATAATAACAGGTATCGCCAGGAAAGAAATGGTGAAAGATAAAGTCAAGGCGAGTATTACATCAAACATGAATCCTTGTTTGTTGAGTGGTAAAAATAGGTATCAAAAGTTAAACCAGCCTTAACGAATGCCAATTTAACCATAAACCACCATAAAAAATCGGACCAGTAATGTTAGGAACGAAAATCCCGGTAGTTTTAGTTTGTCCGCAGGAAGATAGCCCCAAATGGGTTAGATTTGCCGCACAAATTGTTAGGCATATGGCTAGTTTACAGGAGATTGCTTCGCAAATCCGTAGGGATATTGTTCGCATGGTTCATGGTGTTTCCAGTGGCCACCCCGGGGGATCCCTTGGTTGTACCGAATTTTTTACCGCCCTCTTTTTCAAGGTCATGAAACACGATCCGGCATTTAATATGGATGGCAAAAACGAAGATCTTTTCTTCCTGTCGAATGGACATATCACCCCTGTATATTATTCTACACTGGCTCGCGCCGGATATTTTGACGTAAAAGAACTCGCTACATTCCGCAAACTGAACAGCCGCCTGCAGGGGCATCCCGCCACCCATGAACACCTGCCGGGTATCCGCATCGCCTCCGGCTCCCTCGGCCAGGGTATGAGTGTGGCCGCAGGTGCTGCTCTCGCAAAAAAACTCAACGGCGAAACCGGCACTTTTGTCTTCTCCCTCCACGGCGACGGGGAACTGGACGAAGGTCAGAACTGGGAAGCTGCCATGTTTGCAGCCCACCATAAAATCGATAACCTGATCGCTACGGTCGACTGGAACGGTCAGCAGATTGATGGCCCCACCAAAAAGGTCATGGACCTCGGAGCACTGGATCAAAAATTTATGGCCTTCGGTTGGGAAGTACTCGTGCTGGATAACGGTAACGACGTGGATGCCGTGGTTAACATGCTGGAACACGCAAAATCCCTGGCTGGTAACGGAAAACCGGTCGTCATCCTGATGCGAACTGAAATGGGGAAAGGCATTGACTTTATGGAAGGGAGCCACGAATGGCACGGTATTGCACCCAACGACGAACAATTGGCAAAAGCGCTCGCGCAGCAACCGGAAACGCTGGGGGATTATTAACTTCTCAACTCCACCCGCTGACTCGCGGCTTTCCTGGCAGGAAACCAACTTGCCAGGAAAGCTACCAACGCTACCGTTCCCAATACCAGCAGGAAATCGCGCGACTGGAACTTTACCGGGTAATAATCAATGACGAAACTGCCACCCTGCAGTTCCACCAGTTTGAAGGTCACTTGTGCCCAACATATAAGAAAGGCTAACAGCGTTCCTACTACCGACCCCACAGCCGCCAGCAGGAATCCTTCGGAAATAAATATGGATTGGATCCGGCCATTAGAAGCCCCCATGGCTTTTAACACCTGGATATCTTTCTGTTTCTCCAGCACCAGCATGGTCAGCGAACCGATCATAGTAAACGCTGCCACTACCAAAATAAGGGACAATACCCCGTATATCACCCATTTTTCCAGCTGCATTATACTATACAAACCCTGGTTTTGTTGGTACCGGGTTTGAACTGCATACCCACTCCCCAGCAGGGTAGTGATGTCTTTTTGAATCGCTGCCTCGTCTTCCCCCTTCCTGATGGCAATCTCCATAGCCCCATACTCATCCGGCCCCAGGTTCAGCATGCGCTTCATAAAACCAATATTGGTCAGCACATATTTATTATCAAAATCCTGCTGTACTGCAAATGCTCCCGCCGTGTAAAGATTATCCGCACTCAAAGATTGCATAGGATCCGACAAGTTAACCCCCGCACCCCGACGGGGGAGATATACTGTCAGGGGTAACAATGCCCGGTCACTCCAAACTCCCAGCGCATTCTCGATCCCCACTCCCAGTACCGCAAAGGGCTTGTCGGAATCCCCCAGGTTATATTCTCCCACCCGCACATTCTCCGCCATACTGGTCACCTTCCGGTAAGAGGCATCCACACCTTTCAGGTAAACAATCGTCTGCGCCTCCCCGTTTTTAACCAGGGCCTTCTCCTCCATCACCATCGACCAGGCGGCTACCCCCGGCAGGCTTCCGATCCGACGGATCTGTTCCTGGGTAAGCGTAATCGTCTTGCCCCTGGCGGCACTCACCTTCAGGTCGGTGTAAAACGTGGCGTACAACCCCTTTACCAGGTCCTCAAACCCGTTGAAAACACTCAACACCACGATCAGGGCCGCGGTGCCAACAATAACAGCCGAAACGCTCACCCAGGCAATGATGTTGATGGCATTGGTGGACTTCTTCGACTTGAAATAACGCCAGGCAAATAAAAAATTCACGGGATGGGATTGGGGTTATGCTTCTTCGTTGCTGTCTGGCTGCCGCGATTGGTGCAGGGCCTCGTCATCTGCTTTGATCTTTTTGAACAGGTCTTCCATCTTATCTACCTGGTCCAGGGTCTCATCCAGGTAAAACTGCAGCTCCGGTATCCGCCGCACCTGGTGCTTGATGGCCGCTGCCAACTCACGTTTGATCTCCCAGGCTCTGTCCTCCAGCTTTTTCATAGCTGCTTTCTTATCGGCTACCTGGAAGAGACTGATATATATCCGCGCTTCCAGCAAGTCGGGCGTCATTTTTACCGATGAAATGGATACCATCCCACCGTCGATCATGCTCAGCCCGATCCGGTGAAACACATCATTCAACACCTCCTGGATCTCACCGGCTACCTGTTTTTGCCTTTTCGTCTCCTGTTGCATAGCTCATCTTTTGATTCCTGCGAAATTAGGAATTATCGGCCATCCTCACCCCCACCAGCCTACCCCATTCCGCTTTTAACAAGGCCGCCTACCCCCACTGCAACGAAAAAGCGTAGGTTTGCAGCTTCTTAGCATATTACTGGAATGAAAAAATTCTCCCGGATCTTACACTACCTGGCCGACAAAAAAGGAAATATCATCCTGTATTTTATTTTCAACCTGTTATCCATAGTATTTTCCCTGCTCTCCCTTGCCATGCTGGCCCCTTTCCTCCAGATTCTCTTCGGTATGGAAAAAATGGTAGACGTGGAACCGGAATTCAGCTTCTCCGCTTCCGGCATTATGAACTTCATTAAATACCAGGTAAGCCTCCTGATCAAATCCGGGCCTAACGGTCCCATCAAGGCCCTGGCGGCCATTTGCCTGGCAGTCATCACATCGGTTTTTTTTAAGAACCTCTTCCTCTACCTGAGCTTCCGGGTGGTAGCCCCTATGCGGAACTATGTAATGACCCGCTTGCGCGCCGACCTATATTCCAAGATCCTCCAGATGCCCATCGGGTATTTTACCGACCAGCGGAAAGGCGATATCATGAGCCGCATGAGCAACGACACCACCGAAGTGGAGGTCAGTATCGTGGCCGCCGTGGAAGCTCTTATCAAAGAACCACTCACCATTATCATTATCCTGGTGGCACTGGTTTACCTCAGTCCCGCCCTATCGCTTTTCCTGCTGGTACTCCTGCCCGTTATGGGCTTCATCATCGGGAGGGTTAGCCGCAGCCTCAAGAAAAAATCCACCGTGGCACAGGAACAACAGGGACTCCTGCTCAGCGTCCTGGATGAAACACTGGGCGGCATGCGCGTCATCAAAGCCTTCAATGCCGAAAAGATCATCGGCAATAAATTCTTCGGCATAAACAAAGAACTGAACCATATCCGCAATATGATGAACTTCCGCCGCGACCTGGCCTCTCCCATGTCGGAATTCCTCGGGGTACTCGTCCTCACCGCAGTCTTATGGTTCGGCGGCAGGCTCGTCCTGCGCGGGGAAGCAGGTATCGAAGCTGCTACCTTCATCACTTATATCGTGTTCTTTACCCAGATCATCAACCCCGCTAAATCCTTTTCCAACGCTTATTACAACGTGCAACGCGGCTCTGCTGCCATCACCCGGATTGAAGAAGTACTGCAAGCTCCCATTAAAGTGGAAGACAAACCCGGCGCCCGGGAACTCACTGAATTCAGGCACAGTATCGAATTCCGAAACGTTTCCTTCTCTTACGAAGACACCACCATCCTGGAAGACATCAACCTCACCATTGAAAAAGGCCGGACCGTTGCCCTGGTAGGCTCTTCCGGCTCTGGCAAGAGTACCCTCGCCGACCTGGTTCCCTGCTTTCACGATGTCAGCCAGGGCGAACTGCTGATCGATGGCATCAACATCAGGGAATACTCCATCCAAAGCATCCGTAACCAATTGAGCATTGTCACCCAGGAACCCATCCTGTTTAACGATACCATCGCCGCCAACATCGCACTGGCAAATCCCGCGGCCAGTCCCTTGGAAATTGAACAAGCCGCCCGCGTGGCCAATGCCCACCATTTTATCGATCAAAAAGAGGAGGGCTATGCTACGAATATTGGTGACCGTGGCAGCAAACTCAGCGGAGGGGAAAGACAACGACTCACCATCGCCCGCGCCATTCTAAAGAACCCGCCCATCCTGATCCTGGACGAAGCCACCTCCTCCCTCGATACTGAAAGCGAAAGACTGGTGCAGGACGCCATTGACAACATGATGCAACACCGCACCAGCATCGTTATTGCCCACCGACTCAGCACCATCCGGCACGCCGACGAGATCATCGTTTTACAGAAAGGCCGGATCGTGGAAAGAGGTAACCACGAAAGCCTCATCCGCCAGGATGGATTTTATAAGCGGTTAGTGGATATGCAGGAGGTAAAATAAATTTGGCTCAATCTTGACTAAACATAATACACACATGAGAAGAATGTTCTTTCTATTAGTTGCCATCCTGGGCCTTAACGCCCTGCAGGCGCAACAGCGTTCCATCTCCTGGGAACAGGCCTTCCAGGGAGAAGCCACCCATATATCCCAACCCCTGCCCTCCGTTTCCGGCTGGGCCGATGCCGGCCACTACATCGAATTGCGTAGAGAAGCAGGCAAAACGGTTTCTTATTCCGTAAGCCTCAAATCAGGCACAGCCGCCCCCTACACCTCCGGCACCCAAACACCTAAAGCCCCGGAAACAAAAATCGAAGGCGCCCGCAACCTGACACCTTCACCGGATGGTAAATTCGTGGCATACACGAAAACCGATAACAACCTGTACGTTACAGAACTGGCCACCAATAAAGAGACCCGCCTAAGTTCAGACGGAAACGATTCACTCCTGAACGGCTACGCCTCCTGGATCTATTACGAGGAGATCCTAGGCCGCGGTAGCCGCTACAAAGCTTTCTGGTGGAGCAACGACAGCAGGAAATTGGCCTATATGCGCTTCGATGAAAGCCATATGCCCGTATTCCCTATCTATGTGGCCGACGGCACACACGGATACCTGGAAAATAACCGCTACCCAAAACCCGGGGATAAAAACCCGGACGTCAGCATCGGGGTGGTGAACCTGTCCAACCTGTCTACCCTCACTGGCAATGAAACACCGGCAACCGTTTGGGCAGATTTCAATGCCAAAGAAGACCAGTACTTCGGCACCCCAGTCTGGGCGCCCGATGGATCCCTCTGGGTGAGTTGGATGAACCGCGGGCAAAACCAACTCAAAGTATTCAGCGTGGATGCCGCCAACGGGAAAAAGAAACTGGTCTATGAAGAAGAGCAAAAGACCTGGATCGACCTGGACGACACCGACCGCTTTGAATTCCTTGCCTCCGGAAAGGCCTTCGTTCTCAAAAGTGATGCCTCCGGCTGGAGACATCTCTACCTCCACGATATCAGTGGTAAACGCCTCGCGACCCTGACCTCCGGCGAATACACCGTAGGAACGATCTTCGATATCGACGAAAAAGGCAAAAGGGTCTATTTCTCCGCCCGTAAGGAAAACAGTACCCGGCACGACCTCTACAGCGTGGGATTGGACGGGAAAAACATGCAGCGTCACTCCTTCGGTGATTACAGCTTCTCAGGTATGCAGCTCTCGCCCGATAGGAAAACCTTCATCACCACCTATAGCAATCTGTCCACTCCCCCTACCATGGTAGTGGCCGATATGAAAGGAAAAGTGCTCAAAGTGCTGGGTACCGCCAAAGGCAGCGAGGCAGCCGCTTATGCCCTCCCCCGTAAAGAACTGAAAAGGGTCAAATCAGCAGATGGTCTCTTTGACCTCCCGGTATTGATCACTTACCCTATCGGTTTTGACCCCACGAAAAAATATCCCGTAATGGTCAATATTTACGGAGGACCTAATGCCGGCACCGTTTACGACACCTACCGCATGATGCCTACCGAGATCTGGTGGGCCCAGGAAAACCTGGTGCAGGTGGCCATCGACAACCGCAGCAGCGGCCACTTCGGCAAAAATGGGATGAATTTCATCCACCGCCAACTGGGTAAATACGAGATCGAAGATTATATGTCCGCCGCCAAATGGCTGGCCACTCAACCCTGGGTGGACGCCGGGCGCATAGGCATCACCGGTGGCAGCTTCGGTGGTTATATGACCTGCATGGCCCTCACTTACGGCGCCGGCGTTTTCACCCATGGTATTGCCAACGCTTCGGTTACGGATTGGCGTTTGTACGACACCCACTACACCGAACGTTTTATGGATACCCCACAGGAAAACCCGGATGGTTACAAAATCACCTCGGTTATGACTCATGCCGATAAATTAAAAGGGACGCTCCGGATCGTGCACGGCACCACCGACGACAACGTGCACATGCAAAACAGTATTCAACTGGTTAACAAACTCCAGGACCTGGGTAAACATTTTGAAATGATGATCTATCCCAATGAACGCCACGGAATCGGCGGTAACGTTCGCGCCAAGCGCGAACACCTGATCCGTGAAAACGCCACCTTTATGTACCAGTACCTGCTGAATCGCCCCGTCCCGGAAAAATTCTGGAAACCGGCGGAGAAAAAAGCTTTCTGATCTAAGCAACCACGGATACTTTTACTTCCTTCAGGCGCATACACTAAAAAAAGCCGGCTCAAAGAGCCGGCTTTTTTTAGCTTATTCCTTAACTCTTTTTAGAAATATTTAACTTTTTTTATAGAAATAAATTTTGTGGTTTAGATTTTTTTATATATTTGAAAGCGTAATCTGATGGACTGAGCCAGAATTTACTGGATTCATTGTTCCTAAAGGTGTAACATGTTGCTCTTCTTTCTTCCGACTCTTCTTCAACGGTCTTGAATGGGGACCCTATGGGGACCCTATGGGGACCGCATGGGGACCGCATGGGGACCCCATGGGGACCCAGCCGATGATTGGGTGAATGTAGGGAGTAGAATGGCAGAGGGAACCGGGGGAGCAAAACTTAATCCATCAGATTATGTAACTAATTGATAACGAAACTTATAACAATTGGCAAGAAACAAATCAAACACCATCCTCGAAGGATTCGTAGGGAAAATTGACCGGAAACGCTACGTGCTGAACCGGCATGACCGGCAGTATATGTACAAAAAACCGGACCGCTCCCGCCACGTTAAAAAACCGGACGAGGAAAATAACCAGTTCCGCTTCAAAGATGCCCTGCAATATGCACGCGGGGTTACCAAAGACCCGCTCAAAAAAGCGTATTACACTCCCTTTCGCGAAAAATTCAAAAACAGTGAATACCTCATGGCCATCGCGGATGCCATGAAACCCCCGGAAATTCTTTCGGTTAATCTCGACCAATATTCTGGCCAGGCTTCACAGCCCATCCTGGTGCATGCCTACGATTATTTTGGCGTCGTTGCCATTGAAATTTCCCTGCAGGATCCCACCGGTAAAATCCTGGAATCCGGCTCAGCCTCCCCTTCCAACAAACGTAACGAATGGATCTATACCAGCCAGGCCAATCACCTGCTTTCACCCGGATCCTGTATCCAGGTTTCCGCCTTCGATAAGCCGGGTAATAAAACGAAAGCCTGCTGCCCGGTGAGTTAAGCCATCCAAAATTTGACTTTTCACCGGCTTAACTTATCTTAGTTGGCATGCTAAGCTTACTGCTTTTTACCTGCCTGAACCTCGGTTTACCGTCTCCCCATACCCGGGACACACCCCCTATTAACCCTATTAACGCACTTACTCCGGATACCCCCGTTACCGTACTTCCCATCAAATTCCAAAGCGGAGATGTGGCACTTTCCGGCAAGATCATCACAAGGGCCACCGGCAAAAAAAAGGTCCCCCTGCTGATTTTTATTAATGGGTCCGGTCCCGAACCGTACCAGGCCAATTATGCCAGCTTCCTCCAGTATTTCCTGGAAGATAACCTTCCCCTCGAGGATATTGCTTTGCTTTACTTTAATAAAAGGGGCGTAGGCGGATCAGAAGGAAAATGGTACGATTCCGATTTCCTGGAAAGGGCTAAAGACGTGCGGGCAGCAGCCGATTATGCCAAGCAACTTCCTTACATAGACCCTAACCGGATCCTGGTGGTCGGGCACAGCCAGGGCGGCTGGATCACCCAACTCTGCCTCGCCAATTACCCCGAAATCTTTGCCGGCGGACTTTCATTGGCCGGGCCTACTTTCAGTGTAAAAAAACAACTGGTGAACGACTATGCCCAGGCTATGGCTTGTGAATCCGGCAGCACCATCGAAGAAACCAGGAAAAAAGCCGAGAAAAAAGCTTCCAAAGACCTGCTGTTCGTAAAAGCTTTCCCCACCAAAGAAAAATGGAAACAATTGAAACGCATCGCAAACTATGATCCGAAACCTTATCTGCAGCTGATCGAAAAACCGCTGCTGGTCGTGTTTGCCGAAAACGATATGCTGGTGAACCCCAACTGGGGACTGGGTGAACTGCAACGCTCCTTCCCCAACGGTATCCCTAAAAATATCCAGACCATTACTATTAAGAACACCGACCACTCCTTTCGCGAATCCAAACCATGTGAAACGAATACCAGGAACAATCCCTACTCCCAGGAATGCAAAAACCTGATTCGCTCCTGGGTCAGCACTTTTCGCTGATATTGCTCAGAACTTTTTTACATTAAGTCGTAAGTCCTTTTAAACCCCGCCATAATCCATTTTTGATGAAACGACTGCTGATTATACTGCTTTCCCTCCTGACTCTTTTATTTGCTGGCTTCCTCTGGTTGAAAAAGTCCCACTCCCCGGTGTACAAGGGCGAATTGGAAATGGTTGGATTACAATCCCCTGTGGATATTCGATTCGACCAATTCGGGATTCCCCATATCGGCGCCGCCGCTGCGGAAGACGCTTACCAGGCTCTTGGTTATGTTCATGCCATGGAACGCCTGTTCCAGATGGAAATGATGCGCCGTGTTGGTACCGGCACGCTCGCCGAATTGTTGGGCCCCGACCTTGTTAAGGTGGACAAGTTCTTCCGTACCCTGGGTATACCCCAACACGCTATCCGCAGTTCCGAAGCATGGAACTTGTCTGCCGCGGGATCACCCAGCTCAACATCCTTACCTTCCCCAACTTCCTCACCTGCATCATCAATCTCACCTGCCTCTGCAGGATCTGCAGGATCCGCTGTATCCCTGCCAGCGGAAACCTCCCACCTCAATTCTGAACAAAAGCTGATGAGAAAATGCGTGGACGCCTATATCCGTGGCGTGAACGCTTTTATCCAGGAAGGCAAACTTCCCATAGAATATACCTTGCTGGGTACAAAACCCCGCCCCTTCACGCTTACAGACATTCATGCCATTATTGGATACATGAGCTTCACTTTTGCATCCGCACTGAAAACCGACCCCTTGGTCACCCTGATTGAACGTAAGCTGGGTAAAGACTACCTGGATGCCATGGCTGTTCATACGCAACCCGAACATTTCAAGATTCCTGTTCATTACCCCGACTCCAGCCCTTCCCGTCCAAAATTCCCGATGGCGCCATCGGCCCAAAATTCTTCCATCCAAACCCCATCGGTCCAGCCTTCTTCCACCCAAACCATTACGCGTAAATCCCCGGCCCTGGCTTTTGAAAATACGGTGACCGGATTGCTGAAAAACCTTCCGGCACCTCTCTTACTGGGTAGTAACGCCTGGGTGATTGCTCCCTCCAGGTCCGCCTCCGGGAAAGTTCTTTTTGCTAATGATACCCATATCGGTTTCTCTCAGCCCTCGGTCTGGTTCGAAGCCCACCTGGAATATCCCGGTTTTAGTTTTTACGGTAACCACCTGGCTGGGGTTCCCTTCGCTTTGGTGGGCCACTCCCGATTGCACAGCTATGGACTCACCATGTTCATCAACGACGATATGGACCTCTATGAAGAAAAACCCCTGCCCAATGATAGCTCCCGGGTTCAATCGGCCGACAGCTCCACACAAATCCGCGAACGCATGGATTCCATTCTCGTCAAAGACTCTGCCGCAGTCCTGTTCCGTATTCTGGAAACCCACCACGGTCCCATCATGAACGACGTGATGCCCGAACTGGCAGAGATCACCTCCCTGCCTGTCAGCTCCTGGTGGGTTTACCTGCAATTCCCCACCCGGGCCCTGGAAGCAACCTGGAACCTCAGCCATGCCCGGTCTATGCAGGACGCGGAAAATGCGGCGAGGCTAATACATGCACCGGGACTAAACGTCATGTACGGCGACGCAGACGGAAACATCGCCTGGTGGGCTTCCGCTTTACTCCCCATCCGGCCTCCCCATGTCAATCCAAAAGGCTTACTGGATGGAGCATCCGGTAACGACGAAATACTAGGCTGGTACCCCTTCGAAAACAATCCCCAAAGTGTAAACCCGCCTTCCGGCTTCGTGATCAGCGCCAATAACCAGCCGGATACCATGAATAACGGAGTGTTCTTCCCTGGTTATTATTACCCCGGCGACCGGTATGAACGGATCCGGAAATCGCTCAGCATCAACACGCGATGGACCCAGGATGCCATGAAAAAACTCCAGACCGAAACCATTAACGAACGCCACCCGCAGCATGCCGCTTTTATGTTGGCATCAATAAAAACTGACCCTGACCTTCACCGTTATCAGGAATACAAGCCTGCGCTGGATGCCCTGAAAAACTGGAAAGGGACACATGGATTGAGTGAAATCGCACCTACACTGTATTATAAATGGCTCTACCATACCCTTCGCTACATGATGGAAGACGACCTCGGTGAAGCCGCGTTCTCCACACTGCTGGAATCCTTTTTCCTGAAACAAAGCCTGACCAGGTTGCTGCAGCAGGATCATCACCCCTGGTGGGATGATCGAAACACCTCCGCCCAAGAAAATAAGCAGGCCATCATCTCCAAAGCATTGGAAAAATCCCTCGGGGAACTGACAAATCAATTTGGCAGTGATGCCTCCAAATGGAAATGGGGCGAATGCATCATATCGGAACACCCTCATCCCCTGGGTGCCAAAAAACCACTGGACAGGATTTTTAACGTAAAGACCCAACCGCTCGAAGCCAACGGGGAAGGAGTGAACAAACTTGCCTTCACCCTGAATGGGGAAGGAAAATATAAAGTGACCAGCGGGCCGGCACTTAGGATCCTCCTGGATTTTGCCAATGTAGACGCCTCTGAATCCGTTTTGCCAACAGGTCAAAGCGGGAACGTTTTCAGCCCTCACTACAACGACCAGGCTGAACTGTACGTGAGGGGTGAATACCGGTCTCAATTGATGAGCCCCGGCAAGATCCGTAACAGCGCCCATTCCAGGCTCTTGTTCAAACCACGGAAAGTGGTTCCTTCAAATTAAATCAAGAATTTTAAATACGACACCCGGATAGGTAACCATTCCAACTCCGGCAAGATGGACCAGGGGTTTATTTCCAGGGTGGACAATATATGATGCCGCTGTTTTTCCGCTTGATATCGCGGAATATAACAGAGACTTCCCAGGTACTTCTCTTTCCTGGTGAATCGCGCAGTTTCGAGATCAATACATCGGAGCTGAAACCGAACTGCATCTTTCCCTTGCTAAAGCCCAGGTAGGGCACGATGGCATTCTTGCTCCAATACCAGACCCCTGCGCTGAAACTGGTATTGGTGCTTTCATCCAGCACATAACCTAATCCCCCGCCCACAGAAAAATAACTGGCCGTTGTTTGCCGCTGGTAAATACCATTAGTGGTCAACACCAGGCCATTATTGAGATTCCGTTCGTAGTTGGCATGTACCGCCCACCGCGTTGCCAGCCGCTCGTTATCGTCTTCAAGGAAAGTCTGCCGGGGTTGATTCAGATGAAATCCTGCTACCCCGAAATCAAAATTCGCACGGTCACCCCCAACCGAATAAGTAAGACCTGCGCTGGAAGAGATATAGGGCTTCATAGCCGACAAGGCAAATTCACCCGTTGGCAGGTTTACGTCAAACCCCCTGCCATTGTATTGTTCGCCAAAAACCACGCGTGTCCAGTCCATTCGTTTATGTCCATAGATCAATCCTGCCCCGGCTCCAAGATAATGACTGTTATTATACCCTTCCGCGATCTGCACATTATAAGATACATTCGCAGAGCCATACACACTTTGCAATACCCCCCCCATAGTGCGATCGTACATGAACATCCCACCTACCGAAAATCGCTGTCCTTCCGGTAATGTCTCCACGAAAAGCTTACGGTCGTGCGAGATAGTGCCGGTGATATAGGGTGCGGTCGGCCCGATCCATTGGCTGCGAAAATTCATGATCACCCGCCAGTCGCCATTGATATTGCCCGTCAGTGCCGGGTTGATATTGAGTGGTGATGCCCAGAACTGCGAGAAACTGGGATCCTGGGCTATCGCCGGCAGAACAGGTGCGCCTACTATAATGCAAAGCAACCAGCATAGCTTCAGATATAAGCACCCTGCAAATCGTCTAACAGGCATACACAACCGCCAGTCCGCAACATGCAGTAAACTACATGATGTGTGTAACCAAATCGGTTTTCGTATATAATGCCTGTTTTGAATCATTTATCTTTTTTTTTACTGTCAAACCTGGTTTCCTTCCCTGCTTTTCAATTCCTTTCCAACTTCTATATGCCTCCTGCTTATCCGTTACTTCTCCCTATCGCATCAAGGCTGCCAGCCCGGTCAACCGGAAGATCTCCCCGTTAATACCCACCGCCTCTGCCGTCCAGGTATAGGTATCGATCGGTTGGATCTTACCCTTATAAATACCATCCCATCCCGCACCAATGGTGGATGTTTCATACACCAGTTCACCCCACCTGTTGAACACGCGGAACCAGCGCAGCTCAATAATATTGATGGTGAAGGGGAACAACCTGTCGTTGCGGCCATCACCATTCGGCGTCCAGACTGTTGGTACATAGATGGCAGGCTTGAGACCAGGTTCATTAGTATTCACAGGCTGTACCACCAGGGTATCCACAGTTACGCAACCCGCTTCCGAACGCATCTCGATCTTATATTCCACGCGCTTATCGTAATTGAATATGGGATCCAGGATATTGTACCGGTTGAGACCAAACGGCGGACTCCAGTTGAACATGTTATAGTTAGGACCAATATTCCGACCCTGTAGCTGCGTGGGCGTGTTGGCTGTAGTAAATACCGGTGGTAGCCGAACCCCATCGATCGGAAGAGTGATCCAGAGCTGGTGGCTGATACCCTCATCGCTAACATCATTAGTACAATTGCGGTCGCTCACCAAGGTGATCGTATAGGTGGTGGTGGTGGCTGGACCAACATTCAGTCGATAGGTATTATTACCGATATTATTGATGGTGCGCGACTGGCTTCCATCCGTATAGGTAAAGGACCAGGGACCTTGTCCGGTAAACCGAACAATAAGGTCAGTGTTGAGACCCAGGCAAAGTGAATCAGGACCTTCAATAGTGACGGTCGGTAACGGGTTGATGACCACTCGAACGGGTTGTATGGTTTCGCATCCATCCGCATTCACAGCCCGGATAAAATAGGTTCCGGAGCGGCCGATGGCCCTTGGGTTGCCCAGCGCTTCAGTGGCATTGGCATTGATCCAGTAAGTCAGGTTGAGGTTGGCATCGCTTCCTGCCGTAATGGCCGGAGTAGTGACATCAACCGTTCCTGGAGCACAAACAGGGGCCGGGTCGGTAACTCTCAGGGTAGCTCCCTGCAATACAGAAACAGTAACCGCTTGTATGGTTTCACAACCATTACCGTTGACTGCGCGGATATAATAGGTGCCCGCAACATTTACACTGTTGGGATTGCTAAGTGCCTGGGTAGCTTCCGCATTTCTCCAATAAGTGAACGTTAACCCGGCATCACTACCCGCGGTGATGGCCGCAGCAGTAAGGTTGGCATTCAGCGGCGGACAAGTTGCCGGTGGATCCGTGATCACCAGGTTCGGTTGTGCATTTACGGTAACAATTACCGGCTTGATCACTTCGCATCCGGAACCTGCAACAGCCTTGATATAATAGGTTCCCGCACCTACGCTGGTGGGTGTTCCCAGTTGCTGGGTTGCGTTTTCGTCGGCCCAATAGGTCAGTGCCAGGTTGGGTTCACTTCCCTGTGTAATGGCAGCTGCGGTAAGATCAACGGTCTCCGGTGCACAAACAGTGGGGTTGGTGATCACCAGGTTGGGAAGGTCCGTAACGGATACAGTTACCGGTGCGATCGCTTCACAACCATTGGCTGCCACCGCCCGGATATAATAGGTTCCCGCCGGGGCAGCTGCCGGGTTAGTCAGGGCCTGCGTGGCAGCAGCATTGCTCCAGTAGGTATAGGTAAGTCCCGCGTCGCTGCCCGCTGTTATTGCAGGATCCGTCAGGTCAACCGTTGCCGGCGCGCAAACTGCAGCAGGATCAGTGATCACCAGTACCGGCGCAATTTGCTGCTCAATGGTAACTGCTACTGTTGCTATACAATTGTTGGCATCCCTGATCGTAATAGTATAATTACCGGCTGCCAGGTTATTGAAGACATTACCCGCCTGGAAATTAGCGCCTCCATTAATGCTATACTGAATGGGGGCCGTTCCATTGGAAGCTGTTACCGTAATGGTACCTGTGCTCTGGTTGCACTCAATAGCAGGCGCAACCGCTGTAGCAGTTAGTGTGCAGCAGATATCCTGGGAGATGGTTGTTGCAATTTCGGCCAGACAACCATTGGCGTCTTTAACCTGGATGGTATAATTACCGGTGGTAAGGTTTGAGAATACATTGCTGGATTGGAAATTATTACCACCATCGATACTATAGGTATAGGGCGCCGATCCTCCTGTTGCTGTCACTGTTATGGTACCTGAGTTGGTAGCTGCATTACAAGCGATGTCCGCCGGAGTTGCCACCAGGTCAATGGTCACATCGTCCGCCGCCACCGGGAAGGTTAGGGCATCCGTACAGCCGTTGGCATCCGTCACCGTCACCGTGTAGTCGCCCACCGCCAGGCCGCTGATGTTCTGCGTCGTGGCCGTATAACCGTCCGGACCACTCCAGCTGTAGCTGTAGGGTTCCGTGCCACCGCTCACCGTAATGGCGATCGCTCCCGTCTGGCCCACGCAGGTCGTATTGGTAATCGTCGGCGTGATCGTAAAGGACGGGTCCTCCTGACCTACCTCGATCGTCTTCTCCGCCGTACAACCGTTCGCATCCGTCACCGTCACCGTGTAGCTGCCCGGCGCCAGACCGCTCAGGTCGGCTTCCGTGCTGCTGAAGCCACCCGGACCACTCCAGCTGTAACTGTACGGCTCCGTACCACCCGTCACACTCAGGTCAATCGCTCCCGTATTGCTCACACACACCGCCGGCGTGATCGCCTCCGTAATGTCAATGGTCACATCGTCCGCCGCCACCGGGAAGGTTAGGGCATCCGTACAGCCG
>CBFGLD010000002.1:0-73117 GCA_965649495.1 uncultured Flavihumibacter sp. | reverse complement strand
ACCTGGAACACGAGAATAAAGGCCGGCCACTGGTTATTGCATCCCACAGCCAGGGCACCACGCATGCCAAAAGGCTGATCAGGGAACTGGTGGAAGGTACGCCCCTGGCAGCACGGCTGGTGGCAGCTTACCTCATCGGCATCCAGGTAGAGCCGGGTTATTTTTCTTCCCTGGAGCCTTGCCGGGATGCCGCGCAATACAGCTGCTTCCTGGCATGGCGGACGTTCCGTAATGGCTTTGAACCCGATTATGCCGCTCCTGCCCGTAGCTCAGTTGTGACCAACCCACTATCATGGACAACCGATACCCTGCTGGCACCAAGATATTTGCACAAAGGGGCCATTCTTTATAATTTTAATCGCATGTTTGAAGCCGTTAGTGATGTCCGGATCTATAAGGATCTCCTGTGGATCAGCTGGCCCCAATTTCCGGGCAGCAGGTGGTTTCGCAGTAAAAATTACCATATCGGCGATATCAACCTGTTCTACCGGAACATCCGCGATAATGTAGACCTGCGCGTAGATTCCTACCGTAAAAAAACGAGATGATCCAAATGATCCCGAAACTGTCAATCGAAAACAACCGGGTTTACTGGTTCCTCTTCCTGCTGGCCGTGGTAGTGAAGGCCACCCTGTTGCGGACCTACCTGTTTATTGACGGTGACCGCGGACTGCAGGTGGTGGCCGCATTGGAAATGGCTAAAGGAAACGGCTATACCATACCGGTAGTGGAACTTTCCAATATCAACGTAGTTACCAATAAAGTGCTGCTGGAATGGCCGCCAATGTACAGCGCGCTGGTAGCGGGGTTCCTGGAAACTGGAATGGAATTGGTAACTGCTTCCATGCTTGTGGATGCCTTGGGAGCATCTTTGTACCTGTTGGGCACCTTACTGTTGGCTCGTATGATTGGGTTACCCAAAGGTATTCAGCTCATTGCTGTCTGGTTCAAGGCAACTGAAATATATGAAGGTATATATAGCAGTCCCCCCACCGATATCATTTCCACCGCCTTTATCTTTTTCACCGTTTACTTTTTTTTGGAATGGCTGGATAAAAAAGAAGGGAAATATATCCTTCTCACTGCTCTTTCTATTTCAGTCGCCTTTTTATTGCGTTACATATATGTGACCAGCCTTTTTGTACTTCCGCTCCTCCTTGTCTGGAACGGGTGGAAACAGCGTGAAAAAATCCAGGTGCGCGCCGGTCTTTTTCTGGCATTATTAGTGGGCATTACCATGGTTGCGTACCTTGGATTCAACAAATACCACAGCGGTCATTTCACATACCTGGAAGAATGGGAAAAGGGATATTTTCCCCGAAAGGCCTTCAATGTTGCGCCGCTTTTCTGGCAGGCCATATCCCATGTGACCTTCCTATGCATGCAGTTCTCCCTGATTTTCAAGACGCATTTCAGCCTCTTTCATAATTTCCTGAAACTGACGTCCACCCTGATCCTGGCGCTGCTGTTGTCGGTATGGGCCCTTAAAACAAAAGCCTGGAAATTGCTCCTGCCACAGGATAGAGTTCAGCAGTTCTTTCTATCCGCTATTGTACTTTGTATTCCATTTGTGCTGGTATTGCTCTACCTGAGCATTACCGTTGAGTTCACCCTCGATGATATCGGTTGGTCGTACCTGATAGAGGACCGGTATTTTCTTTTCCCGCTTACCATTATATTACTTGCTATATGCCATGCGCTGTACAGCGGAGGAAAATGGAGCGGTATGAAGGGCAGGATACTGAGATGGGTTTTCCTTGGTTTTTTTGTGCTGCAGGTAACACATACCATCTATATTATAGCTAAACGTGCCCCGCTGCTGGATGCTATCGATCCCGCATTTCCGGAAGCTGCCGGATGGTCCTTACTGTACCCGTATATCCATGAAGGGAAATCACGGGGAAACGATGTGGTTCTTTTCTCCAACGGATACGGATATGCTTTTTTTGCATACCGGCAAAAGCTGAAACTTTTCAGGATGGTCCGGGAACTGGAACCGGGATCTGAAATAAGACTTTCGCGGCCAACCACCATCATTTTTGATCTTCATCCGCATCATGTTAAAGAGCTCGCACCCTTCCTGGAGAAATATGGATTCCAGCCGAGGCGCGTTTCCCCCAGCACCATCCTGTTTGTAACTCACCTAAAACCCGGCACCAATGGCTAAACGCTTTGTAGTGATACCGGCCTATAATGAGCAACACTCGCTGGGAGCAGTGATTGATGGTATCCTGGCCGCAGGGAATTATGAAATTGTTGTGGTGGACGATGCATCGGAATTTTCACTTGAAAAGATCTCGCGGTCCAAAAATTGCCACTACCTGCGGCACCGTTTTAACCTGGGTCAGGGCGCAGCATTGCAGACGGGGATCGATTTCGCAATGCGTTGCGGCGCTTCGGTTATTGTGAGTTTTGATGCAGATGGTCAGCATGATCCCGCAGACATCGCCCCCATCTGTGCCATCATTGAGAGTGGACAAGCTGATATCGTACTGGGGTCACGTTTCCTGGGAACAGCAACAGGACTTACCATTTCCAGGAAACTGGTGATCCAGGTGGCGAGATTGCTCCATTTCCTGCTTACTGGCTTATGGATGACGGATGCGCATAATGGTTTGCGTGGCCTTAGCGCCGTTGCGGCCCGGAAAATACGTCTAAGGGAAAACAGAATGGCGCACGCAACGGAGATCATTATCCAGGTAAAAAAACTGGCTCTCAAATGGAAAGAGGTTCCTGTGTCCGTTACCTACTCAGATTACAGCCGCGCCAAAGGACAATCGTCGTCTAATGGCATCCGTATTCTATTTGATGTAGTTTTACACAAACTCTTCAGATGACAGGGATACAGATTCTTCTGCTAACAGGGGTATTACTCATCACCCTCTATGTTATACAGCGTTTGAAACGGCCCGTGATCAGTGTGGTGCTGGTGAGCTTCCTGGCTGCTGTTGCGGTATGGTTCATCCTGCAACCGGAACTTACTAACAACATCGCACACATGATTGGTGTGGGGAGGGGTGCCGATCTGGTATTCTATATTTGCATCCTGCTGTTTTGGTATGTCTTGCTACGACTATACGCCAGGATCCGAAAACTCGAAGAAATAGTGACCGAAATGGTACGGCAATCCGCTGTCGATAAGGCCATCAGGGAAGGCAAAACGAATGAATAAAACCACCTATGCAGATCAAATCGCTGAGTATTGTAATGCCATGCCTGGATGAAGCACTGACCCTGCGCACCTGCATCCGGAGAGCCAAACAGTTCCTGGCAACGCTGGATATTGCCACCGAGATCATCATCGCCGACAACGGCAGCACCGATGGTTCCATTCAAATTTGTAAAGAAGAGGACGTAAAATGCCTGCGCGTTCCGGAACGGGGTTACGGCGCCGCCCTGCATTATGGCATAATGGCTGCCAGCGGCACCCATATTATTTTTGGCGACTCTGACGATAGCTACCATTTTGACGAATGTGCACCCTTTTACGAAAAACTGCACCAAGGTGCCGACCTGGTAGTGGGCAACCGCTTCCGGGGAGGAGTTGAAAAAGGTGCCATGCCATTCCTCCACCGTTACCTCGGTACTCCGGTCATCTCTTTCCTGGGCCGGAAAGCTTTTGGCGTACCGTATACCGACTTTAATTGCGGATTACGCGCCATCACTAAACGGGCTTACCTGGAACTCGGTATGCAGGCAAGAGGAATGGATTTTATCACTGAAATGCTCGCGAAAGCCGGCAACCTGAAACTCCGTATAGAAGAAGTTCCGGTGCGTCTCTACAAAGATGGCCGCAACCGGCCACCACATCTTAAGACCTGGCAGGATGGGTGGCGGCAGTTCCGGCAGATCATCATGCTTTCACCCAAATGGCCGCTGCTGGTACCCTCCCTGGTGTTTATGGTACTGGGACTACTTATCTTCACAACCCTGTTGTTTTCGCGGATCAGCTTTGCTTCCGTAAACCTGGATATCCACACATTCTTTTACGGGTCCGTCTTTTTTTTGCTCGGATTGCAGCTCTTTCTTTTTTACCTGCTCATGCGTTTTTACGGATACCGGATGCGCTATCATTTCCTGGAGGGACTGGAAGAAAAAATATTCCGGGCTTTCCGTTTTGAAAGGGGCCTTCTCACTGGCGGTGCGCTGTTTGCAACGGGCATAATCGCTTCCCTGGTAGCGTTCCTTCAGTGGATGTATTCCGATTTCGGGGACCTCGATCCCATGCACACTTTTCGGTTAGTCATTCCGGGTGGTATGTTCATCATGGCTGGAATGCAGGTGATCGTTTTTTCTTTCCTCCTGCACGCGCTGGTCACCTTTAATGTGAAATTTGAGAATCTAAATCCCGAATGGCATCATTGAAACCTTATGTAAATATTCAACCTAAAGCGGACTTATCCGCTAGCTATTGGATTTTACTTCTGTTGGCATATCTTCTACCCGGAACAGTGATGTATGTTCAGTTGTGCAACAATATCAATCCGGACGGGGTAGCCTATCTTACCATTGCCCGTCATTATGCAGATGGCCGCTGGATGGACGCCGTTAACGCCTATTGGTCGCCCCTGCTTTCCTGGGTACTTTCACCTTTTTGCCTGCTTCCCTGGGATCCCATCTTCAGCTTTTATGGTGTGAATATGGTATTGGGTATTGTGGCCCTCTTCATAAGTAGCCATCTCATGCGGCAGCTCGGCATGGAAGGTATATTACGTTCCTCCTTATTGCCAGCCTTCGCAGCATTCCTGCTGGTCTTCAGCTTTTATCACATTACTCCGGATCTGCTGGTAGTGGTAGTCCTCCTGGCATTCCTTTCCTACTGGTTAAAAGGGGATGCCCTGGATAAACCAGTGACCACCGCTGCCTGGCTGGCATTGCTCTACTTCACAAAAGCCTATAATTTCTTTTTTGTAAGCGGACTCCTGATTTTTGACGTGGTAACAGCTTACTTTAACCGAAAATCGTCAACCCGGGTTTTACTTCATACTACGATCATCTTTCTGATTTTTTTTATGCTGGTTGCGCCCTGGATAATCGCCATGCACCAGAAATATGGTCAATGGATGTTATCAGGTGCAGCAGCTTTTAACCACGGCGCTGCTCCCGGTAACCTGGGCCTGCTGACACTTGATATTCCAGGCGTTAGGGGACTCAAGGATAATTACGATTTCCTGTTCCGCTTCAGCACACCTCCTAACGCGCATGCCGTTTTCGCCTGGGAAGACCCTCCTCTTAAAGCGGATTTCCGTGATTACCAGGTTTTTGCTTCCTGGGATAATTTTCTCCTCCAGCTTCGGATCATACTGGTGAATCTAAGGATATTCCTGGGCTTCGATCAGCAACTGATATCCATGGCTTTTTTTGGTTGGTTACTGACAGGCGTGCTGGCCACTGCAACTATATTCCGTAATAGAAAAGTATCCCGGCAGCCCGCAACAATCCTGAAGGATAACGGCATTCGAATCTTTTTTTTCGGGCTGCTCTACACCAGCGGTTACCTGTTGCTTTTCCTGGAAGGGCGCTACCTTTGGATATTAATTCTGCTGGGATTGCTTGCAACCGGCATGCTGTTGCGTTCCATCACAGCTTCGCCCAGGATACTCCAACCTGCAGGCGCGGTCCTGGGCATCGCGATCTTTTCAAAGTACCTCCTCTTTACATTTTCAGGATTTCCTCCCAGGTTTGTTCGGCCGGGGTATATGGAATATCAACTGGGCAAAAAAATTCAGCATGACCATCCCGGTAATAACCGGATGGCATACTGGCCTTCCACGCAAGAATATGGATTATACAGTTCCTGGTTCACGACTTATTTTGCCGGCGGCAACCATTTTAACTGTCTTCCTGCCGAGCCAGCTAATGCCAATGGGTTGATCAATAAACACCGAATAAACGGGGTATACGCATCCAACCAGCATCCCATACCTCCGGATATGATTTTCCTTGCCTGGAAAAAAATACCGGGACCTATCGCGGAATACGATCTTTACCTGAAGCCGTAACCAGTTCCTGTAGTTGTGCCACCGCATGCGGATCTTCCGAAATACTATACTTCCCCACCGCATTGATCAGCATTTCATCCATGAGATCTACGATATTCTTATACGTGCAGGTGATATCAGGATATACCAGCACAGTCAGTTCTTTCTTTTTTCCCTGCTGGTCCAAGGACTTTTGTTTACTGCGGATAATTTCACCAATGCCATCAGACATATTGTAATGAGTGATACCATATTTCTGGTTGATCCTGGCTGCCTCCAGGGTGCCATGGTAATACAGGATGCGGTTATTACCTGTTGGCACCAGGGTTAGTGAACTGCTTTCACCCGCCAGGGTTCGGGGCCCATCCGCGGGCAGGTAAAATCGCATAGCGGTAGACTCTTGCATTGTGGTGGTGAAAATGAAAAATGTGATCAGCAAAAAACCCAGGTCAACCATTGGCGTTAAATCCACCCGGGTGGACTTTTTCTGGGGATGGGCAATACCTTTCCTGTTGCCGGCCACAGCGGCATTTGTAGGGATCTCTGCCATAAAAATGGATTTGTCCTAAGATGCGGGAAATAAAAAAATCCATATGCTCAGAACATACGGAAGCTCCCGGTACCTAAAACTCGGCGCTCTTCGGCGTACGGGGGAATGCAATCACATCGCGGATATTTCCCATGCCCGTCACAAACAAGACCATCCGCTCAAAGCCAAGTCCAAAGCCCGCATGCGGCACCGTCCCAAACCGGCGCGTATCCAGGTACCACCACAATTCGTCGGCCGGTACTCCCATTTCTTTCATCCGAGCCTCCAGTACATCCAGGCGCTCCTCGCGTTGCGAGCCGCCCACAATCTCGCCAATACCCGGTGCCAGTATGTCCATCGCCGCCACCGTCTTGCCGTCATCATTGGACCTCATATAGAACGACTTGATATCTTTGGGATAGTTGGTGACTATAACCGGCTTGCGGAAATGCTTTTCCACCAGGTAACGCTCATGCTCACTCTGCATGTCCACGCCCCACTTCACCTCGTACTGGAACTTCTTCTTCTTATAAGCAGGCGATTGTAGCAAAATATCAATGGCCTCTGTATAGGTGATCCGCTCAAAATCATTGTTCAGCACAAATTCCAACTTCTCAATAAGCCCCATCTCACTCCGCTTGTCCATGGGAAGCTGCTTCTCTTCTTCTGCCAGCCGCGCCGCCAGGAAATCAAGATCCTCGCGATTGTGCTCCATCGTAAAACGGATGATGTATTTGATGAATTCCTCCGCCAGGTTCATATTATCCTCCAGATCGTAGAAGGCCATCTCCGGCTCCACCATCCAGAATTCTGCGAGATGGCGCGTGGTATTAGAGTTCTCCGCGCGGAAGGTTGGACCAAACGTATAGATGTCTCCAAAACCCATGGCTCCCAACTCACCTTCCAGCTGGCCGCTTACTGTCAGGTTGGTACTCCGGCCAAAAAAATCTTCGCGGAAATTGATGCTGCCATCTTCGTTCCGGGGCGGATTATCAAAGGGCAGCGTGGTTACGCGGAACATCTCTCCCGCCCCTTCCGCATCGCTGGCCGTAATTATGGGTGTATGCAGGTACAGGAAGCCCTTTTCATGAAAAAATCGATGGATCGCAAACGCTATGGCATGCCGTACCCGGAACACGGATCCGAAAGTATTGGTGCGGAAACGCAGGTGAGCCTTTTCCCGCAAGAACTCCAGGCTGTGCTTTTTGGGCTGCAAGGGATATTTTTCAGGGTCACTGTCACCCAGCACCTCCACGCTTTCCGCCTTGACCTCCAGTTTTTGACCTTTGCCTTGCGATGGGATCACACTACCCGTAACTTTCAGGGATGCACTGGTGGTGATCCGCTTCAGGAAGTCATCGTCGTATTGTCCCAACGCCACCACCACCTGCAAATTGGTATTGGTGGAACCGTCGTTTAGTGCTATGAACTGGTTGTTCCGGAAGGTTCTGACCCATCCCATAACAGTGACCTGCTGACCCGAAGGCTCCCAGGTCAGCAATTCCCTGATCTTTACTCGCTTGTTAAACATTGCCTGGTTTTAAGGATGGCAAAGATAAGCCGATTCATCTTTTGCAGGGATCCTGCGTATTTTTAGGGCAATTATTATTATGCGGATCGCATTCTTTTCTACCCAGAACTACGACAGGCTGTATTTCAACCGGTACAACCTGGCGCATGAGATTACTTATTTCGAAGCGCGTCTAACCGCCCGTACCGCCACGCTGGCGGCTGGTTTCCAGGCAGTCTGCGTATTTGTGAACGACCAACTCAACGAGGAAGCACTGCACCTGCTCCACCACCAAGGAATTCATTTGATTGCGTTGCGCTGCGCCGGATACAACAATATAGACCTGGGTGTCGCCCGCCAATTGGGCTTTACCATTGTCAGGGTGCCCGCCTATTCGCCGCATGCTGTGGCCGAACATGCTGTGGCCCTGATCATGACCCTCAACCGCAAGACTCACAAAGCTTATAATCGCATCCGCGAGGGTAACTTTTCCCTGGAAAGACTGGTTGGATTTGACCTGTATGGTAAAACGGTGGGGGTGATCGGAACCGGTAAAATTGGCGAAATCTTCGCCTCCATTATGCTGGGTTTCGGGTGCCGCGTGGTGGCTTTCGACCTCTTTGTAAACCCCGTCCTGGAGGCTAAAGGAGTTACCTACCTGCCACTGGCCGACCTGCTTTCCCAAAGCCGCATCGTCTCGCTCCACTGCCCCCTTAACGAACAGACCCATCACCTCATCAACGCAGCAACCCTTGACCTGGTGCAACCCGGGACCATGCTCATTAATACCAGTCGCGGTGCTCTCATCAATACCCCCGATGCCATCGATGCCCTCAAACAGGGCCGCCTCGGAGCTCTCGGGATCGATGTGTACGAGCAGGAAGAAAAACTGTTCTTTTATGATCGTAGTGGGGAACTGATCGACGACGACGATATCCTGCGACTCATGAGCTTCCCCAATGTGCTGATTACCTCACACCAGGGTTTCTTTACCGAAGAAGCCCTTACCCAGATAGCCCGCACCACCCTGCAGAACATTTCAGACGCGGAAGCCGGAAATATCCTGGAAAACCGCGTTAATTGACCCGGGATACCAAAAAAACAAAGGATTTTTTTTTACATCTGGCCTTTTTGCCATAAAATTGCAATTGGAACCAAGCTGATCAGTGCTCTTCACCGCTCACCAACTCGTCACTTGTAGTACACCCAATCATAATTTCATTCCATTTTTTCAAGAAGTAAGGCTGATTGAAATCTCATCAAACGCACAAGTCTTAGTATGTATGACATTCTGCAACTGAACGACATGCTCGTTCCTGAGTTGCTCGATATTGCGGAGCAACTTAAAATCCCGGGTGCAAAAAAGCTAGATAAGCAGGAGCTCGTTTACAAGATCCTCGACAAACAAGCCGTCCTTGCCAGCGAAGTAAAAACCCCGGAAGGCGCAGCCGGTAAGAAAAAGCGCATCGTAAAAGCAACCACTTCCCTGACAACCGAAGAGGCCGAAGTGGTGAGTGATGAAGAAAAACCCAAAGCGGAAACCCGCAAACAGGTTGTTAAAAAAGAAGAACCTTCCCGCACTGGAGCCGCATCCCGACCTGAGAGTGCATCCCGCACTGCCGGCGCTCCCCGCACCGACAGGGCCACCACTGCTAAAAGAGGCCGTAAAAAAGCAAGTGACAGCACTCCCGAACCGGATATGCTATCCAGCCAGGAGGATGAACAACTGACGGTTGCTGCGGAACCCGAGGTAACTGAAATCATCCGGGAAAACGCGGAAGCAGCCCCAGCTGTCGCACCCGCCGAACCCCAGCAGCCCCGCCCAGCTCCACAGCCCCAGCATCAGCCGCGTCCGCAACAGCCGCCCCGCGATTATTTTAATATTGAATTCGACGGCATCATTCCGGCCGAAGGCGTATTAGAAATGATGCCCGACGGGTATGGCTTTCTGAGAAGCAGCGATTACAACTATCTCTCTTCTCCCGATGATGTCTACGTTTCTCCCTCTCAGATAAAATTGTTTGGCATTAAGACCGGTGATACCGTTAACGGTACCGTCCGTCCCCCAAAAGAGGGTGAAAAATACTTCGCACTGCTGAAGGTGGAAACCATAAACGGCCGCTCACCGGAAGATGTGAGGGACAGGGTACCTTTCGACTACCTTACACCGTTATTCCCATTCGAAAAACTCAATCTCTTCACTGAGCCTAATGCCTATAGCACGCGGATGATCGACCTGTTCACTCCCATTGGTAAGGGCCAGCGCGGACTCATCGTGGCGCAGCCTAAAGTGGGTAAGACAGTCCTGCTAAAGGAAGTAGCTAACGCCATCTCTGCCAATCACCCCGAGTGTTATCTCATGGTGGTGCTGATCGATGAACGCCCGGAAGAAGTTACCGATATGGAACGCAGCGTGAAAGCTGAGGTGATCGCCTCCACTTTTGATGAGCCTGCCGAGAAGCACGTGAAAGTTTCTACCATAGCACTCCAGAAAGCAAAACGACTGGTGGAATGCGGCCACGATGTGGTGATCCTGCTGGATTCTATCACGCGCCTTGCGCGCGCGCACAATACCGTTGCACCCTCTTCTGGTAAAGTGCTCAGCGGTGGTGTGGAAGCCAACGCTATGCAGAAACCTAAACAGTTCTTCGGTGCCGCCCGTAAGATCGAAAACGGCGGATCCCTCACCATACTGGCAACGGCACTGATTGATACCGGTTCGAAAATGGACGAAGTGATCTTTGAAGAATTCAAAGGAACCGGTAACATGGAATTGCAGCTCGACCGTCGACTCGCTAACCGAAGGATCTACCCGGCAATTGACCTGGTGGCTTCCTCCACCCGTCGTGATGACCTGCTGCTTGACCGCGATGTGCTGCAAAGAATGAATTTACTGCGTTTATACCTCAACGATATGAATACCGAAGAGGCCATGTCTGAGCTGCTGAAGCGTATGCGCGGCACCAAAAGCAACGAAGAGTTCCTTGCCAGTATGAACGGTTAAGGAAGGTTCCATACTATTCCAGGCCGCCCCTAAACAGAGGCGGCCTTTTTTAAGCGATACGGAAGATGGCCGTCAAACCACTTACCACAGACGAATTTTTATCCCTGGCGGATAGCAGCCTGGTACTGGACGTACGCAGCCCGGCGGAATATGCCCATGCACATATCCCCGGCGCTTACTCCCTGCCGTTATTTGATAACGAAGAACGCAAAATAGTGGGCACGGCCTATAAACAGGAGAGCCGTGAAAAAGCGATCCGCATCGGCCTGGATTTCTTCGGCCCTAAAATGCGGCCAATGGTAGAAACAGTGGAACAACTGCTATCAGCTGCATCATCAACGACCGTGCTGGTGCATTGTTGGCGTGGCGGTATGCGCTCCGGTGGTGTGGCCTGGCTGCTGGACCTCTACGGCTTCAACGTTTACACCCTTATGGGTGGATACAAGTCTTTTCGCCAGGAGGCGCTCCGGCAATTTGAAACACAGATTCCGATCCGGGTGATTGGTGGCTATACCGGCTCTGGTAAAACAGCCATATTGCAAAAACTGGAGCGGCTGGGAGAGTCCGTCATTGACCTGGAAGCAATGGCCAACCACAAAGGTTCCGCCTTTGGCCACCTGGGCCTGCCCCCGCAGCCCGCACAGGAAATGTTCGAAAACCTCCTGGCGATGAAACTCAGGTCTCTCCACCGGCAACCTCTTCACCGGGTATGGATTGAAGATGAAAGCCTTCGCATAGGCTCCCTCGTTATCCCCCAGCCCTTTTACAAACAAATGCGATCGGCGCCCTGTTATTTCCTGGATATTCCTTTCAGAGAGAGGCTGGACTATATCCTGGGCGACTATGGCCGCGCTGATCGCGACAACCTCGTTGCCGCGGTGCTGCGGATACAAAAAAGACTGGGCGGACTTGAAACAAAAACGGCCATCAACTGCCTGATCGAAAACGATTTAGACGGCGCGTTTGACATCCTGCTCAATTATTATGATAAATGGTATCTGAAGGGTTTACATAGCAGAGAACCCGGCACCCCGGTGATTACCATTTCCGCAAACGGTGTGGACCCTGTCCGAAACACCCAGTTATTATTGAACCAAGTTTAACCGATACAGCAATGACCGAAACCAGTTATGCCCTAACAAAGTTCTCACATGGCGCCGGCTGCGGGTGCAAAATATCTCCACAGGTGCTGGAAACCATCCTGCACACCAGCCGCCCTGCTGATAACTTTCCGCTCCTGCTTGTCGGAAATCAATCGCGTGATGATGCGGCGGTTTATGACCTGGGAGATGGCCGTGCCCTCATCTCTACCACCGATTTCTTCATGCCGATCGTGGACGATGCCTTTGATTTTGGGAGAATTGCAGCTGCAAATGCCATCAGTGACGTTTATGCCATGGGAGGAGACCCTCTCCTCGCTATCGCCATACTGGGATGGCCTGTAGAAAAACTGCCCGCTGCACTTGCGCAACAGGTTCTGGAAGGCGCCCGCGCCACCTGCAGCGATGCCGGTATCCCCCTGGCGGGCGGTCATAGTATTGACTCTCCCGAACCCCTGTTCGGATTATCAGTTAATGGTCTGGTAGCCCGTCACCACCTCAAACGAAACAATACCGCCCAGGCCGGCGATTTTCTCTTTATGACCAAAGCGCTTGGTACGGGAGTGCTCTCCACCGCCCTGAAACGCGGCCAGCTGGACTCCACTCACTATGAGCCCTTCATTCAACAACTGGTTACCCTGAACAAGGCAGGCGCCGCACTTGGTAAACTCGAAGGCGTACACGCCATGACAGATATCACCGGCTTTGGGCTACTGGGCCACCTGCTGGAAATGATGGAGGGCAGCGGCCTCTCCGCTGAATTGGAATACGCCCGCGTTCCCTCGCTGCCAGGAGTAAAAGAATACATCGCCAATAGGATCACTCCCGATGCCACTTTTCGCAACTGGAATAGTTATAGTAAAGAAGTTGCATTCGGTAAAGGAGTCAACGTTATGGAAGCATTCAGTTTGCTGCCGGATCCTCAAACTAACGGCGGTCTTCTGGTGGCAGTGGACCCCGGTGCAGTGGAATCCGTGCAGGAGTTGCTCGCAGAACTGGGACTTGCCTCCAGCGCGGCACCCATCGGCAAACTGGCCGCAGCCGCAGACAAACGGATCTCTGTTATCTGAGTATCAACCTTTATAAAGGGAATCAATCTTGACGGCCAGCTTGTGGTCTTTGTCTGTAACGGTATTGCCGGCACTGTGCGTGCTGAGCCAAATTTCCACGATATTCCAGGTATTGGTCCACTTAGGGTGATGATCCATTTTTTCTGCAGCCAACGCCACCCGGGTCATAAAGGCAAAAGCCTCAGGAAAATCTCTGAATTCGAATTTCCGGTATAAATGACTATTTGTTTCTTTCCACATAACTCCATGTTTTAGATTATTCAATTGGCAATAAACGTACCCGCTGCACTTCACCTACCCGGGTAAAGGATAATAATTTCGCTGCAGTGAACCCCATCTTTAATACCGCGGCACGCGAGGAAAGGTTCTCCTGCCGAACGATCGTGATCACTTTCCCCTTACCTTCTTCCAGGGCCCTGTTCATACGTGCCGCCAGCAGACTTTTTTGTAGACCGTGCCCACGGTGCCCAGGTTGGCAAAATGCATCCAGCAGGTAGGCCTCGTCTTCGCCCGGAACCAGGCCGTGGTTGCGGATATAATCCGGTAACTCAATGGTATAAAGGGATAACCAACCATAGGCAACCAGCCGCTGCTCGTGAAAAGCCCCATAGACCCGGTACCCCTCCGCCGCGAGGCGACGCCGGAAAACCCCGAGCGTTTTCTCCTCCAACCCAAAGTCTTTGGCCGCCAACAAGTCTGGTAACCCGATTTCCCGTACCAGGTATCCCGTTGGGCTGTTAAGAGCTTTCACCCCCGTCAGCCGTTTCTCATATACATAATAACGCTCTGACCAAATGGATAATTTTCCTAAAACTCCTTTGAACAAAACCACCGGTAAATAGAGCGCACCGTACTGCCGGTACTTATCCCGTAATTTCTGAAGCATCGCCCAATTTCGGATTAATCGACCGTATCAGAAAATCAGGTGCTCGCTTCAGAAAATCAGGTGCTCCTTATTCTTTATTTTTTCGTTGGTCAATTCCGTGACCAGCTGTACGGCATTGATAGACCGGATATTCTGCAGGATCTCCTGAATGAACGCGGTAGTTGCTTCCGCACCTTTCACCAGCCAAAGAAAATCAAGGTGACGGAATTCTGGTAAGAGGTATTCCCCATCGTGCTGGTTCTTATACAGGTAATGGGTCAGAGATTGGTTGGGTTCCGTATACTGGTAAATGGGAAAATAATAGTTGCGGTTCTTCTTGTTTAACTGGATCTCAATATCGTTATTCAGCCGGAACTGGAAGCGAAAGCGCTGGTTCAACTGCCAGCAAAACTGGTAATCCCGCATTGGAGCCACAATACCCAACAGGTGTGCGTCTTCAAAAAAATCATCGGCAGCGCCCGACATGTCCAATTTCAACTTCATTGGTCGGATTTTGTTAGAAAACGATGGGGGCAGTCTGTTCTTTATCACCGCGCCGGAACTTCACCTGGGTGCTGTCTCCTTTTTTGAACCTGGAAAGTGCCTGCATATAGGCTTCTACGGATGCAGTGGTGTGTTCTCCCAGCTGAACGATCACATCGCCTGTCAGTATACCGGCCTTGCTGGCGGCCCTGCCATCGGTAACACCATCCACCTTAACCCCGTTACCGCTGAAACTGTAATCCGGCATGATGCCCAGGCTCACACTGAACCGGGCGCTGGTGGTGGTTTGCTGCTCCCTTGTTTTGGTGAACACCAGCTTATTGTCGGCTGGTGTCTGCTTCACAACACCTTCTACCAACCTCAGAATGCGGTACTGCCCCTCGTAGTTGATAGCCGCAGCGTCGTCACCTGGTTTATGATAATCGGTGTGCAGGCCAGTAAAGAAAAACAGTACAGGAATATCCTTGCGATAAAATGAGGAATGGTCGCTGGGACCGGTACCGCTGCTGTCGAACTTTATGTTGAAGTAGCGGGCATCACTGACCGAAGAAAAGGTTTTAGCCCATTGGGGAGAGGTGCCAACGCCCCCGATGGTCAGCGACTTGCTCTCGTTAAGCCTTCCCACCATGTCCATATTGATCATGTAACTGACAGAATTCATGGGTATTGTAGCATGCTCAGTGAAATATTTGGAGCCGAATAACCCGAGTTCCTCTGCTGAAAATGCGATGAAAAGGTAGTTGGCAACGGGCTTTTTCTCCGCTTTCAGCCTGCGTGCCAGCTCTATGAGTGCGGCCGTTCCGCTGGCATTGTCATCCGCCCCATTGTGAATATGCCTTTCATTATTGCGCAGCATAGAATTACCGTCCTCGCCGTATCCCAGGTGGTCGTAATGAGCTCCCAGGATCACCGTATAGGGAGCACCGTTATCCAGGTATCCAACAACATTATTGCCCGTTCTTTCCAATTGGTTAAAAGCTGTTCTTAGCTTGATTTCTATTACAGCGGTCTCATCCGCAAAATACTTTTCCGCCACTGTCCTGGAAATATAAACTACCGGGATGGGCAGGGTTTCTCCTTTCTTTTTTGCCTGGTATTCAACACTGCCGTCGTTGGTGACCAGTAGGGCTGTAGCACCTTTTTCCGCAGCATCCTTTGCCCTGGCAATAATATTGGCTTCCATGTCAAAATGGGGATTGCCCTCGTTGGCAGTTTTTTCTTCCGCAAGGTCCAGGAACCAGGGCACTCCCGCCTCCCGGATCGCAATGGAAGGCATGGCTTCCACGATTTTTTCGGGCGACTGCGGATGCGGGAAAAATGACTTCCTGTCTACCTCGTGTTCGTCTATAAATAAATAGGAATCCTTGCTGTAGTCCTTTCCATCGTAGATGGGGAATGCCTGCCACCACCCACCGTTATCACCCTTTGGAAGTAATCCCACCTTGCCAAATTCTGCAGCAATATATTCACGGGCAAGCTCTTCCCCGGCTGTTCCGGCGCGGCGCCCTTCCAGGCGGTCGTCGGCAAGAAAATTAACATGTCGCTGCAGGTTGCTGATGACCATTTTATCAGCTTTTTTCAACTTCTGGGCTTCAGCTGCCGAGCCCCCGCTCAGCGCTGCAATAAGGGCAATACGGGTAATAAGGTTCATATGCTTTCAATACTTGGTTCACAAAGGTATCATAGGGAGGGCGAATACCGTGCCGTAAAATGCAAGAAATAATATGGTTATCTGCCCGTCTTTCCGTTACTTTTGCAGATTGGCCTGTCCGCACCCGCATGGGTCATAAAAAAAGAAAATGAATGGCTTTACCGCACCTTATCAAATTTGTTTATACCAACGGAACCGATGAAGTGATCAGGAGAGGGAAAAAGATCCACGCAATTGGTTATGTTGAACTGGTGGAATACGATGAATTGCTGGGCTCGGTCACGTTCCGCGTAAAAGATGACAGCTACGCCACTTTCTATAAGGTCTATGTGCAGAAATTCTCTGATCCAAAGGCTCTTTCGGTCCGCTGCAGCTGTCCTTACAACCTGGGAGATATCTGTCGCCACGAAGCGGCAGCGCTGATCCAACTGCAGGAAATGCTGGATAAGAACCTGCTTTCCGCCGAACAGGTGGAATACGACCAACGGCACACGGTCATCAAAATGAAAACGATTGACCTGAAGACCATCAAATTATTGAGCGGCCAGGAAACCTATAATGAAGCGGAAAAATACCTGCGCACAGCGAAAGCCAGCATTGAGTCGGCCGCTGACGAAGTCGTGAAAGCTACTGTGGAATTGGGTAATAATTCCTACAAAGTGGTCATCCGTAAAAATGAGGAGCGCAATTTTGATACGAGCTGCGATTATGTGGATACCAAACACCCGCTCTGCCTCCCCAAAGTGATCGTTTTCCTCCAACTGCTGAATGCATATGGGCCTAACTATTTCGATTCTATCCGGAACTGGGATAAGGAAAAGAATAAACTCCTGGAAGCGTATGGTTACAGCCTGAATGATGAGTTATCCGGGAAATTTGAATTTGCTTACAAGGAAGGCAAGCCTTACCTGCGAGTCCTGGATGCATCCATTAAACGCATTAACCCGCTGCAGGCCAGTCGCCCCCGGCCTGTGGAAGTGGCCGTCCTGGCCGATGATACGGAACAGGAAACGGAAAAGGAAGAAGCTCCTTCCCTGCGGGTAGGAATTGTTCTCAACCTGCAGCCACGCTCTTACCCCGGCTTTCAGCTGGAAGCTATCCAGGGAGAGGCAGATGAGCAGCAGCAGAAATTTCTCGGCAAGGTGGAAAAGATCGACCTCTCCAAATACGTGAACGTGGAAGCTTTTCCGGAATCCGACAGGAACCTTATCCCCGCCATGCGCCGCATGCAGGAGGCAGAACTGACCAAGTTCCTGAACCGGAACTCACCTTTCAGCGGCATCTGGGAAAATATCATCCACCACGAAAGCGATGACCTGCCTGCTGAAACCAAGCACCTGGTTGTGGAATACCTGCAACCTAAGCTGCGCAAGCTTTTAAACGAATATGCCGACAGCCCGTTCTTTTACCGCCTTCCCCCCGGCAAGTTGTTCAAGACAGAAAACCTGCAGCAGATAGGCATCGTAACCGAACCGCTGGTACCATATTTCCGGGTTACGCAAAAGAAGACGCAATACGAGATCACCTGTTATGTAAAGATCAACGGTGCAGAACTGAAACTTACCGATAACGAGCTGGCCAGCAATATGCTCTTCCTTTACAATGATAACCTTCACGGCTGGGAATCGGGAGAAGATGTGAACCGCGTGGAAACCTTTATGCCAAAAGGATCCATCACCATCAGCAAATCCGCCTGGCCCCTGCAATTGAAGCAACTGGTATTGCCGCTGGCCAAACATTACCACGTTGAATTTGATGCCGCACTGATCTCTTCCTACCGCGACGGCGAACCAGAGCGTATACTTACGCTACAGGAGAAAGGTGACTACCTGGTCTTCCAGCCTGTCTTCTCGTATAAAGGTTTTGAAACCAGGCCGGGCGACAAGGACGAGATCATTGTTCCCGACGGCGATAAGGTGATGATCGTTCACCGCAACAAAGAGGTGGAGCAACAGTTCCTTCAGAAACTGGAAGCACTGCACTCTAATTTCATGCGCCCCGATGGCTCCCAGAACCTGGTGCTTAAAGGTGCTGATGTGCTGCGGAATAACTGGTTCTTCCTGTTTGTGGATGCCATGAAGGAAATGAAAGTACCTGTCTACGGATTTGAAGCCCTGAAGAATTTTCGCTTTAATACCGCGAAGCCACAAACGAGGATACAGATCAGCTCCAATACGGACTGGTTTGATGCCAAAGTAGACATCGTTTTCGGCGACCAGAAAGTGACGGTTGCAGAAGTAAAACGCGCCCTGGCTAATAAACAGCAGTTTGTTCAGTTGGACGATGGCTCATTGGGTATCCTTCCGGAAGAGTGGATCAAAAAATATTCACTGCTCTTCCGCGTGGGAGAAGGCAAGGCACAGAACCTACGCCTGAGTAAATACCACATGAGCGTTATTGATGAACTTTACAATGAACGCAACGAAGAAGAGCTTTTCATACAACTCGAAGAAAAATACGATCGCCTCCGGGGATTCAAGAGCATCCGTGAAGTAGACCCTCCAGGGCACCTGCAACCGATCCTGAGACCCTACCAGGCTTTTGGCTTCCAATGGATCAACTACCTGAGTGAAGTGAATTGGGGTGGCATCCTGGCCGATGACATGGGTTTAGGTAAAACCGTGCAGGCACTCAGCTTCCTGCAACATTACCGGGATACTCACGGCCAGCTCAGGGCCCTCGTGGTTTGTCCCACCACCCTGATGTTCAACTGGGAAAACGAGATCCGCAAATTCACTCCCACCCTCAGTTACCACATCCATCATGGTGGCGAGCGCTCACGGAACAAAACCATGCTCAGTGATAAAAATATCATAATCACGACCTATGGAACACTACGCAGTGACATCAAACTGCTGGTGGATATAGAGTTCGATTACGTGGTGCTGGATGAATCGCAGGCTATCAAGAACCCTTCCAGCAAAGTCACCCGTGCCGCTTCACTACTTCGTGCCAAACATCGCTTATGCATGAGCGGTACACCGCTGCAGAATAATACCTTTGATATATATGCGCAAATGAATTTCCTGAACCCCGGCATGCTGGGAAGCATGGAATTCTTCCGGCAGGAGTTTGCCATCCCCATTGATAAATTTGGTGAGCCGGAGCGCAAAGATCATCTTCGGAAGATACTCTTCCCATTCATATTACGTCGCACCAAGGAACAGGTGGCTCGCGACCTGCCGGAAAAAGTGGAGACCATTCTCTGGTGTGAAATGGAAGACGAACAACGTAAGATCTACGACGCGTATCGAAACGACTACCGCGATAAGATCATGGGCACCATCGAAAGCCAGGGCATGCAGAAGTCGCAGCTCACTATCCTGCAGGGACTTATGAAACTGCGCCAGATCTGTGATTCACCAGCCATACTCAACGAACAGGAAAAATTTGAGAACCATTCCATCAAACTGGAAGAGCTGGGCCGGGAGATCACGGAAAATATCAGCAACCACAAGGCACTCGTCTTCTCTCAGTTCCTGGGTATGCTGGCACTGATTCGTAAGAAGCTGGAGGCGCTGGGGGTGGATTATGAATATTTTGACGGGAGCACTTCCGCCGTGGACCGCGAAAAAGCCATCCAGCGCTTTCAGAACGATGAGAACTGCCGGGTTTTCCTGATATCTCTCAAAGCCGGGGGCGTAGGTCTGAACCTAACCGCTGCCGATTACGTATATATCGTGGATCCCTGGTGGAACCCAGCAGTGGAACAGCAGGCCATTGACCGGACACACCGTATCGGGCAAACCAAGAACATTTTTGCCTACCGGATGATCTGTAAGGATACCATTGAAGACAAGATCCTGCAGCTCCAGGACCGGAAAAGGGTGTTGGCGCGGGACCTGATTGCCGACGACGAAGGTTTTGTGAAGAACCTGACCAGGGAAGATGTGGAGTACCTGTTCAGCTAAAAAAAATCCCCGCCGGTGCAGGACGGGGAAGGCACGTACGAAAGTGGTTTCAGAAGTAAGTGCCAGATATGTGTTCGGGTTAGTATCTTGCTGGCCTTCTGGAGTAATCCGGCCGGTTCTGGATAGGTGATTGACCCTGGACCAGTACGCTCCAGAGGTACTTCATAAAACGTATGGGATGAAGCCCGGGGCGGTAACTGTCCTTGATGATTTTAATGGAATGCGTGTCGTAGTACATTGCATTACGTTTCATTGATACAGGTTTTATGGGTGTTTGAATTAGAAGAAAAACGAATATACTGATAAAATATTGCTGGAATTTCTTATAGAATACTTAATGTATGGCCAAATCTTTATTCAGGCGGGAAAACGGAGATAACGCGGAAATGTCATTTGTAGATCACCTCGAAGCGCTTCGATGGCATATCATGCGCTCCATCATCGCTATTATGGTTGGAGCGATTGCAGTTTTTGTTTATATGGATTTCTTTTTCGGACAGGTGGTGATGGGACCCGCCAGGAAGGATTTTATCACGTATGAACTACTTTGCAAATTCAGCCACAAGGTAGGATTGGGAGATGCCATGTGCCTGTCGGATATCAACCTGAAATTGATCAGCACCCAAATGAGCAGCCAGTTCATGATGAGCTTTACCATAGCTTTCGTTGGGGGGTTCATTGTGGCTTTTCCTTATATCTTCTGGGAGTTCTGGCGCTTCGTGAAACCCGCCCTCACCCAAAAAGAACTAAACAGGACCAGGGGTGTCATCTTCTGGGTCTCCCTGCTGTTTTTCAGCGGCGTGGCATTCGGGTATTACCTGATTGCTCCCTATACCGTAAATTTCTTTGCTGCCTATACCCTCAGTCCAAATATCCAGAACACTTTTACCGTAAGCGATTACATCGATAATATCGTTTCGCTGGTACTGGGTACGGGCATCGTATTCCAGTTGCCGCTGGTGGTCTATTTCCTGGCGAAAGTTGGCATTGTGACGGCCTCCTTCCTGCGTACTTACCGCAAGTTTGCAGTGCTGGTCATCCTGATCATCGCCGCCGTGATCACCCCACCCGATGTCATCAGCCAGCTCATTGTAACCGTTCCTCTTTGGATACTCTACGAGATCAGTATCAGCATCGCGGCGCGCGTGAACAAGGAAGATGAGGATAACCAGAAACTACCTGCCGAATGGAGCTGATGCGTTCCTGATAAATAACGAACTTTGGTAAAACCATAAATTCATCCTGATGTCTGATTTCTCTAAACAGTTGCCGGTAGCCATCGGTTGTGATCATGCCGGCTTTGAATATAAAGAAGCTATCAAGCAACACCTGGAGCGCAACGGCTGGGAAGTCCGTGATTTCGGCACCCGGAGTGCCGACTCTGTGGATTACCCCGACTTTGCCCATCCCACCGCCGCCTTCGTGGAAGCGGGAGAAGCCGCCTTCGGAATCCTGCTCTGTGGCAGTGCCAACGGGGTGGCCATCACTGCTAATAAACACCAGGGTGTGCGGGCCGGACTCTGCTGGGATAACGAAGTGGCCAAACTGGTACGCAAACACAACGACGCTAACATCATCTGTATGCCAGCTCGTTTCATTGCACTACCTTATGCCATCCAGATGGTGGAGACCTTTATCGAAACCGCTTTTGAAGGCGGGCGCCACGGCACCCGCGTGGGTAAGATCGCCTGCATTTAGATTATCCGTTTTCAATCCTTTCACAGTAAACACATACCATCACGCATGAAAAAACTATGTCTGTTGCTGGCCCTGGTTCCGGCAACCCTTAGCTATGCCCAGAAAAAGGCGAAACCGGCTAAGAACGCAGGGGTACAGCCAATTGCCGCTACCATTACGGAGGCGGAACTGAAAGAACATCTTTATGTTATCGCCGGCCCTGAAATGGAAGGCCGCGAAACCGCTACCGAGGGCCAACGGAAAGCCGCCGCCTATATCGAACAGCATTTCCGGGAAGCCGGCCTGCTGCCCGGATACAATGGTAGTTACCAGCAGACTTTCCCGGTATACCGCGACTCCCTCCTGGGGGCCGAACTGGCGGTGAATGGTAAGTCTTTCCAACTCAACCAGCACTTTCAGCCCACCCTCCAGCTAACACGACCGGGTGCACAGTATTTCTCGGAACTGGTCTTCGCAGGCCATGGTATCGTAGACGCCGACGCCGCGGTGGATGATTACGGAAATATGGATGTGAAAGGCAAAGCGGTCCTCTTACTGGAAGGAGCACCGTCTTCTTACAAAACCACTAAAAGAGGATGGAGGGCTCCAAACGGTCTTTACGGCAAATACAATAACGCCGTGGCTAAAGGTGCAGCCGCGGTAATTATGGTGGGTAACGGCTTCCCGCGAAAGGCCGCTGAACCCCTGGGCAACATGTACACCAATCTTTTCTCGGAAAAACAACCCGCCAGCCTCTACTCCGTCTCGGCCGATGTTGCTGCCGCCATCCTGGGCAACGGGTTCACGGACCTGCAGGCTAAAGGGAAAGAAAGCTCTTTGCCAGCCGCTGTTCATAAAGTGAACTTACTGCTGCACCTCGATAAAAAAGTGAAACAACTGGAGAGCACCAACGTTCTGGGATATATTGAAGGCTCCGATAAAAAGGACGAATGGTTGGTCATCACTGCCCATTACGATCACCTGGGTAAACGCGGGGATGTGATCTATTACGGGGCAGACGACGACGGTTCCGGAACCGTTGGAATCATGGAGATCGCAGAAGCGTTTGCCACCGCAAAAGCCAGAGGCAACGGGCCCCGTCGTAACGTCCTGGTAATGGCAGTGAGTGGCGAGGAAAAAGGACTCTGGGGCTCAGAATATTTCGGCGATAATGCCCCCATGCCCCTTGAAAATGTTACCGCCAACCTGAATATCGATATGATTGGAAGGGTGGATACGGAACGAAAATCTGCCGATACACTCAACTACGTTTATGTGGTAGGAGATGATAAACTCAGCACTGAACTGAAGCCGCTGAGCGAAGCAATGAACAAAAAGTATGTGAAGCTGAATCTGGATTATAAATTCAACGACCCGGCCGATCCCAACCAGATCTATTTCCGAAGTGACCATTTCAACTTCGCCCGCAGGGGAGTGCCCGTCATTTTTTATTATGATGGCATGTTGCAGGCCGATTATCATAAAGCTACCGACACCCCCGACAAGATTAACTACAAACTGCTCAAGAAGCGCGCCGACCTGGTTTTCTTTACCGCCTGGGAAATGGCTAACAGGGAAAACAAGCTGAAACGCGACCTGGAGCTGCCTGAAATGTCGCGCTAACCGGTTTAACATTTCATTGGCCTATCGCTGTTAAACATGGTTTTCCGGGCATGGTCTTAGTTATATAAAATCATTCCAGATCTTAAAAACAAAGACTATGTCCAGAAAACCATTTTTACAAAAATTCCTGCTGATGGGTATGACCCTCGGCAGCCTGATGCTTGCCAGTGCCACTTATGCTCATGATGGGCATGGTCCCAGCCACGACAAATGGAAAAATGGGAAGGGCAAAAAGAAAGGACACTATAAGAATAATCATAACCATAATGCCCGATACGAGGATGGCAGGTATGGAAGGGGTAACTCCGGCTGCAGCCAGTGTGCCTCCTGCGACGACCGCAGGTACGAAAGTCGCCGCAATGACCGCCGCTACGAAAGACGTGACGATGGCCGCTACGAAAGACGGGATGACCGCCGCGTGGATGGCAGGGTAGACCCTCGTACCAAATTACCCCGTAAAACCTTCCCGGGCATTTTTGAAAAAAGATCCTGATACCGGTCCGTACTGCTTGATAAGTAAAAGGGTGTCCATTTGGACAGCCTTTCTTTTTTAAGTTAAATCAGCCGGTACCCTCATAGTTTTGTCGTAGGATAACAGGGACCAGTCAGGGACCAGTGAGCGACCACTCAGGGACCAATGTCCCGGTTTACCAGCCTAACAGGTAAGCAAAAATCAGCGGTGCAACAATGGTGGCATCGCTTTCCACGATATATTTCGGGGTATCAATACTGAGTTTACCCCAGGTGATCTTTTCATTGGGAACCGCTCCACTGTAAGAACCGTAAGAAGTGGTGGAATCACTGATCTGGCAGAAATAGCTCCAGAACGGAACATCATGCCACTCGAGGTCCTGGTACATCATGGGTACCACGCAGATGGGGAAATCGCCGGCAATACCCCCGCCAATCTGGAAGAAGCCAACCCCCTTGCCGCCGCTGTTATGACGGTACCAGTCGGCCAGCCACACCATATATTCAATACCGCTCTTCATGGTAGAGGCTTTCACCTCATTCTTGATAACATACGAAGCGAAGATATTTCCCATGGTAGAGTCTTCCCAACCGCCAACGATAATGGGCAGGTTCCTTTCCGCCGCGGCAATCATCCAGCTGTCCTTGGGATCGATCTCATAATCGTCTTTCATCAGCCCGCTGTTCAGCAGCTTATACATGTACTCGTGGGGGAAATACCGCTCACCTGCCGCATCCGCGTCTTTCCAGATTTTGGCGATGTGGTGCTGGATCTTCCGGAAAGCCTCCTCCTCGGGAATACAGGTATCCGTTACCCGGTTTAACCCCTTCTCCAGCAAATCCCACTCCTCCTGCGGTGTGAGATCACGATAGTTTGGAATACGACGATAATGCGAATGTGCCACCAGGTTCATAACATCCTCTTCCAGGTTGGCGCCCGTACAGGATATGATATCCACTTTACCCTGGCGGATCATCTCCGCCAATGATACACCCAGTTCAGCGGTACTCATGGCACCAGCAAGTGTTACCATCATTTTCCCGCCTTCCAGCAGGTGTTTTTCATATCCTTTAGCAGCATCCACCAGGGCAGCCGCATTAAAGTGGCGGTAGTGATGCTGGATGAACTGCGAAACCGGACCTTTACTCATGTTATATGATTTTGTGGACAGCAAAAATAAGGAGGATGCAGTTAGTACCATAAAAAAGGCTTCGCCTTACGGGGCGAAGCCAGACTTTCCAACAAAACCTCAGAGAAAGATTTATTTCTTTATTCTTGAATATTCGGACCACTCACCCGCATTTACACTCTTCAATACCATTTGCTCATCGGCATTCTGAAGGGTAATGTAATAATGCGTTCCTTCTTCTGTTGCCATTTCAAAAAGGCCAATGATCCAGAAATCCGAATATGAATTTTTCAGCTCATTCATTAATTGGATCGGTAGTTGCGTGCTGAGTATATTACGGTATACCCCTACCAGTTTTCCTGCATCATTCAGGTAGGCGAACATCACCTGGCCATTCAGGGTAAATTGCGCCTTGTAAAGGTTGCTGGTCCTTGACCAGGTTACTTCTGTAGCGGTTGAAAATTCTTTCTTAAAGGATTCCGTTACGCGCCAGTTAACGTTTTCGTTTGTATTTTTTCCGGTTCCGGTTCCGGCAAAGCCGGATGTTGCGATCATTAAGGCTAATACCACAACTGTTGTGATACGTTTCATTGTAATAAGGTTTAATAGTTTGTTACCTATAGGACGTAAGTCCCTGGATTAGGTTACAATTTGTTTTTGATTTTTTTGAATACTGTCAGGTCTCCGCTGGCATTGGCAGATACAATCATGCCCACTTTTTCACTGTTCAGTGTTACATGGTAAGTGGTTACACCGTTAGAGATGTGCTCGATCACATTTCCAACTTTCGCTTCCGGGTAACGCTCGGCAATAGCTTTAGCTGCCATAATCGGTAGGTTTTCCTTAGAAATGTAACGTGCGGTGGCAACCAGCTCTCCGTCTGCATTGTAGAAGGCACTCAGTTCTGTGTTGTTGAAGCTGAAAGTAGCCTGGAACAAACCTGCATCATCAAGTGATTTCCACTGTACATTTTTTGCATCGGAAAACTCACTGCGGAATGACTGGAGTACCTTACCAGTGATGGGGTCAACATTTGCAAAGCTTGACAGACTGATGAATGCTGTTGCTGCAATTACGATGATCTTTTTCATAGCTCTAAAATTTGAAAGGTTTAATGATTAATGTCGTTTGATATGTTTGACGATGTAAAAGTAATTTGGTTACACACTGGTGTCAAGCAAATAGTGATTTGCGGCATGCGTAATAAAAAAAAACCAAAATGCCTGATAAGATGAGCCGTTTCAGGTATCCGGAAATCCGCTGAAAGCAGCGTGTTTACCGGCACATGCTAAAATTTGTTAAGCAAAAAATAAATCCCGGTTAATCCATGGTTAAATTAGAGAAGTGGAAAACGGCTTTTTTAATTTTGATGCCGCAGATATGAATTACCTGGCGCACGCATACCTTTCTTTTCGCCAACCGGAGCTTCTGGTGGGTAACCTGATCAGCGATTTTGTGAAAGGCAAAAAGCGTTTCGAGTTTCCTGCCGCCATCCAAAATGGGATCGTACTTCACCGGGCCATTGATGTATTTACGGATGAACACCCCGTTAACCTGGAAGCGAAAAAGATTTTTCGTGATGCTACCGGTTTGTACAGCGCGGCTTTCCTGGACGTAGCCTATGATCATTTCCTGGCTACCGATCCCATTGCATTTCCGGGTGATGCCCTTCCGACTTTCAGTAACTGGGTATATGATACCCTGCAACAACATCATATCCATTTCCCTGAAAAGTTTGCAGGTATGTTTCCTTATATGAAACAACAGGATTGGCTATCAAACTATCGCCACTCCTGGGGCATTGCAAGAAGTATGGAGGGACTGGTACGGCGTGCTAAATACCTGCAGGAGGCTGCTCCCGCCATCGCAGCCTTTGAAGCCAATATGGAGTTGCTGCGCAATAGCTACCACCGGTTTTTTCCGGAATTGCTGCTTTTTGTAACCAATTATTACCGCAGCAGCATACTTAAAAACCCGGAAACACCCTGAACCTTTCATGACAGGCTCGCTCCAGCAACTCCCGGTCGTCGGGATGGGCAATTTGTATCAGTGCCTTAGCACGCTGCCTCAGGTTCTTCCCGTACAAGTAGGCCACACCATACTCCGTCACCACATAATGGATATGTCCCCTTGTTGTAACCACCCCGGCCCCCTGGCGCAGGAATGGAACGATGCGGGGTTGCCCGTTCCTGGTTCGGGAGGGCAGTGCTATGATGGGCTTGCCTCCCTCGCTCAGCGCTGAGCCCCGCATGAAATCCATCTGCCCACCAATCCCGGAATATTGGTAGGTGCCTATGGAGTCAGCGCAAACCTGACCGGTCAGGTCGATCTCCACCGCGCTGTTGATGGCCACCATACGCGGGTTTCGCCGTATTACTGAAGTGTCATTCACATAATCGATATCCAGGAAGGCAAAACCGGGATTATCATTTACGTAATCATAGAGGCGCTTGCTGCCCAGCGCAAAACCCGTCACCGTTTTATTGGGGTGGATGGCCTTGTAACGGTTATTAATGATATCTTTTTCAAACAGGTCAATGATGCCGTCGCTGCACATTTCCGTATGCACCCCCAGGTCACGGTGATTGCCCAGGCAGGATAACACCGCATCGGGAATGGCACCGATACCCATTTGCAGCGTACTCCTGTCCTCAATCATTTCGGCTATATACTGTCCGATGCGCTGCTCTTCCTCGCCACCTTTTTCTCCAAAGACCACTTCGTGCAGCGGATCCTCGCAATATACCATGCTGTGAAAGCGGCTCACATGGATCATGCCGTCACCATGCGTCCGCGGAACATTTGGATTCACCTGCGCTACCACATACCGGGCATTGTTTACCGCCGCCCGCGCTACATCCACCGAAACCCCTAAGGAACAATAACCATGCTGGTCGGGAACTGAAACATGCACCAGGGCCACGTCCACCGTTAAAATACCCTGCTTGAACAACTCGGGGATCTCACTCAGGAAAACCGGCACATAATCCGCCCGCCCCTCCCGAACCGCCTCCCGGATACTGGCCGAAACAAACAAGGAGTTGATATGAAAATGCCCCTCATACTCTGGCCTGTCCACCATGATGTCACCGTAAACACTGATGTTTACCAACTCCACATCGCGCAGGCGCTCCTTCTGCGCCGCCAGCCGCTGTAATAGGTAAGTGGGCGTCTGGGCACTGCCATGAACAAAAACACGATCACCGGAACGGATCACCGACAATGCTTCTGCAGCATCTGAATAATGGATGGGAGGGCGCATGTAATATTTTTTTCAAAATTAAACCTTAGCCGCTTTTGGGATTCTTGAGTTATATCATATGAACGGTTGCGGAATGTTATGCATCCTGCTTTATTTTTGACCCTCAATCTTGTTGTAACCATGAAAAGAACGATACTGGTGCTGATGGCCTGCTTTTCCAGCGTAGTGCTGATGGCACAATCGCGCTACCCCACCGTCGACAAATCGCCCATGGATATGAGTTATTATCCTGCCAACTATCCCATATTGAAGATCCAGGACAAGACCAGTGAGCCCTTAATGGCCCGGGTTGTCTACAGCAGGCCGCAAAAAAACGGTCGCCAGGTATTTGGCGAGCTGGTGGAAAGCGGTACCATCTGGCGGCTGGGGGCCAATGAAGCCACAGAGCTGGAACTCTTCCGTGATGCCCGTATCGGCAACCACCGCGTCAAAAAAGGCCGCTATACCCTCTATGCTATCCCTACCCAGAATCGCTGGACCCTTATCGTGAACAAAGAACTGGATGTTTGGGGCGCCTTTAAATACGACCCCAAAAAGGACGTAGCACGGGTAGACCTGCCCGTTGCCCGCAACGGTGAAGTGCTGGAATCCTTCAGTATGTATTTTGAAAAATCCAACGGCAGCGGCACCGCCAACCTGGTGATCGGATGGGACGATGAATCTGTCCGCATGCCGATCAGCTTTTTCTGATATTTGCAGCATGTGCGGAATCGCAGGTATCCTGGCACCGGCGGGTGATCCCGACCAATCGGTTATCCATCACCGCGATATCCGCTCCATGACCAAAACCCTGGCCCACCGCGGTGCTGATGGCGAAAATTTCTGGAACGATGCCAGTCATCGTGTCTTCCTGGGTCACCGAAGACTTGCCGTAATTGATACCAGTACCGCAGCCGCACAACCGATGACCCGGCAGGGTCGCTTCACCATGGTGTACAACGGTGAGATCTACAACTATCTTGAACTGCGGCTGCAGTTGCAGCAACTTGGCCACCATTTTTATACCGCCTCCGATACCGAGGTGATCCTGGCCGCCTACGCGCAATACGGATCAAATTGCCTGGGGTACTTCGATGGCATGTTCGCTATCGCCATCTGGGATGAACAAGCATCCACCCTGTTCCTGGCCCGTGACCGCTTTGGAGAGAAACCCCTTTTTTTCCACGAAGCGCCCGATGGCCGCTTTTTGTTCGCCTCCGAAATAAAAGCCCTCTGGGCTGCAGGTGCACCGCGGAACATGCGGGAAGACTTGTTGCTGCTGTACCTGTCATCGGGATTGTCATCCTTCCCACTGGACGATTCCGGCACCTCCTATAAAGACATTTTCCAGGTTCCGGCGGCACATTTTATGGTACTACCCTGGCAGGACCGCAGGATGGCATCGCCGGAGGCAGGCATTCATACCCTTCCACAGGCTACCCGTTACTGGGATATCGACAGCAGTCGCCAGGAACCACTTAACGCAACAGCGGCAGTGGAAAAATTCCGGGAACTGCTGGTAGATTCTGTCCAGAAGCGACTGCGCTCCGACATCGCCGTGGGAGCCTCACTGAGTGGGGGGGTAGACAGCTCCTCCATCGCCGCCATCGTTTCCGGTTTTCCGGGCTTCCAGACTTTTTCAGCCGTATTTCCCGGTTATGAGAAAGATGAAAAGCAGCGGATCGATGCCGTCAGCAGCCACCTCGCTCTCGTGAACCACCAGGTCAGTCCTACGGCGGCTGACCTTTCCTCCCTACTCGATACTGTCCTCTGGCACCAGGAGCAACCTATCGTTTCCGCCAGTGTTGTGGTACAATTCCAGGTCATGGAACTGGCGCGGCAACACGGTATTACCGTTTTGCTTGATGGCCAGGGTGCCGATGAATTACTTGCGGGATATGATAATTACCTGCACTGGTTTCTTCAGGAACAATGGCGGGCAGGCAGGTGGAAGCTCTGCCGCCGCGAACGTAAATTGTTCCGTGCCCACGGTTGGAAGCAAGACTGGAACTGGAAGAATTATCTGGCGGCACTCTTCCCCCAGGTGGCGCAGGAACAACTGATGAAAGGCTTGCACCGCCAGGTAACCCGCACTCCCTTCCTGGACCCGGGATATGCTGCGGCCTATTTCCCCCCGGAAATGATTTATAAACCCCTCGTGACAAGGCTTAACGACATCTTATATTACGACATGACCATGGGCCGCCTGCCCGAATTACTGCGCTATGCCGATCGCAACAGCATGGCTCACGGCCGGGAGGTTCGGCTTCCCTTCCTGCAACCGGACCTGGTAGATTTTGTCTTTTCCCTGCCCCCCAGCCATAAGATCCATGATGGCTTTACCAAACAGATCCTGCGGAAAGCTATGGAATCCCGCCTGCCGCGCGAGGTTTGCTGGCAGAAAAGAAAAATCGGTTATGAGCCCCCGGAACAGCAATGGCTGGACAGTAATACCATGGTGGAGCGGCTGCAGGAATCCCGCAGAATATTGGTGAAGAAAGGTATCCTGTTGCCTAGAGTGCTGGATTCGCCGCCGGCCCCCCAGGGCATGACAGGCTCTCCCGCACGCAACACCGGCTCGCTTAACAAGACAGGCAATGCCTGGCGGACTCTTGTACTGGCAGCCCTTTCTTCCTGAGGCCCCTTTTTTCTTACATTCACCGCATCAATCCACACACATAAGAAAGAAATATGAAGATCGCAACGAAGTTTATCCATGCCGGTATGGAACCTGACCCCAGCACCGGTGCCATCATGACACCGATCTACCAGACCTCCACCTATGTACAGGAAGCACCAGGAGTGAATAAGGGTTTTGAATATGCCCGCTCGCAAAATCCTACCCGAAAGGCACTGGAAGAAGCCCTGGCGCAAATAGAGAACGGCAGGTACGGACTGGCGTTCAGCAGTGGGGTGGCCGCTACCGATGCTGTCCTGAAATTACTGACCCCAGGGGATGAAGTATTGGCGGGGAACGATATGTATGGAGGTACCTACCGCCTGTTTACCAAAATATTTGAGCCCTTCGGGATCCGCTTTCGATACGTGGATATGAGCAACGGTGCCGCGGTTCGTGCCGCTGTCAGCTCCGCTACCAAATTGGTTTGGGTAGAAACACCCACCAACCCACTGATGAATATCGCCGATATTGCTGACATGGCCGCAGTTGCCAAAGCCGCCGGCGCTCTGCTTTGTGTGGACAATACCTTTGCGTCCCCCTACCTTCAGAATCCACTGGACCTGGGCGCCGATATCGTTATGCACTCCTCTACTAAATACCTCGGTGGACACAGCGATGTGATCCAGGGTGCCCTGGTAATGAATGACCCCGCGTTGCGCGAAAGGCTTTATTTCATCCAGAAAAGCTGCGGGGCGGTACCCGGCCCGATGGATTGTTTCCTGGTATTGCGTGGCATCAAAACCCTGCACCTGCGGATGCAACGCCATTGTGAGAATGGCGAAAAAATCGCCCGCTGGCTGCGCCAGCATCCTGCGGTGGGGAAAGTTTATTGGTGCGGGTTTGAGGACCATCCGGGTTATGCCGTGGCCCAACAGCAGATGCGCGGCTTCGGGGGTATGATGAGCTTTATACTTAAAGACGACAGTGAAGCAGCGGCGCGAAAGGTTCTTTCGGGAACCCACCTGTTCTCCCTGGCCGAAAGTCTCGGCGGAGTGGAATCACTCATCAATCACCCCGCTTCCATGACCCATGCTTCCATCCCCCGCGAAGAGCGGATCAAAAACGGACTGTCGGATTCTTTGATCCGCCTGAGCGTTGGTGTGGAAGATGCAGAAGACCTGATCAATGACCTCGAAAAAGCCATTTCCTGAGGTGTTTCCTGAGGTGTCTGACACATGTTCGGGGGACGTTCGGACGTTATCCGAACATGTGTCCGAACGTCCCCCGAACATGTGTCAGACACCTAAAAAACTCCTGGATTTTCTCAACCGAAAGGTCGCAGAATACGACCAGCCATTCTTCATCACAGAGGACCCCATCAGCGTACCGCACCGTTTCAGTAAACTCCAGGATATTGAGATCGCTGGATTCTTCGCTGCCATATTCGCCTGGGGTAACAGGACCACCATCATAAATAAGTCGAATGAATTAATGCGGCGTATGGACGACGCACCACACGACTTTGTGCTCCACCACCAGGAACACGATCTGAAAAAACTTCTGGGATTCCGGCACCGCACGTTCAATGATACTGACCTTCTTTATTTCATGGATTTTCTTCACCGGCATTACCATCAATACCCATCGCTGGAAATTGCCTTCACCCGGAACTGTAGTCCAGGGGATGAGGATACCACCGCCGCTCTCAATGGCTTTTACCATTATTTTTTTAGCGGAGATGCGGTGCCACACCGCACCCGAAAACACATCGCGGCGCCTTTCAGGAATTCCACCTGCAAACGGATCAGTATGTTCCTAAGATGGATGGTGCGTCAGGATCCACATGGGGTAGATTTTGGTGTATGGAAAGGAATCCGTCCCGCCCAGCTGGTCTGCCCCGTTGATCTGCACGTGGCCCGTGTGGCCCGGCGCTTCGGATTGCTCAAGCGCCAACAGCTCGATTGGATTGCTGCCCAGGAGCTGACCAGTTGCCTGCGCCGCTGGGACCCCGAAGACCCTGTCAAATACGATTACGCCCTTTTTGCTCTCGGCGTGATTGAAAAATTCTGAAGCCAGCCAACAGTAAACTTTTGGAAGCATGCCCATCAAGCAGTATTATTGAGGTAGCCAGCAAGCCAGCGGCCGTCAAAAGACTACGGTACAAATTTTTAGGATCACGAACATGGAAGAAGCATCCCCCATATTGCTGGAAGAGCTGAGAAAGGCGTTGACCCTTAACACTCCCGGTATCCATACGAGGCAGGGAAACTGGAAGGAATTACGGGAAGACCTGGCCGCCTGGGTAACAGGGATGATTAACCGTGATTTCAACGAGCTGATCCATGTTCTTTACCGGGTAGATATAAACGAAAACAAACTAAAGTTCCTGCTCCGTGAAAAAGTGGGAGAGGATACTGCTTATATCATTGCAGACCTTATCATCGAAAGGCAGCTACAGAAGCTAAGGTCCAGGATGCAATTCCGACAACCGCCTCCGGAAGCCGACGACGAAGAAAAATGGTAACACCGTTATGCTTTAACCCTGGCTCTGAACTTTTCAATTGCTGCTACTGCATATGTACTCAGGATCAACCGCCCACTGATGGCAGCACGTTCGGTCAGCAACTGATCCCAGTGATCGGTTCCCCTCCAGAACATTTTTTTCATTTCCTGCATGGCCTCTGGAGAAGAAGCGGCAAGGGTTCCTGACAACCGGTCAATTGATTCATCCATGCTTTCCTGGTTGGGGTGCAGCTCGGCAAACAGGCCTTTCCGCCTCGCCCAGTCTGCGTTCCTCCACATTGTTGCGTCTATTGCCAGCTGTGAAAACGCCGAAGTGCCGATTTTTCTTTCTACTGCGGGTCCTACCACAAAAGGACCTATCCCTACTGCCAGTTCACTGAGTTTCACTTCGGCTCCTTCCACCGCAATGGCGTAATCAACCGCTGCCGCCAGTCCAACCCCCCCACCTACACATTTACCATGAATCCGCCCGATCACCAGCTTTGGAATCTTCCGCAGGGTATTGATCACATGGCTGAAACCACTAAAAAAACTGAACCCCTGTTCGGGAGTCCGGATATTACTGAGCTCGTCAAAAGAAGCGCCCGAACAAAAAACCCCGTCTCCACCAGATCGAAGCACAATGACCCTTGTCTCGTCGTCGTGCCCCGCGCCATGGATCTCGTGGGCCAGCTCCTCCAGCAATTTGCCGGGTAAGGAATTGCTCTGTGGATGAAAGAACTCGATGGTGGTTATGCCTTTGTGCTTATCTGTTTTTACATAACCGCCTTTTACTTCATTTATCATACACGGAAGTTTAGTGGGACATTAAAGTTAATTTTTTTTCTGCACCATTGTTAGGATGGTGGCAACGGCAAGCTGTTCACCTTCCGTATCCAGCACCTCTACCATCCATTTAACGATGCCACGGGGTACATCCGTATCCAGTTTCTTTTCCTGGTCCATTTTTTCCTTACAGGTGAACCGTACCTGGATGGTAGTGCCGGCATATACCGGCTTCAGGAAGCGCAGCTCATCAAGGCCGTAATTCAACATTACCGGCCCCCGGGCACTGCTGTCTACAAATAAACCCGCCGCTGCGCTGAGCACCAGGTAACCATGTGCCACCGGCTTTTCAAAAAGCGTTCCCTCTAAAGATGTGTGGTCGGTATGGGCGTAAAAATGATCCCAGCTCAGGTTGGCGAAATTGGAGATATCCGTCTCCGTTATAGTCCGCCTGCCCGTCATCAACTGGTCGCCCACCCTTAGTTCCTCAAAATATTTCCGGAAGGGATGGATACGATCCTCCAGGCCCGGCGCGCCCGCCTGGTACACATTGGTAATGGCGGTGATCATTTCCGGTGATCCCTGAATGGCCAATCGCTGCATATAGTGTTTCACTCCTCGTATTCCCCCCATTTCCTCACCGCCTCCCGCACGGCCCGGCCCTCCGTGTACCAGCAATGGTAACGGGGATCCGTGTCCGGTGGACTCTTTCGCGCAATGCCGGTCCAGCACCAGTATCCGCCCATGCCAGGGCCCGGCTCCCAGCACATAACTACGGGCTATAGCCGCATCTGCTGTAACGATGGAACTTACCAGCGAGCCCTTGCCCATGCGCGATAAGGCTATCGCTTCCTCCGCATCCTTATAAGGCATGATGGTGCTCACCGGACCGAATGCTTCCACCTCATGAGGGGCGGTATGCACAAAAGGCTGTTCGTTCACCAGGAGAAGGGGACTGATAAAAGCGCCCTTACCTGCATCGGCATCCACTAACTCCACACTGTCCAGCGATCCATATACCAGTTGGGCTCCTGCCAACAGCTTGCCCACCTGTTCCAGCACTTCTTTTTTCTGGCTGCTGCCCGCAAGGGCCCCCATCCGTACTTTTTCGTTGCGGGGATCACCAATTACCGTTTGCTGCAGCGCTGTGGCCACCGCCTTCCAGGTGGCTTCCAGGCGATTCTCCGGTACAAATATCCTGCGGATGGCCGTGCATTTTTGTCCCGCTTTCACCGTCATTTCCTTCCTTACCTCTTTGATAAATAGGTCCCATTCAGGAGAACCGGGCTCTACATCAGATCCCAGGATGATACAATTAAGTGAGTCCGCTTCCATATTGAACGGAACACTCTCCTTCAAAATGGCAGGGTGCGCTCGCAGGTGGAGTCCGGTAGTGGCCGATCCCGTAAAGGTCACCACGTCCTGGCTTTGTACATGATCCAGCAGGTTACCCGCACTGCCGCAGATCAACTGCAACGCACCTGCGGGTAAAATGCCCGATTCGGCAATGCGGCGTACCACCGCTTCGGTCAGGAAGGAAGTGACTGTAGCGGGTTTTACGATGGCAGGCACTCCTGCCAGGAGGTTGACCGCCACTTTCTCCAGCATACCCCATACGGGGAAGTTAAACGCGTTGATATGGATGGCCACCCCCTCTTTTGGCACCAGGATATGAGTGCCCATAAAGGTTTGTTGCTTTCCCAGGTTATGCGATTCGCCGTCGAGCGCATAGGTTTCGTTGGGAAAACGACGGCGGAGGGAGGCATATGAGAACAGGTTGCCGATACCCCCTTCCAGGTCGATCCAACTATCAGCACGAGTGGCGCCGGTACGATAACTGATCTCGTAAAACTCGGGAAGATACTGCTGCAGGTGAAGTGCCAGCGCACGTAACATGCGCCCTCTTTCCGGAAAAGTCATCTGCCGCAGGGCCGGGTTACCCACCCGCCGGGCATATTCGGTGATGGCTCCAAAATCAAGCCCCTTCGTGCTGGCAGCACCAAGGGCCTCCCCCGTAACTGCATGGTAAAGTGTCTGTCCGTCTCCATCCCCGGTGATCCATTTCCCGGTTATGTAGTTCCCCAGTTTATTCATATATAGCAAGCTTTAGTGCTGCAAATTAGCGGACATCCCGCATATTTGCAGAACCAAACCCTCCCCGAATGATCAAACAAAGCTTTCTTATCATTGGCGCCTGCCTGGCGCTTGCCTGTAACCAGGCATCCACAGATGCGGAGCAGCGTAAGGATGGATTTTCGGATTCGCCGCGCACCCCGGAAGACAGCCTCTATAAACTGGTGATGGAAGGGCATGATATCGGGATGGCCAAAATGGGTAAGCTGAGGGGCTACCAGCAACAGGCGCAGCGGGCACTTGACAGCCTCAACAAGCTCTCTTCGTCTGAGGCTAAGGCTCAAAAACAACAAGCCATGATGGATATCCAGGAAGACCTGAACTATGCCGAATACAGCATGAATACCTGGATGGAAGAGTTTAATCCCGACTCCGCACAGGGAAATCCCGAACTTCGCCTGGAATACCTTCGCAACGAACAGGAAAAAGTGGAAAAAGTAAAGAATAGCATCCTTTCCAGCATTCAGCGGGCCGATTCATTGTTCCGGAAGAACTGATCCCCGGAACTGACTTTTCATCTATCAGGCCACCTGGCGCTTTTCGATCTCCTCGCAAAGAGAATCGAAGATCTCATCCACGGTACCTTCGCCTTTAACGCCTACTACCTTGCCGAAATCCCGGTAATGATCCGCTACCGCCGATGTCTTTTTATGGTATTCAGCGATCCGCGCCCGGATCACCGCTTCATTCGTGTCATCACTTCTGCCACTGGTGAGTCCGCGGTTAAGCAGACGCTTGATCAACTCCTCTTCCGTAACTTCCAGGGCCAGTACCACATTAATGCTTTCGCCTCTTTCTTCCAGCAACCGGTCCAGCGCCTCACTTTGCGCCTTGGTACGCGGAAACCCGTCAAAGAGGAAACCTTTCGCCTGGGGGTTATTGTCCAGTGCGGAACGGATCATTCCGATAACCACTTCATCCGGTACCAGTTCACCACGGTCCATAAGGGTCTTGGCTTCCAGCCCCAGGCTTGTCTGGGCGGCGATCTCACTGCGAAGGATATCACCGGTAGACAGATGTTTCAGACCATAACGAGCTATAAGCCTTTCGGATTGGGTGCCCTTACCGCTGCCGGGAGGGCCGAAAAGAATTAAATTGAACATATGCTTGCAAGAATCCTGATGAGGTTCAAATTTAAGGCTTGTGTGTTAAAAATACCCCATTAAATTACCCGCAACCGGTTGATCTTGCCAATTCTTATGCAACTTTGAGGGGGTAAGTTTGTTATGGAGAGATGGCATTACTAATACGATACATCGTTTTATTTTCCTGCCTGCTTGCTTTCCAGCAATGCAGTTTCTCGCAACCATCCCCTCAAAAAAAGACAAAAATGGACACCAATAATAACCCTGTATATTCCCGCAACGCTAAGGATACCGTTCAACTGACCGATGAGGAATGGAAAAAAATCCTGCCCGAAGACGTGTATTATATCGCCCGGCAGAAAGGTACCGAAAGACCATGGACCAGCCGGTTCGAAGGCTTTAAAGAGGTGGGTACTTATTATTGCAGGGCCTGCGGCAACCCCCTTTTCCGCAGCGATACCAAGTTTGAAAGCGGTTGCGGATGGCCCAGCTTTTATGAGCCGATTTCAAAATCCAGTATTATATATACCCCCGACCACTCCCACGGCATGAGCCGAACGGAAGTGACCTGTGGCCGCTGCAAGGCCCACCTGGGCCATGTTTTTGAAGACGGCCCCCCGCCCACTGGTCTCCGCTATTGTATCAACGGCGTTATCCTTGATTTTGAAAAAGCCCGCGATGCAGAAAAAGGTTACCAGGATAAAAAGGATAAACAGGATTGACCACCGGCTGTATTAAATGATGATTTGGTATGATGTGAAACTGTTGCTGCGTAAATTCAGGATCTAAATCCTGGAATATGCGGAAACAACTCTTTTTGCAGGCTATTTGCCTGGCTGTGCTTTCCTTTTCGGTTTGTGCCCAGCAAACAACCAATACGGCCCGGAAGGTCAGGCAATATACCATTGAACAGTTTTATAAAACGGTGAGCTACAACAGTGCTTCCTTCCACGACGATGAAAAGCAAGTGCTAATGAGCCACAACAGTACCGGCATTTTCAATGTGTACCGGATGGACCTGGCCTCACGTGCCATAAAGCCGGTGACCCAGTCTGAAAAAGAATCCTATTTTGCCCTGGGATTCGTTCCCGGCAGTAGTGATATCCTGTATGCTGCCGACCAGGGTGGAAACGAGAACAGCCACTTGTATTTATTAAAAGGCGATGGCAGCGTCAGGGACCTGACTCCCGGCGAAAAGGAAAAAGCCAATTTCGGCGGCTGGAACCGGTCGCGCGATGCCTTCTATTTTGTCAGCAACCGCCGTGACCCCCGCGTATTCGACCTCTATAAGATGGAGCGCAGCAACTGGCAGTCCAAAATGATCTACCAGAACGATTCCGCGCTCAACACCGGGGATCTGAGCCACGATGAAAAATGGCTGACCCTGGTAAAAGCCATCACCACAGACCGCTCCGAGCTCTACCTGGCCGAACTTGCCACGGGTAAGCTGACCAAAATCTCCGCGGATACCGGAATGGCCAATTACTCTTCTTCCGGCTTTGACCCTGATAACAGCGCTTTTTATTATACCACCAATGAGGGCAGTGAGTTCACCTACCTGGTAAAATACGACCTGCAATCGGGTCAGCGGACCAAAGTCCTGGCAACTAACTGGGATGTTCAGGGTATGGATATTAGCCGCAACGGTAAATATCGCGCGGTTTACCTTAATGAGGATGGACGGATGGGATGCCGCCTGTTTGACCATGCTTCCGGTAAAGAGCTGAAACTGCCACGCATACCCGATGGCACCATCCGCTACGTCACTTTTTCACCATCCGAAGAGCGTATGCTTTTGGGCGTGGCAGGCGACCGGAACCCGCTGAATATTTGGTTCCACGAACCCGCTTCCGGTAAGTTGGAACGGCTCACGCGCTCCCTGAATCCCGAAATCGATGCCGCCGACCTGGTAGACGCGGAAGTGGTACGATTCAAATCGTTCGACGGGATAGAAATTCCTGCAATCTTTTATAAACCACACCAGGCATCCCCTGCAACGAAGGTGCCGGCACTGGTTTGGGTACACGGCGGTCCCGGTGGACAAAGCATGGCTGGATACAACCAGGCCATCCAGTATTTCGTGAATCATGGCTACGCCATACTGGCTGTGAACAACCGCGGCAGCAGCGGTTACGGGAAGACCTTTTTTGCCATGGATAACCAGAACCACGGCGATAAAGACCTGAAGGATTGTGTGTGGGGAAAGAAATGGCTGGCTGGTCAGCCCTACATCGATGCGGGCAAAATCGGGATCTACGGCGGCAGTTACGGGGGATTCATGAGCCTGGCAGGCATCATCCAGTACCCGAACGAATTCGCGGTGGGAGTCAATCTTTTTGGTGTCACCAACTGGTTGCGCACACTGCGCAGCATTCCGCCCTACTGGGAAAGCTTCCGCAAAGCGCTGTATGATGAAATGGGAGATCCTTCAACAGCCGACAGTGTACGGCTAAAGAACATCTCACCTCTTTTTAATACGGATAAAATAAAAACACCGCTGCTGGTTCTCCAGGGGTCCAATGACCCCAGGGTGTTGCAGGTGGAAAGCGACGAAATTGTGGCGGGGGCACGTAAAAACGGTGTAGCGGTGGAATACGTGTTGTTCCCCGATGAAGGACATGGATTCCTGAAAAAAGCCAACCAGATGAAAGCTGCCGAAGTGACCCTTTCATTCCTGGAAAAGCATCTTCGGAAAGCACCTGCAACGGGCGACAAAAAAGCCTTTTAAGTCAGTTCATCGAACAAAAACGACCCTTTGGCGAAAGGGGCTGGCAAGGTCCAAAAACTGTTTGCATCTTTGTTTCAGCAAGCAGGCAACCAGCCGCCTGCAGCTAAAAAGAGGAACCCCTAAACACTAAACCAAAGATATTTTTCGTACGGTTGTATTATTTTGATTGTTGGTCATTTATCTGGAAAATTTTACGGTTATCGTGAAAAAAAGCCCCTCCTGGACAGAGGGGCTTTACTTTGTGCCTCAATAAAGGGAGAGACTATTTATTTTACCTGGTCCAATTCTACCTTAACCGAGATCTCAACGTCTTTTCCAACTACCAATCCACCGGTTTCTGTTGCACGGTCCCATTTCAGGTTGTAATCGAATCGGTTAATGGTGGTAGTTGCCTTAAAACCTGCCTTGGTGCCGCGTTGCCCAGCCAACTGACCACCGTAGGTAACATCAAAGGTCACCGGTTTAGTTATATCACGGATGGTTAGGTTTCCATTAAGTTTATACTTGTTGCCGCTGACCAGTTGCATGGAAGTACTTTCGAACTTGATGGTCGGATACTTTTCAGCATTAAAAAAATCATCACTCTTCAGGTGGGTATCCCGGCGCTCATTATCCGTGTTGATTGAATTCACATCAATAGAGAAGTTGATTTTGGCATCCGTGAAATCGGCCTTGGTGTGCTCAACGGTGCCGTCCCACAATTTAAAGGTTCCCTCCGCTTCTGCAACTACCATATGGCTTACAGAAAAGCGAACACTGGAATGGCCTTTATCCAGCTTCCATTTTGTTTGGGCAAAAGAGGTGGCGGCAAAAAATAAGCCGGCGGTTGCCAGCAACAGGTGCATTTTCTTCATGATTGTTATGGTTTGGTTTTTACTGTTTCAACACTAAGATAAGCCATTCATAAAATTCTTGGCTACATGGAAAGTTAATATCCAGTAATTTTCACTATAATAAACTTTCCGCAATGACACTCATGAGAAGATCGCTGCTGGCTGCTGCGCTGCTGGCCTTTGCCACTATTCCCGCGGAGGCCCAGCGCAAAAAGTCCGCCCCGGTACAACCCGCCGCCCAGTCCGGCTTCAGCCTGGAACAATTTAAAAACTGGAAACCCCGTAACATTGGGCCATCCGGCATGAGCGGCCGGATAACTGCCATCGATGCGGTGGTAGACAACCCGTCCGTGATCTATATCGGCGCCGCTTCCGGTGGGGTCTGGAAGACAGAAAACAGCGGAGCCTCCTGGAAACCTGTTTTTGAAGAGCAGCCGATCCTGAACATCGGGTCCATCGCCATTCAGCAAAGTAATCCCAACATTGTATGGGTGGGTACGGGCGAGGGTAATCCCCGCAACTCCATTAATATTGGAGAAGGGATGTTCAAAACGCTGGACGGCGGCCGTTCCTGGCAGCGGGTAGGGTTGGAAAAGACCCGCAATATTCACCGGGTGATCATCAATCCCGAAGATCCGAATACCGTATATGCCGGTGTTATAGGTAACCCCTATGCGCCGCATCCCGAGCGTGGTGTCTTTAAGACCACAGACGGTGGCGCCACCTGGAACAAGATTCTTTACACCAATGACAGTTCGGGCATCGGAGACATGATAATGGATCCCTCCAATCCCAATAAATTGTTCGCTGCCATGTGGCACCACTACCGCACACCCTGGAGCTTCAGCAGCGGTGGCAGCGGCAGTGGGCTCTATATGACCCTGGATGCAGGAAAGTCCTGGAAAAAGCTGGGTAAGGAGAATGGGCTGCCCGAAGGCGACTACGGCCGCATCGGACTGGCCATTTCCAGGAGTAACCCGGATGTGGTATACGCACTGGTTGAAGCTAATAAGAATGGCCTGTACCGTAGCGACGATGGGGGCTACACATGGAAACTCATCAACAGCAACCCCAATTGGGTCACCAACCGTCCTTTTTATTTCCAGGAGATCGCCGTAGACCCGCTGAACGAGAACAGGCTTTGGCTCATCTACCAGATGATCGGGGTAAGTGAAGACGGCGGAAAAGATTTCAGGGTCGTAATCCCTTATAACGGTATCCACCCTGACCACCATGCTTTCTGGATCCACCCTGAGGATAACAAGCTCATTATAGACGGTAACGATGGTGGCATCGGCATCAGCCGTGACCTGGGAAAAACCTGGAACTTTGATGAGAAACTTCCTGTGGGCCAGTTCTATCACATCAACGTAGACAACGAGATCCCCTATAATGTGATGGGTGGCATGCAGGACAACGGTTCCTGGCGTGGGCCCGCGTATACCTGGATAAACGGCGGTATCAAAAACTATTACTGGGAAAGTATTTGGGGCGGAGACGGATTTGATATGATGCCGGATCCAGACGATAACAGTTGGGTATATGCGATGAGCCAGGGTGGTAATGTAGGTCGCTACCATACCAAAACAGGGGAAAGCTGGTTCGTGAAGCCGCCTAACCCCAACCTGCAAACGCAGTTGCGTTTCAACTGGAATGCAGCCATAGCACAGGATCCTTTTGATAACAGTACGATCTATTTCGGCAGCCAGTACCTCCATAAGAGCACCAATAAAGGAAACAGTTGGGAAGCCATTTCCGGTGACCTCACCACCAACGATTCCATTAAGATCGACCAGAACAAGAACGGTGGATTGAGCCTTGACATAACTGGTGCCGAGAACCATTGCACCATCCTCACCATTGCACCATCTGCAAAAGAAAAAGGTGTGATCTGGGTGGGAACAGATGATGGAAATGTGCAGCTGACCCGCGATGGCGGGAAAACCTGGACCAATTTCGGCGGAAAGATTCCAGGCATGCCAAAAGGTGCGTGGGTACCGCAGATACAGGCCGGGAGGCATAATGGCGGCGAGGCGTTCGTAGTGGTGAACGATTATCGTCGTGGCGATTTTGGAGCTTATATTTTCCGCACCACGGATTATGGAAAGACCTGGACCCGTATGGTGGATGATAAGAAAGTTACTGGTTATGCGCTGTGCGTATTGCAGGATCCTGTTGAGCCCAACCTGGTTTTTGCCGGAACGGAGCAGGGCTTATGGGTAAGCCTCAACAACGGGGCCAGCTGGCAACAATGGAAAAACGGTTATCCATCGGTGTCTACCTACGACCTGGCAATCCAGGAGCGCGAGGCCGACCTGGTAATCGCCACTTTCGGAAGGGCGCTCTGGGTGCTGGATGATATTCGCCCGCTGCGGAAACTGTCTTCCGGTAAAGGGATTGCCAGCGGGAGGGCCCTCACCCTCTTTGAACCACCCGTTGCTTACCAGGCAGAGTTCAGGAATGCGCCAGGTTATGAATGGAGCACCTGGGGTCTTTGGGATGCCGACAACCGGAGGCCCGGGGCTGCCATCGCCTACCAGGTGGATCATTCTAAGCTGGACAGTTCTGCAAGGAAAAAAGCAGATACCGTTACAGTAAAAATTTACGACGCCTCCAATAACCCCGTTCGCACCCTTAAGTGGAAGGCCGATTCAGGTTACAACCGCAACTACTGGGGTATGGAGCAGGCCGGAAGTCGCCGCCTGGGTTCTCCAAAACCAAGACCCAATTCCCCGGAACCGGGGGGAACATCGGTGTTGCCCGGAACGTATAAAGTGGTGCTGGAACTGGCCGGTGCAAAGGATAGTACTATGCTGGTAGTGAAAGGTGACCCGCGCATGGGCAACCGCAATGAGATCCTGTTGGCCCAGAAACAGCTACGCGACAGGTTACAGCGCAGCGCTGATAAGCTGATAGAAGGAATGGACCGCCTAACCGAAGCTGAGGACATTATCAAAAAGATGGAAGCGCAACTGAAAGATATGAACGGGAAAGAAGCAGATACCCTCCGGAAATCGGGAAAAAAGATGCAGGATGAGATCAAAAAATTACGTGAACTGGTAAATGGAAAAACCATTGAACGCCAGGGGTATGGCCGTCCGCAGCAACCACCAACACCGATGACCGTTTATATGCAGGCCAGCCGCTACATCAGTGCCAAAGCCCTCAAACCAGGTGCAGAAGAAGAACGCATGGTGACAGAGGCCGAACAGGAAATCGGGAAAGCCGTCGAAAAAATCAACGCCTTTTTTGAAAAAGACTGGAAAGCTTATCGTAAACTCGTGGAAGATAATCCCGTCAAACTGTTCAAAGACTATTCCGAAATAAAATAAAATAATACGTATACCTGAAAATGCCCGGCTCCAAAAGCCGGGCATTTCTTTATAAGTTAAGGGAATTCAATTGCTGCTGGGAAAATGGCTTCTCCATTACTTTCAATCGATCCGGGTAATCGTGCTCCGGCACGGGTGGATGGAAAGCGCTGATCAATAGGATACGAAGATCCGGATGCTCGTTTAACAGGGTGGGTGCTTTCTCCCATCCCAAACCATCGGGCAGGTTATTATCCAGGAAAAGAATGTCGGGATTCCAATTCTTCACCTGTTTCAATCCTTCATGAAGGGTATTGGCTATCTCTACCTCATACTGTTTCCGGGTAAAATAGATCTTCAATAACATGCACAGATCCTCTTCGTCATCCACAATCAGTATCTTCTTCAAGGAGTTCATGATTTAATTAAACGAAATCAGTGCCATGGTACATCAATACCTGTCAGTTTTTTTAGGATACGTATAATCGGGAAATTATTTGCCCGTACTGTTTCCGGTATTTTCTCCCGCTAAAACTAAGGTAGTAACAAAAATGGTGGCATGAAGTTTTAACCACATGAAGAAAGGATTAAAATTCTCACTATTAAATTTATCACTATGACTACTACATCAAAAATTGTATTGGGAGTATTGGGAGCTGCGGCTGCCGGAGTTGCTATCGGAATGCTGGTTGCGCCCGAAAAGGGATGTGACCTGCGCGATAAAATAGCCAGCAATGCCCGCGACTGGGCCAGTGAATTCACCGATTGGCTCACCGCCCGTCAAAATGATTTGAAAGACATCAAGAACACCGTTGCTACCAAAGCAGAGGACGTTGCTGACCAGGCCAGTTCCGAATGGAATAAGGCAAGATCTACCATGAGCTGATAAACACTACCGCACAGGTCTAAACCTGTGCGGTAATTTTTTTTGCCATCCCAACCTCATTATACCATGGAAACCATCAAAAACGCAACGGAAGACCTGATCGACCATACCGGTGACCTGCTGGAATCGTATTACAAACTGGCAGTGGTAAAAGCAACTGATAAAGCCACCAAAGTAGCGTCAACCGGGGCTGCTGCTCTGGCTATCGGTTTTTTTGGACTGATCATCCTCTTATTCCTGGGGGTAGGCCTGGCCTGGTGGATTGGGGAAACCATGCAGGATATCAAGATGGGATTTTTTATCATCGGGGGAGCTTACCTCGTGGTGCTGTTATTGTTAATCGTTTTACGGAAACAATTGGTTTTTCCCCTTATCAGGAACTCTATTATTCGGAATGTTTATGACTAACACTATAACAGATTATAAATCGTTACAGGAAGAAAGGCGCCGGCTGGAAGCCTTGTTGGCTAGCCAGAAAGAACAGATACGGACTGATTTCGCATCGATACGCGAACAGGCCAGGCCGGTGACCAACCTGTTCCAGAACATTGCTTCCGTCACTTCCCGCCCAGCTATGGCACCACTCCTGAAACTGGGAGTTGAAATGGGTATTGATGTGTTGTTAAGAAGGACCATGTTCAAACGCGCGGGAGGATTCAACCGCCTGTTGATGCCGATGGTTATGCGCGTTTTATCTTCCAATGTATTATCAGGCAGGGCCAACCTTTGGCTCAAAGCTATTGCTGAAAAATTCCGGAAGAAATGACCGGAATTTTGTTATTATGGAATCCTGGCGGTTTTGAACCAGTAGGTCCGGATATCTTCAATCGTCTGTAATAAGGATTCAAATCCAACAGGTTTGATTACATACGTATTTGCCCCCAGTTCATAGCAATTATGAATATCTTTCTCATTGCGCGTAGTGGTAAAAACGATGACCGGTATCTTTTTAAACCGCGGGTCTGCTTTTATTTCTTTTAATACTTCCCTGCCATCTTTTTTGGGCATGTTCAGATCCAGCAGGATAAACCCAGGCAATTGGTTTTCTGTATCGTTCAGCGTCGTATCTTTTTTACGAAGATGTTCCAGCAACTCCACACCATTCTCTACAAAGGTGAGTTTCTCACTGAATCCTTTTTCCGCAAAGGCAGTCTCCAGCAGGAAGCGATCATCCGCGTCATCCTCTGCAACCAAAATGTAGATCTTGTCCATATCAGTAAGATATAAAGAAAAAGGCACCCCGTGGGTGCCTTAATTGTAGAATCTTTACCCCTTTCGCAACATACCCATGATCAGCGAAACAATGAAGATCACCAGGAAAATGTAGAAAAGGATCTTGGCTACTCCGGCAGCACCGGCAGCAATTCCTGTAAATCCAAATACTGCTGCAATCAGCGCTATCACCAGAAAGATTAGTGTCCAACGTAACATAACATATAAGTTTAGAGTGAATAAATAATATTTTATCTCCATGTTAAAGAACCGTGCCATTGAAAACTTTCCGGAAATGGTATGGTTTTTCTACTGGTATAGTAAACACCTGAAAAAATCGTTTGCTATGGACAACAACATTCATGTAAAACTGGAATGCAGCATCACAGACCCTAGAGCCATTTGTTCACTAATGGAACTGATGGTGGAGAAACTGAGGATGATACAATCGATCTCAGGATCGGTAAAACGAATGGAGATCAATTTATACGACGACCGGGAAGTGGATTCCCTGGATCCTGTACCGGATAAAGTGGCTTTGTGCAGGTTGATCAGCGACCAGGGACAGATGACCGAATACTCCCGCTCCAAACGCTGGGATGATGCCGTTCTCATCACAATCGATAAAATTCGTGAGCGTTGCAGCCGGTTTAATCCCTGGGAAAGAACAAAGTAAAACTTGCCCCTTCTCCAGGTTTGGCATCAGCCAGGATAAAGCCATTGTGGTTGGCCATCACTCGTTGACAGGTGGCCAGCCCAATGCCTTTACCACCAAATTTTTCTTGCGTATGCAGCCTCCGGAATAAATGGAAGATCTTTTCCCTGAACTCATTATCAAACCCGATTCCATTATCCCTCACCATAACCACATCGTAGGTCTTGTCAAGGTGGGGAATAGCTTCTCCCAATCGGCTGCCCTCTCTTTCCGTAGCGATTATGTCAATTACGGGCGCCATTCCCGGTTTCGAATATTTTAATGCATTATCCAGCAAGGCGCGGAACAGGATCCTTACCTGTTGCGGGTATGCTTTCATCTCCGGTAACTGGCCGATATGTAAGGTGGCTTTTTTTTCAGTTATCTGTTCCTTCAGCCCCTCACGCACCTCTTCCAACAAACGTATCATCGAAACCGGCACTTTCTCTTCATCCGAATCGATGAGGTTCATATAATTGGATACATCCTCCAGCATACCCTGCAACCGGCGTGCAGAGTGGTCTATACGGTTGATCATATGCCGGCCATCTTCGTTTAATAGATCCCGTTGCTTTATGATCAGCCTGTCCAGGAAGGTCCGGATCTTCCGGACAGGCTCCTGCAAATCGTGGGAAGCAGCGAAGGCTAGTTGGGTCAATTCCGCATTGCTTTGGTGCAAAGCCATCAACTGAACCTGTAGCTCATGCTGGAACCGCAGCCGCTGCAGGAATTCACGAACCAGCAACACCAATAAAACCAGGAATACTATCCCAACCAGCAGGAATACCCTTTTGAACATCGGTGGAGCAATGGACTGATAAAAATTTTTCTGCTGGTAACTTTCCTGAAGCATTTGTTGCTCCTGTTCCATCATCTGCTGTATACCCAAATGGAAAGAGGCCATATGGCTTCTGCCCTTCATCATGTGGCTGGTTTTGACAGAATCAAAAACGCCGTTATCTACCAGTGCTATTGAATTTTCCAACAGCTGTATTCTCAATATGGCTGCATTACGAACCAATCCCAGCCGGCTTTTCTGAACCGTGTTGTCCTTCACCAACTCCCGCAGGGTGTCTATCAGGTGCGGCATCTCCAACTGAGCCCGTTTTAAGGGCTCCAGGTAAATACTGTCTCCCGTGATGACGTATCCCCGCACAGAGGTCTCTGCATCCGCAACCACCCTGCTCAATCCCTCCATGGCATTCATGATCCGGAATGTTTTTTCCACCTGGTCAGAGTATGAAATCATGGCATTCAACCGCTGGTAACTCATCCAGCTGAAAAACGATAAGACCCCTAATGTGAGGATGAAACCGGTCAACAAGTATAAAATACTCGACTTTCTCATGAGTTGATCTGCTGTTTTCCCCAAAACGGGGAAATTGATTCACAAATGTTTTAACTTTACGACCATCAGCCCAAGTCCTGTTATAAAACCATTAACTATATCAAATTGAAATACAATTGTTTATAGTTTTTCTCAAATTGGGTAAGCTATTTCTGCTGTTTGGCTTCGCTATTGTTTTAATAAGGGAGTAACCTTTAAAGTACGTTTATGATCAGCCAGCAACAACACCAGCAACAGACCTTAAAGATATTACCTCAGCAGATTCAATTGCTGAATCTCTTTCAATTAAATAGCCAGGAGCTGCAGCTGCACATTCGCCAGGAAATGGATCAGAACCCATACCTGGAGGAAGTGCTGGATCAGGGAGAGGATCGTTGCTCCGATAAATACGACCGGGAATCAGAGCAGGACTACAAAGATTGGGATGAGTATGGTTACAATGATGTTCCCGATTACCGCCTGGAATACGCTAATTATTTTAACGATACCGAAATGCCCGATCGTCCGATGGCCGATGTAGTGGATTTCAGGGAAGATGCCCGCCGGCAACTGGCCTTGCGTGTTTCTGATGACAGGCAACTCCAGATCGCCAACTACCTGATCGACTGCCTGGAAGACACCGGATTGCTGCAAAAAGACCTGGAAACCATTGCAGACGATTTCAGCTTTGCGCATTTTATGACCACCCCCGAAGAAGTGGAAGCTGCGCTCCTGTGCATCCAGCAGCTGGAGCCATGCGGCATTGGTGCACGTGATATCCGCGAGTGCTGGTTATTGCAGTTGGGAAGAATGAACCAGAAGCGCCCCGATGTTAAAGTGGCTACCCAACTGTTGAACCGTCATTACGATGATTTCAAGGGCCGTAGGTTTGAAAAGATCATGGATGCCCTTGACCTCGACGAAGAAGAGTTCCGTATGGTGGTTCAGTTCATCGGTAAGCTGTGCATGCGCCCGGTGGCAGAAACCGTCAGCTCCATCGCTCCTAAGGATAATATTGTTCCGGATATACAGATCAGCCATGACGGGGATAGCTTTCATATAACCGTGTGTGGTATCACTGCAGAGAACTTCCGCGTAAGTGATGCTCTTCAGGAAACGATGCAGGTTACCAAGGATAAAGGCGCCCTGCAGTACCTGCGCAGCAAACTGCAATCAGCGAACTGGCTGCTGTATGCCATCCGCCAGCGGAATGAAAGCATGATGAAGATCACCAAAGCCATTATCCAGTACCAAAAGGATTATTTTGAAGATGGTGATGTGAATAAGCTGCAACCGATGATCCTGAAAAATATTGCCGACCAGGTTGGTTTGGATATCTCAACAGTATCAAGACTTACGAGCAACAAGTATGCAGATACACATTTCGGAACGATTCACCTGAAAGATCTTTTCACGGAAGGAATTATTAATAAGTCCGGCGAAGTCATCAGTAACCGGGTTATCCGCCACGCACTGGAAGAAGTAATCAGTACGGAAGATAAATCCAATCCCTATACCGATCAGCAACTCGTAGCCATATTGATGAACAAGGGTTATAAAGTTGCAAGGAGAACAGTTGCAAAATACCGTGACCTGTTACAGATCCCTGTTGCCCAGGTAAGGGCAATGTGGGCCTGATCCCTTTAAAACTAATTAACCTTATAAAATCGATACATGCAGAAAATTTTGGTGATAGATGATGACCGGGACATGTGTATGTTGCTGAACCGATTCCTGACACGTCAGCAATTTGAAGTAACGGAAATGTACAACGGTAAAAAGGCCCTTGAACACATGAGCCAGCAAAAACCTGATCTGGTCTTATGTGATTTCAGGCTGGAAGATATGGATGGGAAGCAGGTACTCACCAAAACCAGGGAGATGTATCCCGGCATGCCATTCATCATTATAACCGGTTACAGCGATGTAAAACTGGCAGTGGAAATTCTCAAGCTCGGTGCATTTGACTATGTCACCAAGCCGGTATTTCCGGACGAGATTCTGATCACGATCCGCAAAGCGCTGGAAGCGGCCGACAAATCGCCCGTGGCCGTTCAGGCTGCAACTCCTGTTGCATCACCGGTGGCACCAGGTAGCCGCAAACCCGCACTGGAAGCACCAAGGGAAAAATATATTTTCGGTAATACGCCTGAGATGAAAAACATCCTCAAGCAAATCGAACTGGTCTCTCCCACTAACTACAGCGTGATTATTTATGGTGAAAGCGGTAGCGGAAAAGAGGCCATTGCACAAAAAATTCACGAACAGAGTAAACGAAAAGACAAGCCATTCATAGCCATTGATTGTGGCGCCCTGTCAAAAGAACTTGCCGGCAGTGAGCTCTTCGGTCATGAAAAAGGATCCTTTACCGGGGCGTTGAACCAGAAAATAGGTAGCATGGAGCTGGCAAACGGCGGTACCATCTTCCTGGACGAAATTGGCAACCTGCCCTACGATATCCAGGTAGCCCTGTTACGGGTGGTGCAGGAAAGAAAAATTCGAAGGGTAGGGGGGAATAAGGACATAGAACTGGATGTCAGGATCATTGTTGCCAGTAATGAAAAACTCTGGGATGCAGCCCGCAATGGCAAATTCCGCGAAGACTTGTACCACCGTTTCAATGAATTCAGCATCAATCTTCCGCCGCTTCGTGAAAGGGCAGAAGACATTCTTTTATATGCAAGACATTTCCTTGCCATGACAAATGCGGAACTTGGCAAACAGATCGCCGATTTCAGCCCGGAAGTGCAGCAGGTGTTTACCCAATATCCCTGGTTTGGAAACCTGCGTGAACTCAAGAACGTGGTGAAACGCGCGGCCTTGTTGTCGGATGGTGAATATGTCGAAATGCAATCCTTACCCTTTGAGATTATTTATCACAACAAATTGAATTTTGCCACAGGGGGTAGTGATGGCCAGCTTACCTATAACACGACCCCGCAACATATGCCGGAAAACAGAAATCCGGTGCAGGCACCAGCACCGGTTAAGCCGGTACTGAATGATTTTTCGTTGAAGTCGGCCAGTATTGACGCAGAGTACGAAATGATCGTGGAAGCGCTGAAACAATCCAACTTCAACAAGACAAAGGCTGCGAGATTGCTCAATATCGACAGGAAAACCCTGTACAATAAAATGAAGCAATACCAGCAATTTAATAATCTGTAATGGAAAACGAACAAACTGACACCTCTTTACAGGGACTGCGCGGGCTGATTGCCGGGAATGAAGAACGTGAAGAGATGTTACAGCAAATTGCTGAGTTGTTTCCGGCACTGATCTACGTTTTTGATGCGCACAATAAAAAATTGCGTTATATCAATAAACGTGTGACCGAATTATTGGGGTATGACTGGACCGATGTGGAAGCCTGGGATAATGACCTGAACAAGATGATCTTTGAAGAAGATCTTCCCTTGGTACAGGATGAATTGAAAAAATATTACAGCCTCGAAGGAAATTCGAGTTATGCATACAAATGCCGCCTCAATCACAAGGCTAATAATTACAGGTATTTCAGGACCATTGGCACTGTCCTGAAAAGGGATGATCAGGGATCAGCTTCTTCCATGCTTTTTTTAGCAGAGGATATTACAGACCAGGTGATGCGGGAAGAGGAAGCCAGGGCTGCGAGGCGGCTGCTGGAAGATGCGGAACGTACCCTGGAAGTTGGTATGTGGAGCTGGGATCGTACCACCGATAAAATGGAATGGTCAGAAGGAATGTATACCCTTATGGGTTATACGCGCGAAGAATTGCCCGAGGTGGAAGGGAAGTTTCTCCTGAGCAGGATCTGTGATAACGATAAAGCCGAAGTCACGGAAAAAGTTCGCCGTGCCATCCAATCCAATCAAGAGTACAGGATGGATTATTCCGTTACCCGCAAGAACGGGGAACGAATTTTCATCACCTCTATAGGGAAACCCGTTGCAAATGCCGCGGGAGAAGTGGAGAAGGTTACCGGTTATTTTCGCAACATCTCAGACCAGTTACTGCAAAACCTGGAAAGTAAAGCCAGTCTTGAATTACAGGTTCAAACGGAAATTTTGCTGAATTACGGCGTTTATGTGATGGACCTGGCCAGTAAGGAAATCTCCTGGTCGGAAGGGCTGAATGTGGTTTTTGAAAAGAAAGCCGGCGATCCCCCCATAACCTATGATTTCTACCTCTCCATGATTCATGAGGACGATAGAGACAGAGTGGAAGCAGCCGTTCAGCAGTCACTTGAAAATAAGTCTGATTTTGAAATCGAGTACAGCATTCACACCCTCAGGGGCAATCTCATAACGGTGAACTCCAGGGGGCGTGTGGTAGTGGACAATAGCAATAAACCGATCCGTATTATTGGGAAGACCCGCGATATCACTAAGGTCAGGCAGGTGGAGACCGAACTGCAACGCAGTGTACGGGAATTGAACCGTTCCAATAAGGAACTGGAGGAATTTGCTTATGCGGCTTCTCACGACCTTCAGGAACCGTTACGTAAGATCACCACTTTCGGATCCAGGCTTCGCGAAAAATTCAGCTCACAATTGGGTGAGGAAGGTAAAATGTACCTCGACAGGATGGAAGTGGCCTCCGGTAATATGCGCAACCTGATAGAGAACCTGCTGGAGCTTTCCCGCGTTTCACGTAGCAGCCACTCCTTTGAGACGGTTGACCTGAATAAAATTGCGGCTGATGCTATCAGTGACCTGGAGATACCCATCGAAGAATCCGGCGCAGTAGTGCAGGTGGATGAACTTCCCAGCATCGAGGGGATTCCTTCCCAGTTCCGTCAAATGTTCATCAACCTGCTGGGGAATGCCCTTAAATTTCATAAACCCGGAGTGAAACCGCTTATCCGGATCCATGCCAGCAGGCTGACCCGGAAAGAAAAGGAGTTGCACCTGCTGAGAATGGATAAAAATTACTACCAGGTTAACGTGGAAGATAACGGTATAGGTTTTGACCAGGGTTACGAACAACGTATCTTTCAAATATTCCAGAGGCTGCATGGTAAATCTGATTATCCCGGCTCCGGTATAGGCCTTTCCATTTGCAAGCGAATTGCTGAACGCCATAACGGACAGATCTTCGCATCCGGAAAACCGGGAGAAGGTGCAATCTTCAGCTTTATCATCCCAGAAAAACAATAGCAACCCTATGCCTTTTACCAATAAAGTCATCCGCATCCTGATTGTTGACGATGATGAGGATGATTATTTCCTAACCAGCGACTACCTGAAGAGTATACCCGATTCTCAGTTTGAAATTGAATGGACCAGCCAGTACGCCGCTGCGGTGGAAATTATGCAGCAACATAGATTTGACCTCTATTTCGTGGACTATCGGCTGGGAGCAAAAACAGGGGTGGACCTGTTAAAGCAGGCTATTGAAAATAAATGCCAGGAACCGATCATTCTTCTTACGGGCAAGGGTAACCGTGAGATAGACCGCATGGCCATGAAGATCGGTGCTTACGATTACCTGGTGAAGTCGGAGCTCAACAGTGAAAAACTGGAAAGAACCATCCGCTATGCCCTGGAGCGCTACTCTTATCTCCAGGAGATTCAACGAAACGAAAGGAAATTCAGGAACATATTTGAACAATCGATGGATGCGGTCTTCATCGCTGATATGGACATGTTCCTGAAAGACGTAAACCAGGCAGCCGTAGACCTCTTGGGCTACCCTAAGGAGGCATTGCCGCATATTCCGTTTCGTGAGGGATTAGGAGACCAGCAGGTGGCCGACCGCATCCTGCAACTGCTGCAAACCGGGCACACCATAAACGACTACGAAGTTGAGATCATTACAGGTAGGGGAGAACGTAAGAGCTGCATCTTTTCTGCATCAGTAGAAACGGATCAGAATGGTGAGCGCTATATCCAGGGCATCCTGCACGATATCACCAACCTCAAGAAGGCCGAATGGTTGACACTTCAGGCAGAAAAACTTGCTGCTACTGGCAGGCTGGTTCGTACACTGGCTCATGAAGTGCGGAACCCTCTGAATAACATATCCCTTTCCGCTGAGCAACTGCAACAGGATGTAACGGACGAAGCCGGTCAGTTATACCTGGATGTCATCAAACGAAACAGCTCCCGGATCAGCAATATCATTTCTGAGTTATTGAATAGCTCCCGGCCAACAGAATTTGAACTTAAGGTGGGCAGCCTTCAAATACTTATGGAAGAAGTACTGCACGATGCCCTGGACAGCATCCGCCTGAAACAGGTCAGCATCATCCGCGATATCACACAGGAGCCGCTTCTGGTTTTGTCGGATAAGGATAAACTTAAGATAGCCTTTATGAATATCGTGGTGAACGCGGTGGAGGCTATTGATGAGGGGCAGGGACAGATACTGGTAAGCATGTACCGCAAGGATAAATTTGCCATCACCGAGATCACGGACAACGGCTGTGGAATGTCCGCTGAAATACTAAGCAGGCTGTTTGAACCCTATTATACTTCCAAAAGGAATGGAATGGGGCTGGGCCTCGCCTCCACCATGAACATCATCCAATCGCATAAAGGTTTCATTGAAGTGAAATCGGTTGAAGGGAAAGGCACCACCTTCGTGGTGAACCTTCCCATCCAGGATTGATTCAAACCCATACCGAAACGGATCCGGCGGGGCAATGAAATTCAGCTCCGCCTTTTTCATTCAGCGTCACTTCTCCCGGCCACTTGCCCAGCGCATCTTTCATTTTTCTGCCGGCATGCCTTTCTCCAAGTTCCATGTATTTGAACCCATCCGTACCATTTGAAAGGATGACAGCAAGTCCGCTGCCCTCCACTTCCGGTACCCCTGATCTTGTCCAGCCTATGCAATTGGGATGGTCAAAATAATCCTGCTGGTCTCCGCTCGCAATCTTTTCACGGAGCGGAAGCATCTGGTCCAACTCATCCACCCGGGAAAGCCAGATCTCGTAATCGTTCCCATCACTGCCCTTGTCAACATAATGAGCTCCATACATTGCGGGGTAAAAGAGGCAGGGAATACCGTCCTTACGCAGCAGGATAAGCGCGTAAGCTATGGGTTTGAACCAGGCTTCCACCGGAGATTCCAGGTCTTGTAAGGGCTGTGTATCGTGATTGTCAACGATGGTGATGGCATGCGTGGGGATGGCTTCCACCAGCGTGCGGTCGAAAATATGCCGGAGGTCGAACTTGTTCCCCATAGTGGAAGCCACAAAAAAATTGTGGTGCAGCGGTGCATCAAAGAGTTGCACTTTGCCTTCTGTAGCATCAATGTATCGCTTCAGTGCTTCCACATCATGAACATTCCAATATTCCCCAATGATCAATAAGGGCTTCTCACTAACTTCCTGAACATGATGCACCCATTCGTTGATGATGCGGGGCGACATATGTTTTACGGCATCCAGCCGAAATCCATCAGCATGGGTGGTTTCAAGAAACCAACGCCCCCAGTATTTTAATTCCTCCCTCACAGCAGGATTGCGGAATTCTATATCGGCACTCATCAGGTAGTCATAGTTGCCGAGCTCTTCTTCTGTCAGTTCTTCCCAACCCTCGCCGTATTCGTTCTGGATGGTAAAGACCCCGTCCTCATTAATATCATGCGCCCAGTCGATCCCGGTAAAACACCGGTGGTCCCAAATGAAAGATGAGTATTTTCCCTGCCTCGCCGGGAAGGTAAAACGGGTCCAGGCTTCAATTTCAAACGCATCACTGATGAATTCGGTCCGATTGGCAGGATTTACTTTTTTTACCGTCAGCTTCTCTGTTTCATCTGCGCCAGCTTTATGGTTAAAGACCACATCGGCAATCACCGACAGCCCGTTTTTGTGACAGGCCTCAATACTCTTTAACAACTCTTCTTTGGTGCCATACTTTGTCCGGACCGATCCTTTCTGGTCAAATTCACCCAGGTCAAAAAGATCGTAAGCATCGTAACCGACCGAGTAACCACCCGCCGCTCCCTTATAGGATGGGGGGATCCAAACCCCGGTGATGCCTTTCTTTTTCAAATCAGCAGACTGTTCTGCAAGATGCTTCCATAGCGATCCATCCTGGGGATAATACCAGTGAAAAAATTGTAATAATGTAAGGGGTTGCATGGGTGTTAATTTATCTGCTTAATAATGTTTATCGGTTGAATGAAAATATTTCCTGGTCAGGATCGGGTCTTCCACGGAGTGCTGCCGTGATCATCCTGGCCGCTATCTGGCTGAAAGTAATTCCGTTTCCCCCGAAACCCAGGGCAAACCAGGTGTTCGGTAATTGTGGAATAGAACCGATATAGGGTAATCCGTCCTTCGTAGAGGCAAATGTGCCCGCCCACTGGAAGTCCGGAATCAGGTTGACAGCAGGAAACTTTTTTTTGAAGGACTGTACCAGCCTTCTTGTTTTAGCGGCAATATTCCGGTCACGCTTTTCAGGGGAATAAAAATCATCGTCCAGTCCACCCACAAGAATTCGGTTGTCCGTGGTCGTGCGCATGTACAGATAAGGGGATGCCGTTTCCCAGATCAGGCAGTTACGGTGCCAGAACATTTCGCCCGGCAATGGTTCACTCACCAGGGCATAGGTGGAGTGTAGCGTTTCAACCTTCCGGGGAATGTATTGCTGGGATTCATATCCGCAGGCAATGACCAGGTTCTTGCAGGTCAGGGTATTTCCGGTTTCAGTGGAAAGGGTAATATTTCTTTTGTTGTGATTCATGGCCAGTACGGCCGTATTATCATATATCCGGGCTCCCTTTTTTTGGCAATCCAGTAACAGGTGATGCGCTAACCGGTAAGCATCCATTTCAGCCCCTAAACTGCTGAAAAGAGCGGCAGGCGCGGTAAAACCCATGGTGCTCTTTACGGTATGTTCATCCCAGAACTGTAACCGGAAGCCATATTTTTTCCGGAGCTTATACTCTTTCTCCAGCTGGGATACATCTTTTCGAAAGGACGCATATTGGAGGCTTGGCCTTTTCCGGAAACCAGCCTTCCCATCAAAACGGTCACAAATTTCCTCCAGTTCAGTGATGGAGGCCGCACAATACTGGTAACTCTTCGCTGCATTGGTCTCGCCAACTTTTTCCGCAAGCTCATACAAGGGGGTATCGATTTCGTATTGTAATAAAGCAGTGCTGGCTGCGGTGCTGCCCATTCCGACATGGCGTTTATCCACCACCGTTACCTGGAAGCCTGCATTGCACAGGTGCCAGGCTACCAACGCTCCGGTGATCCCCGCCCCCATAACTGCCACCTCGGTCTTTTCATTCGTTTTCAGCGAAGGATAACTGCTTACCAGGCCATTCTTCATCAACCAGTAAGCCTGGTGCGATCTTAAATCCATTGGTTAGGAGTTTAATTCTTTGGTTTCACTTTTAATGATAAATACAGCCGTTTCATCCGGCTTGATGCCGGCACCATGATTCAGTGCATAGATCTTCGTGAAGGTTGCCCCGAAATATAAGATCATGGAACTGTAGTACACCCAAACCAGTATTACCATTATGGATGCTGCAGTTCCATAGGTCAATCCGAAATTGGAATTTCCCAGGTATACCCCAATCAACATCTTGCCGAGCAAAAACAGCAGGGAGGTGAATGCAGCACCCAGGAAGGCATCTTTCCAGGCGATGGTGGCATCGGGCAAGACCCGGAAAATGATTGCGAACAATGTCGTAATGACAAGAAAAATGGTGATGATGTTGAATATATAAAAGGTAACGACAGCCGTACCGGGAAACAACCGCACCAGCTGGTCGTTAAACAGCTCCAGCATGGCATTGACCACCAGCGCTACCAGCAGTATGAAACTGGTGGCTACTACCAGCGAAAAGGATATCAGGCGGTTCATGATGATCCTGAGCCATCCCTTCTTTGGTTTGGCACGGATAGACCAGATATAATTGATGGAGCCCTGTATTTCAGTGAAGACCCCGGTTGCGCCAAGTATCAGGATGATAAAACCTACCACCGCTCCCAAAACGCTGCTATTGCTGCGTTCGATATTACTGATGATCATCTGGATCTGGTATGCTGCGGAATTTCCTACCAGGCCTTTTATCTGGCTGAACATTTTTCCCTGTATGGCATCCCTGCCGTAAAAAATTCCTGCAAATGATATGATCAATAACAATATGGGTCCCAATGCAAAAACGGTGTAATAGGATAGCGATGCGCTTAATTTCAGCACATTATCGTCTATAAAAGATTTGCCGGATGCAACCAGCAACTTGAAAAAATTGCGGACCCTTCTCATCACTTTTCTTCATAGAAGAAATTGTGCCGCAATCTGTAACCCCTGGTTCGTTGTAGCTTTTCCCGAAATGGGTAAGTATCGCCTCGCTGGCAACGGGTTTCGACAGGTTTTGCCCGAAAACGGTTAGTCGGCATTGTTTTTTTCAGTAATGGGAAAACGATCTCTTAACTTAAAAACCATTGTTATGAACAGCATATTATATGTTATTGCCGTCATCCTTATTATTGGCTGGTTACTGGGAATATTTGTTTACAGTGCATCAGGACTGATTCACATCCTGCTGGTACTGGCTGTAGTGTCTATCTTACTGACGCTTATCCGCCGGGGAGTTTAGCGAACCGGCTTCTTATACAACAACCAAAGGCCATTATCGATGGCCTTTTTTTATGAACAAACCAAGGCATATGAAATCAATAATAGCTGGATTGGGATTGGTTGCGATATCCCTGTCCGCCAGCAGCCAGCGGAAACTTCCAACCGCCGATAGTGTAAACCTTGACAGACTTAATGGTAAGTGGTTTGAAATAGCCAGTATTCCCCGCCCGGGTTACAAGGATTGTAATTGTACCGTAACCAGTTTCCGGTTACTGGAAAACGGAAATTTGGGTATGACCAGCTCCTGCATTGCCGGAGATGATGGAGAAAAGGAAGAGCGGGAATATATCGGACGGGTACAGAGAGGATCTAATAACAGCAAGTGGAAGTTCAGGAAGGGGATGTTAGGAACCCGATACTGGTTCCTTGAAGTAGATCCGGCCTATCAGTGGGTAATGACCGCCCATCCTTCCCGTCGATCATTACAGATCCTGAGCAGGGAACCCGTAGTGACCGAAGCTGCTTACCAGGAATTCCTGAAAGGGCTGGCGGATAAATTCAGCATAGACACCTCCAGGGTTCAAATTACCTCCCAGGGCTGTTCGCAGTAACCTCTGCCCCGCTAATGTACCCCTGACCGGTTACCGGCACCAAAAAGAAAGCCCGGGCTTATCAAAGGAAGCCCGGGCTTTTAGTGATCATTATTCCGGATTCAGGAAGGATCCCCGCTTGCGCTCTTCTTCTGTATGTCTTCCACTTTCGTGAAAAACGCTCCGGTCTCTTCATTTGCATAGGCGCCGTAGGCATCTGAAAGGGTCCCTTTTCTTCCATCATTCGTTTCAATGACATAAAGGATGGAATTACTGTCTGGGTCACTTTCTCCTTCAAAGCGATAAAAATCAACGATATGAACCTGTTCGGGCTCATAAGTCTGCCCGCTGTCCGCATGTTTGAGTAGTCCATCCGCTACCATGAAGTTGGCGCTGTAACCGTCAGCAATAGCCTTCTCCATACAATAACTCAGGCTACGCATAGGAACAGATTGCGCGTCTGTTTTCATGTGCTTAGTTTTTGAGGTCATTTACCGTTTTGTGCATGTCGCGATACTTCTTGATCAGGTCATGGGAAGTTAACAGGTCATGCTTCTGGTCCGTAATGATTTGGCGGATATCTGCTGGCAATTCGGCATCAGAAGCCAGGGCTTCATCGTATGCTTTCTGAGCGGCATCTTCCCCGAATTCGCACAGCTCCAGAACGTTTTGACGCTCCTTGCTGGCAAAAGTCGATTTAATGTCCATCCAGGTACGGTAAATCTTTCCGGAAACGGTAGTGCCGGTTTCCGGTGTTTCACCCAGGCGTGATACGGTCGCAGAAAGCTCGCTTACATAATCGCGACTCTGTGCAATCATTTTATTGAAAATGGCCTTAAGATCTACATCCATACCCTCAGTTTCAGAAATTGCTTTTTCATATCCTTCAATCCTGTCATTATTGATCAGGATCAGGTCGTTTAATACTTCTGTTGTGTTTGCCATAATAATTGATTTAATCGTTAATGAATATTGTCATAGCTAAAAAGCTGTTCCACTGCATAAACATGCTTTCCTGCCTGCCTGATTTGGGGTGCTGATGAGGCGCAATTTCCCCGATAATTCAATACCCGCCTGCTTGTTACAGTATGGTATTCTTTTTTTATGGGTCCTTTTGTAAAATCTATCACAATGACCAGTTATACTACTTTGCAGCACCTGATGAATAGTTTCAACCAGGGATTATTCTATAACCTCAGCAACTCAGAGTGGAAACTTCCGAACGGCATAGCCAGGCTGCTGGAAGTGGATGAAACAGGCTGCTGCTGGTTTCTGTTCCATGTTAATACAGAACAGGCCGCCAACTATGAAACAGAATTTCCGGCCCGTATAAGGTTATACGAAAAAGGCCGCGACTGTTATGTGGAAGCGAATGGGAAAGGAGTAATCCTTACCGATCCCGAAGATTGGGCATCCTGTTCCAAGATCTCTTATGGCATGGCACAGGCCTTAAGGTACCACGGGCTGATCATGCGATTCAGGATCCAGCATGCTACGGTAACAGAAGCCGGAAGAAGTGCAAAAAGGAATTTCCTGCAGCGCCTGATGGATGAACTGAATGAATGGGTATCCGGCAGGAATATTACCGAGAAAGTTTACCCTGCTTCCGTTCTTTCACACTAAATTTTGATAAGATGCCTGATATCATACAACACCTGCAAGAATACCTGGGAACTAAATTATCCCGCATTGACCCCACTACAGAGAAAGTGGATAAAGCGTTTCAACAGCGGCATGAACGACTGGCTCAGGCAGCCGTACCCGCAGTGCTGGCCGTATTTTATAAATTCAGCCGGTCAGCAGAAGGGGCCGACTATCTGGCCACCGATACTTCCGTTTCTCTTGCCCGGTTGATGAATAATAAAGAAGAATTGTTGGCAGCCCGGATAGCGGAATATGCAGGGGTGGATACCAGCACCGCATCAGACCTCATTTACGAACTGACTTCGGAAACTTCCCGCTACTACCAGCAGCAATTGCAACCGGCAGGCGATGCCGAAAAACTACAGGTTTTCTTCGGCTCCCAGAGAGAAGCAATTTTGAATAAGTTGCCCCCGGATTTACAGCTGGGAGAATTAATGAACGATAATACCCTGGATGATAAAACGAATAAAATGACCGGACCCGCAAGTGGTTTGGCTCATTCAATAGAAAATATTTTTTCTTCCACAGGAGCCCCTAAGGAAGAATGAAAAGAGGTTTTAGTACGGTCGGTTAATATGGTTTGGTTGTTTGGTTACGCATCCGCGTAAACAGCCCGGTGATTCACCGGGCTGTATTTTTTTATCAGTCTTCTTTTTTCCAGGTTTCATAAATAGGATCGCCTTTGGAGCTTTTCCCTTTATGGTGCCAAACATCGCCTTTGACCTCACCCTCAAAGCTGAGTTGCATGCCTACCCTGCTGCTGTCTCGCGAAAAGAACTCAATCTGCTCTGTATAACGCCCATCCTTGAACGAATAAGTGCCTCCACCTGTTCCAAAAAATTCCCCCGTCTCCGTATTAATTGCCGCCCACTGGAACCTCGTACCGGTAAGGATCTTAATGGTCTTTCTTGCGCTGCGTGCAATCTCATGCATTTGCCCGTTTTGCTCCCTTCCGTTGATCCGCCAGGTTGCATTCAGTGCCCCGCCTCCTTCGTCCACCCGCTTCCAGGATGTTGGTAGTCCAGGCCACTCAGTCTCTAAATTTCCGTTGCGAACACTCATCTTATGCTGGTGTTTTTTTCCAACGGCCGACTTGTCCGTCGTATTAAACTCTGTGAGCAGGTTCATTTGCCCCGCATGTTCCCAACTGCCGCCTTCGGTGTGAATGAATTTCTTACCCGGCAGGTCATAAATCGTGTAAGAATAATGTTGGTTGGTTACCAGGAGTAAGTGCGTTTTCCCATCCTTTTCAGTGCTCCAGGCGCCTTGTATTTGCTGGTTTCCCTGCGAAAATGCGGGGATTGTTAGGATCAGGCCAAACAAACAGAGGGCAACAGTAAAAAGTTTCATGGCAAACTGTTTTATGAAAGCTACGAATAATATAAAGACAGTAACTTTATAAAGAGACGGCTGGTTTGATTTTTTGCACCACAAATCAAAAAATTATGACGATTGAATTTCACACCCCTCATGAAGGGCTGCAGGAATCCATTGTGCAGCAGGCAAAGCGGTTACTGATCCGTTTATCCGGAAAATACAAAGCGATAGCCAAAATGGAATGCGTGTGGAGAGAAGACCAACTCATCACTCCTCCTGAAAATAAAGTGTGTGAAATCAGGGCCACTGTTTATGGAGAGAATATATTCACCCACGCCCGCACCGATCAGTATGAAACGGCCACTTCTGAAGCGCTGGATCATATGGGCCAGCAGGTGGCCCTGCTGGCAGCCAAAGAAAACGAACTTCCCGATAATATTACCACTACGGTTAAGGTGTAACGACGCGACGTAAAGACGACGCAAAGACGTCCGAACATGTGTTCGCAAAACGTCCGGACATTAACTCGCGGACATTAACTCGCGTCAACATCCGGGCCGCATCATCCTTCACCATCCGCACCACCCTTAGAAAGGTAGATCGTCGTCCGGCATTGGATCAATGGGACCGGTATAGGCAGGTGGCGCCGCTGCTTCACTGCCGCCTTGCCCAACAACTTTCCAGGCCTTCACATCGGTGTACCACCGGCCATTGTATTCCCGGCTCTCCACATCAAAAGACACCTGCACCGGGTCGCCGATACGGAACTGGCTCATGTCAATCTTATCACCCCAAACTGCTATGCACACTTTTTTAGGATAGGTGTCGCCGGTTTCCAGGATGAACTCCTGCTTTTTCCAGGTGCCATTTTTGCCCTGCCCGGTCTGTACCCCCAACAGCTGTATGATTTTTCCGTTTAGATCCATTTTTATTTTTGGGCAAAGAAAAGGAAAAGTTATTGATGTAATTTCAAGGTAATATTGGACGCCATGAACCGCGAATTGCTGCTCCAGGAACTTTTACAGGATTTGTACAATGCCGGGGAACTAAGCCTGTACGATCATATCGCTGCAAAATGGCCCGGTGACCCTGAAACGTTTTCCTCCTCAAAATCCCTGGGCGACCAACTGGTCACTGAAAAACTGGCCCATTATACGGATGAACAACACACCCTGCTGTCCATCTCCCACCATGGCAGATTCTGGATCCTGCAGGGTGGCTACCCCGTTTTCCTCCGCGATTCGGAACATAAACACAAAGAACACCACCACGAAGAGAACTCCCACCATTCCTGGGACCACGACCTTAAAGAAGACCTGCGGGTTGCCCGGCTCCGCTTTACCAAATACCGCATCCTGACCTACTGGTGGTCTTTCGCCTTCTCTATCATTGGTTTCCTGCTTTCCCTGCTGAGTATCTACCTGGTGCTGAGCGGAAGAAAATAAGCCGGGGCGGCCACTCCCCTAATTTTTCGGATAACCCTTAATGATGACATCCGAACGCCGGCTACATTGCTCCAGGAAAGCGTTTTCCGCCTTTTTGGGGTTGTCTAAAATCTGGTAGAAAGATTCCAGGTAGTCAAGGGCAAATTTTCGATACCCCTTCGATAATCCCGGTGTTTCCTGGTAGAGCTTTTCGATCTCTTTTCTGTTTTCCCGGAATACATCAAAAGTGGCTTTCATGCGTGATACGGCCTGGGGACAGGTACCCCGGTACAATCGCTCCCGTATGGATGTAAGTTGCAACTCCTCTGGCGGGTGGGCATAGGAGGCGTCTACCAATCCACTGTGATCAAAATCGTAAGGAACCGGGATTCCCGGAACAGTTGGAGAGAGGCTGATGATCTCTATATTATGGAGGTACTGCACGCTCCAGTCGGTATTGCCCACCAGGAACTGGAACACACTCATGATCTCCTGTTCCGATGGCAGTAAATATCCCGGCCGTATACCCACGCTGTCTACCCACTCCATGCCGTTTCGCCGGGCCATCTGTTCAACCGGTTCCAATAGAAAACCCATCATCGGGTTTCCCGGTCGCATCGGTCGGCGCTGGCCCTGGGCATCCGTGATATAAAGGCTCACCCGCCGCACCCGGAAACTGTTTGGCGTCAGCAGGTTGTATATTCTGTAAAGCAAATACTCCCGGATTATCAGCTCCTCGCTGGTACAGGGCACCACCAGTTTTAACTTGTTTTGTCCTGCCATCAGCGTCCCCTTGGTCCGCGCTTCCTTGTCTATATTGATCATCAGCGGCGGGTTGAGGCAAACGTCTTTCTCTTTCCTGAAATGTCCCCGCGCGCGTACCCTCACCGGGAAACTTTCTTTTTCCTTTCCCGGTGCCCCGATATTCATCATCATGGAATGATAGGAAGGATCATCCCCCCGGTCGCGCCACAACGCTGGGATGTCGCCGCTTAATGTAAGTTCCAGGATGGAGTCTGACCTGAAAAGAATCCTGGGCTGCTTGCTTCCGCTATCCTGTAAGTATAAAGTTTCTCCTTCCGGTTGCATGACACCGGTAAAAAAGCATACTGCCAGCAGCTGCACGATGCGCAAGGTAAAGGGTTGTTAAAGTAAGGTACGATAAAAGGGTCAGAAGCGGTACGGCTCCCTTAAATTTCCCTAACTTTGCGGCCTCAATTCTTCCCATGAGCGATGCAATCAAACACGAATGCGGCCTTGCCTTCATTCGTTTGCGCAAGCCCTTCTCTTATTATCTCCAACAGTATGGAACCGTGATGTATGGCCTCAACAAGTTGTACCTGCTGATGGAGAAACAACATAACCGCGGGCAGGATGGTGCAGGCATCGCCGCTGTTAAGTTGAACGTAGAGCCCGGATATCCTTTCCTGCACCGCTTGCGTAGCATCGCCACCCAGGCCATCGCCGACCTCTTCCGGCAGGTGGGGGAAGAAGTGGCCGACCTCGAAAAATACCAGCCCGATATCCGCAAACACCCCGGACTGCTCAAAGGGCATGTCCGCTTTTTGGGTGAACTGATGCTGGGGCACCTGCGCTATGGTACCCAGGGTAAAAATAATGTGGAGTTCTGCCACCCTTTCATCAAAAGACATACGATCCAGTCCCGCAACCTCGCCCTGGCCGGTAACTTCAACCTCGTCAACACCGAAGAACTGTTCGGACTGGTTAACATCGACCCGGGCGTCTTCCAGCGCCAGAGCGACCTCGCTGCCATGATGGAAGTGGTGCACCATTTCCTGGTTCAGGAAGATGAACTGAACCCGGGTAATCCCGATATCGTGAATGTGCTGCGGAAATCCGCTGTGCTTTTTGACGGAGGTTACCATATCGGCGGACTGGTGGGCAACGGCGACAGTTTCACCCTGCGGGATGCCCATGGTATCCGCCCCTCTTATTATTATATTTCCGAAGATGTGATCGTGGGCGCTTCTGAACGCGCCGCCATCCGAACCAGCTTCAATGTTGGCGAAAACGAAGTCAAGGAACTGATGCCCGGACAGGCTCTCATCGTTAAGGCCGACGGCAGCTATTCCATCGAGCAGATCCTGGAACCCAAAGAACGCAAAGCCTGCAGCTTCGAAAGGATCTATTTCTCCCGCGGCAACGATGAAAAAATCTACCGCGAACGCAGCCAGCTGGGTTATAATCTCAGCGATAAAGTATTGCAATCCATTGACCACGACCTTAAAAACACCATCTTCTCCTTCATTCCCAATACTGCTGAAGTGGCTTTTTATGGCATGATCAAAGGCATGACGCACTACCTCAACAAGATCAAAGTTCAGCGGATCATGGCCTGGGGTAATGACTACGATGAAGAGAAACTGTCCGAGATGATCAACCGAAAGATCCGGATGGAAAAGATCGCCATCAAGGATGTCAAAATGCGGACCTTTATCACCGAGGATACCAGCCGGAACGAAATGGTACAGCACGTGTACGACATCACCTACGGAACCGTCAGACCCGGCGAAGATACCCTGGTGGTCATCGATGATTCCATCGTTCGCGGTACCACCCTGAAAGAAAGTATCGTCAGGATGCTGGGCAGGCTGAAACCTAAAAAGATCATCATCGTTTCTTCCTCACCACAGATCCGCTACCCCGACTGCTACGGCATCGACATGAGCAAACTGGGTGACTTTATCGCCTTCCGGGCAGCCATCGCTCTGCTGAATGACAGGGGTATGGAAGGACTGATCTCCCAAATTCACGATGAAGCCCGCGAACTGGCCAGAACCGGTCAGCTCCACACCAAGAATATTGTAAAGGAGATCTACCACCCTTTCACTGCCGAAGAGATCAGTGCCAAGATCGCTGAGCTGATCACCCCCGCTGACATCGGCTTCCCCGTGGAAGTGATCTTCCAGACCATAGAAAGTTTACACAATGCCTGCCCGACCAATACCGGCGACTGGTATTTTACCGGAAACTATCCCACCCCCGGCGGAAACAGGGTAGTAAATAAGGCATTCCTGAACTATATGGATGGTAAGAACGAAAGGGGGTATTGATTCCAGTCAATGTTTACCCGTTATTTGATTTAAATATCACCGGATCGGACCTTCTGGCAACATTTTTGCTCCCAAAATGCGACCGACCGTTTTTAATTCCAATCAAACCTATGGGGGACCCTGAGTGAGGCCCGTTTAAGAATTCTGTATCGTACCTATTGTAAAATGGTTAAGAAATCACAAAAACCCAGCTACTTTTGAGTATGAAAACACTCTACGTAGTGCGCCATGCCAAGAGCAGCTGGGGTGACTTAACTCAGCCCGATTTTGACCGCCCCCTGAACGAGCGCGGGCAGCAGAACGCCCCGGAAATGGCCAAAAGACTGATCAAAAAGAAGATCTCCATCGACGCCTTTGTAACCAGCACCGCCCGCCGCGCTTTCCAGACCGCTTCCCATTTTATTAAGGCATATGACCGCCCCGTTGAAGAGCTTCAGCTCCAGGAGAGCCTCTATCATGCCCCCTCCAGTGAATATTATGCTGTGGTATCAGCCCTGGATGACCGCTATGATGCGGTGGCTGTTTTCGGACACAACCCGGGTATAACCGAATTTGTTAACCAGCTTACCGATACGCGCATCGATAATATGCCTACCTGCGCTGTGTTCGCAGTGCAGGCGGACACCCGCCACTGGGCTGACTTCGAAGCTGCCCGGAAAAAATTCCTCTTCTTCGATTACCCCAAATCCGAAGAGAAATAAGGCTTTTTCCCCACCATCCAAACCCCGGCTACAATTAATAACGCTGCCAGCAATTTCTGGACAGTTATACTTTCCCCCATTACCCAAACGGCTACCAGGCTGGCAAAAATGGGCTGGGTATAGATATAGGAACCTGTTACTGCCGCACCCAGTTTTGAAATGCCGTACAAATTGAACAGGTAGGCAAAAAAGGTTGCCAGTACCAAAACCACAAAAAGGGCCAGCCATTCGGATAGACCAAAAGCCGGCCATTCAACGGCTTTTACTTCTTCCCATCCCAGCAATAACATGACCGGCAAGCCCAGGGTGAAGATCCAGCGCAACACATGGCTGGGCCGGTACTCTTTCATCAGCGGCTTTACCAGCGAAAAATAAAAAGCATAGGAAATGGCGTTTATGATGATCAGGATATTACCCCATAAAATGGCAGAAGCATTGACGGAACTATCCCTGCCCGCAACCAAAACGATAGCACCACTGATGCCAAGGGCCAATCCACCCAGCTTCCACCAGCTAAGGGCTTCTTTTTCCAGCCAGGCAGCAACAAACGTGATGAATATGGGTGTTACCAGTGATAATAAGGCGGCATGGATGGGTAATGTCATTGATAATCCTTTGATGAATAACACCTGGTTGATCACCACCCCCGTGAGTGAACAAAGAATAAACCGGGGCCAATGCCGGCGCCGGATGCCCGCGCGGGAAGGCCATACCAGTAACAGCAGCCAGAACAGGATCACGCTGGTGCCTACCCGAAGCAGGTTAATGCCATAAGGCGCGATGAATTTTTTCGTGAGCCAGGGTACCGCACTGAAATTGATGCCAAAGAACAGGTTGGCGGCCAGCACCGCCAGGTGCGCGTTGGAGGATGAGTCTGTGCCCTGGGCCGGTAGGGTGGGGTGCTGTTGTGGGTCCAATCGGGATGAATTTCTGCAAAGATATCAGGTCCGCAGGAAGGATAGGTCCAGCTGGTTCGGATTCATCGCCCGTACTAACCCCCGCCCTGCTAAGTAACGCGCCAGGTATTCCTGCTCCGTTTGCCCCGGCGTTGGTACCACCACTATCTTTTTCCCCAGCGGCAGCAGGTCCATCATGCTGCTGTAGCCACTCCGGCAGAGAATATATCCGGCATCGGCTACCAGCTGGGATAATTGCTCCGCCCCCGCATAGGGGTAAACGGTGAGTCCCGCTACCCTCTTTTCCGGCCAGGGCTTTGAAGACGGGTCCTCTGCCGGGGAGCCGGGTAGTCCGCGCACCAGCACCATGGAATGGCCGGGATACTGTTTCCAGCTTTCCAGCAGCTTTTGCTCCAAAATACTCCGCTGCGGCTCCGGCCCCGACAGGATCGCCAGCAGATCGGTTTTCTTTTGGGGTTGGGTGGCCCGCAGCCGGCCAAGGGGACCTATATAAGTTACCGGAACGCGGGGTAGATGGCGGGGATGCGATAATTCTCCGGCCAGGCTGGGCTCCTCCTGGTTATCAGGGACCCAGCACTCATTGAACCGGTTGATATGGTGGTAAAGGAATCGTTGTACCAAGCGGTCGGCAGCGGCACCGAAAGGCGTTTTAACCAGTAACTGGTGGGTGATCATCACACTGTAAACCTGTGGGTGCCAGAGGCCATAACGGTTATCACTCACAATCAGATCAAACTGCCTGCCTTCGCAAAGCTGCCGCAGCCAGTAGTGCTCCTGGCGGATCACCCGCGCCATCCGGGGCAGGGAAAGAACCAAACCGGCAATGGTTGCGGTCCGGTTTTTGTTGTACCGGATCTGGTAGGAAGGAAGCTCCAGGTACTCCAGGTCGGGGTAAGCCTGCCGGATAACCGCCTGCTGAGGACCCGCCGCCGCAACCGTTACCCGGGCATCCAGCCGGTCTCTCAACTGACCGATGATCGATATACACCGCGTCGCATGCCCCAACCCCCAGTCCAGCGGGGAAATCAGAATCCGCGCTTCCCGTGGAATATTTGGAGGAAAATTTGAAAATAGACTCAAAACAACATACTATTTTCTCTGGAAATTAGTTTAAATTGAAAATCTAAATTATGAAGAAGCCGCTATTATACGTCACACTCATGGTACTGTACAGTAGCTTAGTGGCCAGATGCACCAGTGGAAACAGGATTGGCGGCAAGGGTTGTGGTTGCGAAGCGAAACGAGGTTATGTTGGGTACTAAAATCTGATGAAATGAAAACACCTAACCGTGATTTGCTGGTACTGGTTAAACAGCATCTCGATGACAGCGAAGCGATGGAGCGGGAACTCACCCGCCTGAACACCCTGTTGATGGCAGTGGAAAATTCCACGACCTTTTCCCGGGTGTTTGAAGTGATCGATTGTAATAAACTGAAAGTGTTTACAGAAGGTAAACGAATTATGGCGTTGTTATCATCCGGTGAAAAATCATTCGTTTTCCTATATAATAAAAACTGAAATAGGCAAGTGAAAAAATAAAGAGGCTGTCTACTCCGACAGCCTCTTTTTTGTGCACATTTGTACCATGAAAGATTATTTCCAGGCCTCTCTCCAGTTGCACCGCGAGCTAAAAGGAAAGATTGGTACCTGCAATAAAATGGATATCGATTCCGTAGAAGCTCTGTCCCTGGCCTACTCACCCGGTGTGGCCGAACCCTGCCTGGCTATCGCAAACAATCCTTCGGATGTTTATAACTATACGCTGAAAGGCAATACAGTGGCTGTGATCAGTGATGGATCCGCGGTATTGGGATTGGGCAATATCGGCGCGCATGCAGCCATACCCGTTATGGAAGGAAAGGCCATGCTCTTCAAGAAATTTGCCGGCATTGATTCTTTCCCGATCTGCCTCAATACCCAGGATACGGAAGAGATCATCCGCACCATCCGCAATATCGCCCCGGTATTTGGTGCCATCAACCTGGAAGATATTTCCGCTCCCCGCTGTTTTGAAATCGAAGAACGACTGCAGGACCTTGGTATCCCGGTTTTTCACGACGACCAGCACGGCACCGCAATTGTGGTACTGGCTGGATTGATAAATGCGGCCAGGCATATACGTAAGAATATGGTTGATCTTCGGGTAGTCATCAACGGTGCCGGTGCTGCCGGTACCGCTATTGCCAGGATGTTGAAATGTATTGGAGCAGAAGAGAAAGATACCTGCACCCCGGTGAAAGATATCATTATGTGCGACAGCCACGGCATTATCCACAGCGGCAGGCCCGACCTGAACAAAGAAAAACTGGCGCTGCTGGCTTTCACGAACCAGGAAGAGCGCCAGGGCAATCTTCATGATGCACTAAAAGGGGCCGATGTTTTTATCGGGGTCAGTAAGGCAGCCTTGCTGCACGCCGATGATATCCGTACGATGGCTGCTGACCCTATCATTTTTGCATTGGCAAATCCTGTTCCGGAGATCTTTCCCGATGAAGCCATTAAAGGCGGGGCTGCCGTGGTGGCCACCGGCCGCAGCGATTATCCCAACCAGGTGAATAATGTGCTTTGTTTTCCGGGCATCTTCCGGGGAGCCCTCGATGCCGGCGCTACCCGCATAACCATGTCCATGAAACTGGCCGCGGCGCATGCCATCGCCGATGCGGTGGAAGACCCGATGCACGAAGCCATCATTCCCTCCCCCCTCGACCCCTCTGTGGCACCAAGGGTGGCCGCCGCCGTCCGCCGTGCTTCAGGTGTCTGACACATGTTCGGAGGACGTCCGAACGTCCTGCGAACATGTGTCAGACACGTCTTAACACGTCTTAACACGTCTTAATTCACCCGCTGCAGGGCTGCCTTCAGCAATCCCAGCATGCTGTCAATCTCTTCTTTTTTGCAGGTGCCTACGCTGAGCCGGTACCAGGGCGAAGTCTTGGATGCCCCGAAAGCATAAAAAGGTACCACCGCCAGCTTGGCTTCATTCAACAGGTAGTCGGAAACGTCTGCCTGGGTCTCCAACCGCTTCCCCGCTGCCGTGACCTTTCCCACCAGGTCCACCTTAATGGTCAGGTAAATAGCTGCCTGCGGTGCGATGGCATCCACCAAAAACCCCTCCCGCTTCAACTCCGCAAATCCGTTATAAATGCTCCGCAACCGGTACTCGATCTCACTGCGGAAATGAGCGAGGTATTGATCAATCGCTTCTTTTTTACCCAGGAACTTAGCCATGGCCTTCTGCTCCGCCATCGGCGCCCAGGCGCCTACATGCGTGAGGATGGCTTTCATTTTATTGATAACGCCGGCGGGACCAAAACTCCAGCCTACCCGTACCCCCGTGGCAGCAAAAACCTTGGAAATGGCATCAATGAATATCGTGTACTCCCGCATTTCCGGTCTCAGGCTTACCGGGTTATAATGTTGGATATCCCCATAGGTAAGGTGCCAGTACATCTGGTCGTACATCACATATAACTTCTTCTCTTCCGGCCCACGCGATGCATTTTCGGCAATCACGAGATCACAGATCTTTTCCAGCTCCTCCTTACTGAAAACTGTACCGGTGGGGTTCTGGGGAGAACAGAGGGCCAGCAGACTGGCACCCTTCACCAGCGGAGCCAGCGATGCCGCACTGGGCATGAAGTTGGTATCCGGACCAGCTTCCACCACCACGTGCTCCGCACCCACAAAATGCGTGTAATGGTTGTTGTTCCAGGATGGAACGGCATAAATGACCCGGTCGCCCTGGTCCACCACCGCACGGAACAACGCATAAATCAGTGGCCTGCCACCCGCCGCAACCAGGTATTCCGAAGGGGAATAATCCAGTCCGCCCCGCTCCCGCGTAAACAACGCCACAGCCTCCCGCAGGTCCAGGTTGCCCTCCGCTGCCGGGTAGTTGGTAAAATGAGAGCGGTAAGCATCCACAATCTCATCCTCCAGGGCTTTCGGTATCGGAAAAACCTGCGGATCAAAATCACCCACAGTAAAATTGAAGATCTTTTCGCCCTGTCGGATCTTCTCCCTGATCTCACCACCTAACTTAACGATCTCAGAGCCAATCAGCGTTTCAGACAGATAACTTAGTTTCATTGCACCGGTTTTTTTGTTTACGCGCTGCGAAGGTAAGGAACTGCTTACGGATGACCGGTGACTAAGGGTCATTTTACAAACAACTGTTAGTTAAAGCGCGATACCACTATTTCAGGGGAGAACCGGCGCTTCTCCGAACATTCCGGCCTGGTAATCGATATAGGCCTGGCGGATCTCATCGTCCGTATTCATGACAAAAGGCCCCCGGGACACCACCGGTTCATGCAAGGGTGCTGCATGACCGAAAAGTACCACTGCTTCCATTTCTGCATCGGGATTGCTGACATTCAATTCGTTAGACCCATATTCGAACTCCACCAGGTGCCTTGCCGGAACCTCTGCCCCGTTTACCAGCACCCGCCCCCGGACCACATAAAAGAATAGGGTATGCGTTTCGGGCAGGTCCAGCTGCAGCTTCCCCGCGGGCTTCAGATACCAGGTTTGAAG
>CBFGLD010000001.1:0-74645 GCA_965649495.1 uncultured Flavihumibacter sp. | reverse complement strand
TTCGATATCCTCTTTGATATCATCAATATGTTCAATACCCAATGATATCCGGAGCAGTCCGGGCTCTACGCCCGCGGATTTTTGTTCTGCTTCTGTCAGTTGTTCATGGGTGGTGGTGGCCGGATGTATAATCAGTGTTTTGGCATCTCCCACATTGGCCAGGTGGCTGATCAGTTGAAGGCTATTAACGAACTTATCGGCCGCTTCTTTTCCACCCCGGATCTTGAACGATAATACACCTCCGAATCCATTGCGCAGGTATTTTTTCGCCAGTTCATGATATTTATTACCAGGTAAACCGGGGTAGTTAACATATTCCACCTGCGGGTGTTTTTCGAGCCATTCGGCCAGTTCCTGCGCATTGTCAACGGTACGCTGTACCCGAAGACTAAGGGTTTCCAAACCCTGGAGGAACAGGAAAGAGTTAAAGGGGCTTACGGCGGGACCGAGGCTGCGGAGGCCGGTAACCCTGGCCCGAATGATAAAGGCAATATTTCCGAAGGGTCCGCCTTCCCCGAAGATCTCCCAAAACTTCATGCCGTGATAGGCTTCATCGGGTTCGGTAAAATAAGGGAACTTACCATTTCCCCAGTTAAAATTGCCTGCGTCAACGATGATGCCACCAATACTATTACCGTGACCGCCGATCCATTTGGTGGCGGATTCCACCACCACGTTGGCTCCCAAATCGATGGGCCGGCAGAGGTAGCCTGCCGCGCCAAAGGTATTGTCCACGATAAGGGGTATATTATGTTTCCGGGCAATTTCTGCTAGGCGATCAAAATCAGGGATGCTAAAACCCGGGTTGCCGATGGTTTCTACATAAAGGGCTTTTGTGCGGTCATTAATCTTGCTTTCAAAATCTGCAGGATCGTCTCCGTTTGCAAACCTAACTTCAAAGCCTAACCGCTTAAAGGACACTTTGAACTGGTTGTAGGTTCCCCCGTACAAAAAGGAAGATGATACGATATTGTCGCCCTGTTGAAGTATGTTTTGAAAAGTGATGAACTGTGCGGATTGGCCCGAAGCCATGGCTAATCCAGCCACACCTCCTTCCAAAGCAGCCACCCGTTTTTCGAATACATCGGTGGTAGGGTTCATCAGGCGGGTATAGATATTTCCGAATTCCCGAAGGCCGAATAAATTGGCGGCATGTTCGGAGCTGTCGAATACGTAGGAGCTGGTTTGGTAAATAGGAACTGTCCTTGATTTGGTAACCGGGTCGGGTTCCTGGCCTGCATGTACCTGCAGGGTTTCAAAACGAAGTTTCTGCTGCATGTGGAATCTGGTTTTACTGTTGACAAAAATCGAAGTCTACAAATATAGTAGGAATTTCAGCTATGGCCAGATGTCCGGAATAATAAAGTTCAGGAGGTCAGGGGTTCAGTTTGGCGAATACGATCCCTGCGGCGAAAGCCTGTATAAACCCGTAGAGCAACCAGGTAAGAATCATTTTCAGGGACACATCAATGGCACTGAAAGTGAGCCAAAGGACAGGAACCATGGCCACGATGCCATACACCAATGCCACTTCAAAGGCCCGAAGGATCAGGTGATGGCCTGAGAACAAATCTTTGTACCGTTCCCAGAACCAGAGCAGGGCAATACTGATCACCAGGGGGTGACCAAAATAAAGCCAGTCGAGTCTTCCGGCAGGGCGGAATACCGGGCTAAGGTATTCCATGGTTACACCTGGAAAAAGAATAATGGAAAGGCGTAACATAATAAAACTCATACCCAGCAGTACCAGGGAGGCAATAGCCAGGGAGAGGCAGGTTTTTTTCCAGTCGATGCAGAACCTATTCATAATTGCATTTTTAACTTGCTGCCCGAAGGCTGATTTTGAAACGTACGAGAATGTCTTCTTCCACTTTAATCAATCCTGCCAGTTTGTTTGGGGCCTTCAACCGGAAATCTGAAAACCGGAATTGCCGGATACCCGAAAAACTCAGGATGTTTTTGTGGGAGTTATTTACTTCGAAGAGGATTTCAAACCTTTTTACGACGCCTGCCAGTTCCACTTCCACAACTCCCAGTACTTTTTCGCCGTTACGTTCATACCTGCCCACATTGATCAGGGTAATTTTCATCTCGGGTTTTTCTTTTTCTTTCAATGTGCGCCACATTTCTTTGGTCATCACCTGTTGTTCGCAATTGAACCATCGGATCAATACTTTCAGGCCGCCGCTAAAGGAAAGTGGGGTATGCGGGTTTGCATCCCGGTAAATGGTGATGGTGTCTTTATTCAGGTATTGGGCGGTTTGGCAGGTAAAGGGGGCAACATTGGATTTTCCCTGTATCACGAAAACGCTGCTCTTGTCGATGATCCATCTTTCTGCAACCGGTTTGGATGCGGGAGGAGTCAACAAATGTAGTAATATGAGGAATAGGGCAGACATGCGGGTTAGCGGGAAAGTTAATTATTAATTATTGAAAATGCCGGGTGTTTGACCACCCGGCATTGTTCCAAACACACTGAGAAAAACGACTTAGAAACCTATTACTGCCTGAATTACGTATCCGTTGAATTTACCGCCACTAAGGATATCGCCTTCTTTGAATCCTTTGTATTTCTGGTTAACCACTTCACCTTTCAGCAGGATATTTTTGGTAAGGAACCAGCCGGCGCCCAGGGCGGTACGATTGATTTTTACATCATCATCGTATCCTGGCATTTCTGCATTCACACTGTTAAGTCTTGCACCGATGAACAGATTTTCGCTCTTGCCTACCCGATAGATGATATCCAGTGCGGTCTGGTTGAATTTGCGCTTATCGGGGTCAGCAGCAGTAGCTGCATTACCTTTTGCAGTTTCATAAGTACCGAACAGTTCCAGTCCCTGGTATTTAGCAAAACCGTTCAGCATTACCGCACGTACGTTCCTGGTGAAACCGGGAGCAAAACGGCCGGAGGTGAATTTTGCTTTCAGGTCAGCGCCGGGGGCTTCCATAACCGCGAAGTAGTTGGAACCGGTACGGTCGCCTGCATATAGCACGTTACGTTGAGACCTGTTGTTCAGGTAATAAGAACCGCTGAAACGCAGTCTCAGGTCTTCATTCACCTGCTTGTCGATACCCGCTTTCAGGTAAACAGCAGGATATTTGGTAGAGTCTTTATCCACGTCAGCGCCCTGCTTGTTGATAGAGGAGTTGATGGTACCGTTGGTAACACCGATCATACCGAACACTCCGTTCTTTTTCAGGTAGATCTCACCACCGATTTCAGTAGAGAAGGCATCAACAATATAGTTTTCGACGAAGGGGTTGAAGATGGTATTACCACCATCGGACCTGCGGAAGTGCTGATCGCCGTAGTTCACTTCGAAGTGACCGATCTTGATGGTAGTGATCTCCATCAGGTCTTGCCAGAACTTACCTTTAAAAGGAAGTTTATCGAACTGGATGTAGCCGCCTTTTACCCAGAATTCGTTGTGGTGGCGGGCAGACATATAGTTTTCCAGGGATACCCTGATACCATCGGCCAGTTGGAAGTCAATGTTCAGGTTCGCCTGGGCCAGGTTGAAACCAGGTCCCATTTTATAAAGCGGAACTGCTCCTTTTGATCCGTTTTCATGATCCAGGTTCTGGTAGGTTTGAGTAAAGCCTGCACCGAAGCGGATCCGGGGGCCTTCAAACGGAATGCTGTCTTGCTTGGAGGTTTCAAATACATTGATACCGGTCTTATCATAGGGCCTCCAATAGCTGGGGCGTCCGTAATGTTCTTTTACTTCTTGTTTGATATCCTGGCCAAAGCTGATAACCGGGAATGACAGAAGAGCTGCTATGGCTATTGTCTGTACTCTTCTGGTGAATAAAGATTTCATAAGTAGTTCTTGAAATTGTAAGTTAATCGGGTGATTTATTTAGGATGCTTTTAAAACGAGGTCGTATTTTACTGTGATACCGTCACCTGTCTTGATGGTTCCGAACACGGCAGTGGGAGGTTGCACTTTATAGTCGGTCATTTTCAGTTTATGAGAACCGGTAAAAGTGATGCTGTTATCCGCATTCAGTTTACCATGGGCCACCAGCTCTACGTCTTTGGAGACGCCAGAAATGGTCAGTTTACCTTTAGAGGTAAGGATAAATCCGGAGCCATTTGGCTTGATAGATGCTGAACTGGAAGTATAACTGATAGTTGGGTTTTTGGTGGTGTTCAGTGCCTTGTAAGTGTTTTTGTCCATTTGAGTATGCTCACTTTTCAGGCTTTCTGCCGGCATAACAAAACTGATGGAAGAAACATTAGAAATGGAGTTGCCGTTCAGGGTTACTGTTGCACTTGCATTTCCCTTTTGTGATTTCATCTTCCAGTCATGGATATTCGAGGTTCCTTCAATGACTGTGTTCACGGCTGATCCTTTGTAGGCAGACTGTGCGTTTGCACCGGTAACTGAAGTAAGGGAGGCGATGAACAAACCCAGCGGAAGCGTTGCTTTCCAGATCCGGGCTTTGATTAAGGCTTTCATTGTGTGAAGTTTTCGTTCGTAATGCTTAATTGCTGATACAAAACTATCCCGGAATAATTTTAACAATTATGATCAGGAACCTTTGGGAATGTGACAGTTGTCACTCCCTTTACTGATTTATGTTAGAAGCAGGCCTGAGGGTCAGGGGGTAATGCGTTTGTGTTATTGATACACAAACACTTAGGTAAGTTGATAATTGTCAACGATTTTTCCTGTTTCATGTCATTGGGGTGGGCTGTTCTGCGGTAATAGCTTTGTAATCGATAAGATTATATATGAAACGGAACACTTTCATCAAATCAATAGTAACGGGAATGGCAGGTATCACAACTTTATCAGCTTTCCGGAGTTTTTCGGGAGTGCTACAGGAAAACGGGGTCCTTATGCCGGTATTGTTTATTGGGCATGGATCTCCCATGAATGGAATTGAGGATAACGATTTCAGCAGGCGATGGAAACGTATGGCGGAAGAGATTCCGGTGCCCAGGGCCGTTATTGTGGTATCGGCACATTGGTATACCCGGGGCACCAAAATTACTGCGATGGAATTTCCCCGGACCATTCATGATTTCGGGGGCTTCCCACAGGCTTTGTCTGAAATACAATATCCTGCACCGGGTTCACCGGAATTGGCCCGGGAGGCCGTTTCCCAAGTTCATACTACAAGGGTGGAACTGGATCATGACTGGGGGCTGGACCATGGGACCTGGACGATCATCCGGCACATGTATCCATCGGCTGACATCCCGGTTTTGCAATTAAGTATTGATTATAGCAAGGATCCGCAATACCATTACGAGCTTTCCCGGGAGCTGTTTCATTTACGGAAGAAAGGGGTATTGATCATCGGAAGCGGAAATATGGTCCATAACTTAAGAATGGTAGCATGGGATAAGTTGAACGATAAGAATTATGGGTATGACTGGGCACTACAAATGAATGAAACATTCAAGCATCTGATCCTGGAAGGGGACCACCAGCGGCTGGTGCGGTATGATTCCCTGGGGCCTGAAGCGAGGCTTTCCATACCCACGCCCGAGCATTATCTTCCCCTCCTGTACACCCTCGGTCTCCAAAATAACCGTGAAGACGTCTCCTTTTTTAATGACAAGGCGGTTGGTGGTTCACTGACGATGACATCGGTTAGAATAGGTTAACCGGGTTGGGTGGCATGGTTTTTAAGCCCTTGCAGTAAAAAATATTGCTCACCAAATTAAATTACCATGCAACATCGTCAATACCAGGAATGCATAGAAGCCTGCCAGCAATGCGCCGTCGTGTGTAATAATTGTGCTGTTTCCTGCCTGCAGGAAGCGAATGTAAAACACCTGGTTACCTGTATCAAACTGGATTTGGAATGTGCCCGTATCTGTAATGCTGCTGCGGAGGTGATGAGCCTCCAGGGCCAGATGGCTGACCAGCTTTGCCAACTTTGTGCGGAGATTTGCAACCGCTGTGCAGAGGAGTGTGAAAAACATGCTGCAATGGGGATGGAGCATTGCAGGGAGTGCGCCGAAGCTTGTCGCCGTTGCGCGGAGATCTGCAGTGAAATGGCAGCCTGATCCAAAAGGGACTACCAACAAAGAAGGCCGGTTATCCATACCGGCCTTCTTTGTTGTCAGGTCATCATTAACCTGGAAAGTATTAAGGTCTGGCAGCCATGCTGGGGGTATGAGTTCCCACATTTTGTCTCCTTAGAGGATTAAGGCCGCTGAGCATATTCCTGCCTTTTTCTTTCAGGTCTCTCACCAACTTGTCTTTGTCTTGCTGATTCATTTTAGAATACTTGTAGTAAGCATAGGCTGCAAGTCCTGCCAGTAGCAGGGAAGTATTACTCCTTTTCATGATTTCGGTTTTAATGGAACATTTTATTTACAGGAGTAAAAAATAAAATATTATGCCACTGTTCCATCTTAAATAAGGTGCTTGTTAAAGCCCAGTTCAATCAGCCGCAACCCGGCTTTCCAAACATCATCGGGGATGTGTTGGGGAATCTGGAAGCCTTTTTGTGGATATTCCCGTATGCGCTGGAGATCGCCGACCATAATATTGATGACCCGTTCCAGGGGAATCTCAGCATTCGGGTAGTTATCGAGGCTTAGTTGTGGGGAGGTTACCAGCAGGTCTTTTTCGGGCCAATGTTTTTTGAACGTGGCAAAACTCCTTCTTTCCATGTAAGGTTTCTGAACTACAATGAAACTGGAAGGGTTGAATCCTTTTTCCTGCAATACCTGGCGGGAGAACAGTATGTTTTCTCCTGTATTGGTGGAGCGGTTTTCAACGAGGATGGCGGTTGGGGGTATTCCTCTTTTGAGGGCGATAGCTGCAAATTTATCCGCTTCTGCTTCGGTCCACATGCCCAGGGTGAGGTTTCCAAGTCCGCCGGAGAAAAGCAGCAGGGGTGCCAGTCCTTCCAAATAAAGATCGCAGGCACGGTCTGCCACCCGAAGGTCATGGCTTCCCAGGGCCATGATGCAGTCTGATTTAATTAAATTGTGGTGCAGTTGATGATAATCCCAGACGGTCCGGGCCAAATGCATTACTTCATCGTTTATCATGGGATAAACATAAGGATTTTAGTATTTGGAATGGGCTGGCGTGGTATTTATTCCCCAATGGGCAAGAGTAGTCCGATATTCTGAAAAAAATCAGCATTTTACACAGACATAACCCGTAGCCACCAGTTAGATTCAATTTGAATTGAAGTATGATATTAATAGTAGACGACAAGCAGGAGAATCTTTTTTCATTGAAAACATTGCTTCAGATCCATGGGTTTGAAGTGGATACGGCGTCGTCTGGGGAGGAAGCATTAAGAAAGATTCTACGGAATGAATTTGAACTCATCATCCTGGATGTTCAGATGCCCCATATGGATGGATTTGAGGTGGCGGAAGCTGTTACAGGATCCAATAAATTCCGGGAGATACCGATTCTTTTTCTATCGGCCGTAAGTATTGATAAAAGATTTATACTGAAGGGGTATGATTCCGGGGGGGTGGACTATGTAACCAAGCCCTTTGATCCGGACCTGTTACTATTAAAGGTGAAGACTTTTTGCAGGTTATACCGTCAATCCCGGGAGCTGAATCAGGCCCACGACACCCTGGAGCTGAAAGTGGCGGAACGCACACAGGAACTGCTAAAGGCGAATAATGAGCTGGAGCTGATAAATGCGGAATTACAACAGTATGCATTTATTGCGTCACACGACCTGCAGGAGCCCTTGCGAAAGATCCAGACATTTGGCAAACTGGTGAAACAGCAATATTTGTCTTCCCAACCTGAAGCTGCTGCCTACCTGGATCGTATCATTAATGCTTCGGAGCGCATGCGGAACTTAATAGACGACTTGCTGAATTACTCGCGGTTATCGGCAAGTCCATCTTATTCCATGGTAGATCTTGACCAGGTGCTGGCCGATACAATTGCCGACCTGGAAGTACTTATAACGGAGAAGGGTGCGCGAATACACTCCGACGGATTGGGAACTGTGGAAGCCATACCCGGGCAAATGCGGCAGCTTTTTCAGAATTTGCTAACCAATGCCCTCAAGTTTTCCACTCCGGGAATCCTTCCGGAGATCCGTATTCGTTCAGAGAGAGTTGAATCTTCTTCCTTTGATGCCAGGATGAGTGAGGAGGGGAAGTTTTTACGCATGGTCATTGAGGATAACGGCATTGGATTCGATGAGCAATACCTGGGAAAAATATTTACCATATTCCAGCGCCTACACACGAAGGAGCAATATGAGGGAACTGGAATCGGGCTGGCCATTGTAAAAAAGATCATTGAGAAACACCATGGTATTATCACTGCCAGGAGTGAGGAGGGTAAGGGTGCAACCTTCGTGATAGTGCTTCCTGCCCACCAGGAAAAATTTATGAACCAGAACGTTGATCTTGTATAATATGAGTAATACGCAATATTCTTTCAAAAGGAACCTGCTGATAGGATTTGGGATTTCCCTTTTGCTGTTGGCTGTCAGTTCCATCGCATCTTTCATCAGCATACGTAACCTGCTGGAGAGTTCGCAAGAGGTGAGGCATACTAATGAGGTTTTAAATGAAATCGATGGAGTTTTGCTGTATGCCAAAGAGGGTGAAGCCGGGCAGCGCGGCTATTTGTTAACCAACGACTCCCGTTTTCTTGCACGGTATAAAAATTCACATGAAATGGCCGGCGCGGCCGTCAGGAAGCTTCGGGGGCTTTTGTCGGATAATCCCCAGCAACAGCAGGATGTGGGGGAATTAAAAAGACTGGTGGATCTTCGATTTGAGCAGATGGATATGATCGTTGAAAAAAAGGACAAGACCGGTATCGTTCCCACGGACCTGTATAAGGGACGTGAGATCATGGAGAGTATGGCTACCGTTGTAGAAACCCTGAAAGACAGAGAACAAAAGTTACTGGAGGAACGTACGGCCACCCTTAACCGATTTGCTGTATCCACACCCTGGCTGATCATCATTGCTGCAACCCTGTCTGTTTTTGTGACTGTTTATTCCTTCTACCGGGTGTTGAGTGATTTTGAGAACAGGGTCCATTTGCAAAAGGAGTTGGAAAGCAAGGATTATGAGATCACCCAACGGCTATCACTCATCAAGGATATTGCCGAAAAAATTTCCGATGGCAATTATTCCGTCCGTGTTACCGAACAGGGGAAGGATTTGCTGGGCAATATTTCCGGCTCATTGAACAAGATGGCTGAATCGTTGGATAATTCATTCCGGAAGTTAAACCAGAAGGAGTGGCTCCAGAGTGGTGTGGCAGAGCTAAATGAAAAGTTACTGGGGGAGAAAAACCTGGAACTGCTTTCTTTTAATGTTATTGATTTTGTAACCAGTTATACCGGCGCTGAAGTGGGTGCGTTTTATTTTTCCATTGGACAAGAAACACTGGCCCTATCTGCAAGTATTGGTCTTAAAAAGGATGCGTTGCCGCAGCAGGTTTTATTTGGTGAAGGAGTGGTAGGGCAGGCAGCCCGTTCTGGAAACATACAGGTGGTGGATGGCCTGGAACATGCCGAGCTGGTGTATAATGCAACCATGGCGGGCATACGTCCCGCCAGTATTATTGCTGTCCCTATTTATTATGAAAGGAAGCTCAAGGGGGTGATGGAACTGGCTACAACGGATGAGTTTACGGAATCGATGGTGGAATTTCTTTCTACGGTTCCGTTCAATATAGGGATGGCGATCCACAGTGCGCGTGACCATCAGCGACTGGAGGAGCTGCTCCACGAGACGCAGGCCCAATCAGAGGAGTTGCAGTCGCAGCATACGGAATTGGAGAATATTAATGCTGAGCTGCATGCGCAATCTGAAAAACTGCAGGCATCGGATGAAGAACTGCGGGTTCAACAGGAAGAGCTTCAACAAGCGAACCTGGAACTGGAAGAAAGGAGCCGTTTGTTGGAGGAAAAGAATGAATTGATCATGGAAAGGAATGTGGAGATACAGGTAAAAGCAGAAGAGTTAGCACTGAGTTCCAGGTACAAATCAGAGTTCCTGGCCAATATGTCGCATGAACTGAGGACTCCTTTGAATTCCATATTATTATTGTCGAGGTTATTATCTGAAAACCATGATAAGAACCTGCTTCCGGAGCAGGTAGAATATGCCAAGGTGATTCAGTCATCCGGCAATGGACTATTAACCCTGATAGATGAAATACTGGATCTGAGTAAGATTGAATCCGGAAAAATGGAATTGGACTACCAGGAAGTAAATATTCCGGAAGTGATTTCGGAGATCAGGGATCTATTCCAACAGATGGCGCGTGAAAAAAATATCCGGCTTGACATCTCCATGGCGGCGGATGTACCGGTACGAATTGAAACCGATCGGCTGCGGCTGGAGCAGGTGTTAAGAAACCTGATGTCGAATGCGATGAAGTTTACCGCTTCGGGAGGGGTGACACTGGAGGTGGTCAACCAGGGTGCCACTTTAATGTTCCAGGTAAAGGATACGGGTATCGGCATTCCGAAAGATAAGCTGGATACTATTTTTGAAGCCTTCCAACAGGCGGATGGGTCAACGCGGAGGAAGTTTGGCGGCACCGGGCTGGGATTGTCGATCAGTCGGCAATTGGCCCGTTTGCTTGGAGGGGATGTTACCGTCACCAGCCTGGAAGGTGTTGGCAGTACATTTACGCTGGTAGTACCCACCAGTAAAACCGAACCTGTGTTGGAGCAGGAGCCCTGGAATCTTCCGGAAGCATCTCCACTGGTAATCCAGGAAGAAGCACCGTTGAAAGCGAACCAGGAATATATTGCTGAAACAATACCAGCATCCGTTCCGGATGATCGCAATAAAATAGGCAAGGGTGACAGGGTCATTTTAATCATAGAGGATGATACTGCCTTTGCCACCTCCTTGCTGGAATTTGCCCGGAAGAACGGGTACAGGGGACTGGTGGCCGTCCGCGGGGACGAAGGTGTTGAGCTTGCCAAAAAATACCTGCCTATTGGGATTCTGCTGGACTTACAGTTGCCCGTTAAGAGTGGTTGGGACGTGATGGAAGAGCTGAAGGCAGACCCCCAGACCAAGCCCATACCGGTACATATGATGTCGTCTTACCAGGCACGAACCAAAAGTATATCCAAAGGGGCCATTGATTTCATCAATAAGCCAGTGGCTTTTGAAAAGATGAGTGAGATTTTCGCAAAGATTGAGGATGCGCTCAGTCGTGAACCCCGCAAGGTGCTGATTGTGGAAGAGAATCACAAACATGCCGAGGCGCTGGCTTATTTCCTGGAGACCTTTAATGTGGCTTCCGAAATTCAGACCAATGTAGATGATGGCATCCGGGCATTGAAACGGGAGGAGATCGATTGTGTGATATTGGATATGGGAGTTCCTTCACAAAATGCCTATGAAACGTTGGAAGAAGTGAAGCGATCGCCCGGGATGGAAAATCTTCCCATAATCATTTTCACTGGTAAGAACCTTTCACATCGGGAAGAAATGCGGATCAAGCAATATGCAGATTCCATTGTTGTGAAAACGGCACACAGTTTCCAGCGCATACTGGATGAGGTATCCTTGTTCCTGCACCTGGTGGAACATAATAATAAGGAAGAGAAGAAACCGAAATACCGCAAGTTGGGTAAGCTGGCTGATGTATTAAAGGGAAAGAAGGTATTGGTAGCGGATGATGATGTAAGAAATATTTTCTCATTGAGCAGGTCGCTGGAACAATATGGAATGGAGGTGGTTTCAGCAATCGATGGCAAGGAGGCGATGAAACAACTGGAAGCCCATCCGGATATTGATATCATTTTGATGGATATGATGATGCCGGAGATGGATGGATATGAAACCATCCGCCGGATACGGGAGAGGCCCAATTATAAAAAATTGCCTGTCATTGCCGTTACGGCGAAGGCCATGACGGGCGACAGGGAAAAATGCATAGACGCGGGCGCCTCTGACTATATCACCAAACCGGTGGATGTAGACCAGTTGATATCACTACTGCGGGTATGGCTATATTCTAACGCTTAAATACAAACGCCAAAAAGGAAATGGAAAAAAAGATCCTGATAGTAGATGATGACACCCGGAACATATATGCGCTGAAGGCAGTGCTGCGATCGAGGGGATTTGATTGCCTGACTGCCACGGGTATGGATGAGGCGTTTAAACACCTGGATAATGGAGCGCAGGTGCAGCTGCTTTTATTAGACATGATGATGCCGGATATGGATGGTTATGAGGCCCTTTCCCGGTTGAGAGCCCGTGATGAATACCGGAAATTGCCAGTAGTTGCAGTAACGGCTCAGGCGATGGCGGGTGACAAAGAAAAGTGCCTGGCTGCGGGTGCCGATGATTATATATCCAAACCGGTGAATGTGGATCACCTGGAAAAAATTTTACAGAAATATATGCTTTGAAATACGGCGAGATCCATATGGTCAATGACGAGGAGTTGGAACAATTGTTGAACGAATTGTTCACCCTTCATGGATATGATTTCACCAATTATGCGCAGGCATCCCTTCGCAGGAGGATCAACAGGTTATTTATAGTAGACAGGATTGCGAGCTTTGCTGAGCTGCTATACCGGCTTCGTAACGATACTGCGTACGCGAGACATATGGTAGAGCAATTGACGGTAAATGTTACAGAAATGTTCCGGGATCCACAGGTTTACCGTTATATCCGTGAAAAATTGCTGCCTATCCTGGCTACGCACCCGGTTATCCGCATTTGGCACGCAGGATGTTCCACTGGAGAAGAGGTTTATTCCATGGCTATTCTGCTGGAAGAGGCCAACCTGTTGCATAAGTCGCTGCTGTATGCCACTGATATGAATCCGGCTGTGGTGGAAAATGTTCAGAAGGGAGTATTTCCGTTGACTCAGATGAAGAACTACTCTGAAAATTATATACACTCAGGCGGCAAGAATGATTTTTCTTCCTATTATACTGCCCAGTACGACTGGGCTATTTTTGATAAGCGCTTCCGGGAGCGGATGATAGCGTCCACCCATAATCTTGTTTCCGACCGTTCATTTAATGAGTTCCAGGTAATATTCTGCAGAAATGTGCTGATATATTTTGATAAGGACTTGCAAAACCAGGTATTGAACCTGTTTGAGGAAAGTCTCGAAAGCCTGGGCTACCTGGTACTGGGCACGAAAGAAAACATCCGTTTTTCACCTATAGCCTCCAGATTTGTACAAATTGATCCCAAAGAGAAAATATGGCGGAAAATGAAATAAATAAAAAGAAGGTTTTAGTGATAGGCGGCTCGGCGGGAAGCCTGGAAGTGGTGTTGAATATTGTAGCTGCCCTTCCTCCCCGGACGAAGAGCACTATTGTGATCGTACTACACCGGAAGAGCGATGCCGATTCAACGCTAGCGGAACTGGTGGGGGGGCGGTCTTCTTTAAAAGTTCGGGAAGTGGAAGACAAAGACACGCTGCATTCGGGAGTGATTTACCTGGCGCCTCCCGGTTATCATTTATTAGTGGAGAACCTGCATTCTTTTGGGTTAGATACATCAGAAAAAGTCCAGTTCAGCAGGCCTTCCATTGATGTATGTTTTGAATCCGCCGCTTTTGTATTCGGATCTTCCGTAGCCGGCATTTTATTATCGGGTGCAAACGCTGATGGGGTGGCGGGCCTGGCATCCATTAAAAATAATGGAGGTATGGTGATCGTACAGGATCCGGATACCGCAGAAGTGGATTATATGCCCAGGCAGGCCTGTGCAAATGTAAATGTAGACAGGGTGGTACCGGCAAATGAACTTCCGTATATCATTGCGGCACTTTGCTTATAAGTTCAAAACATTGTTTTACGATCTCCCGTTCTTCGTTTGTAGGTATTACCATTATTTTCACTTTGCCGCGGTTGGTATTGACCAGGCGTATGCTGCTGCAGGGTTCCAGGTTTTTCTCTTCATCCAGCTCAATTCCCATCCAATCCATGTCTTTGCAAATGCGATGGCGTATTTCGGTATCGTTCTCGCCCACGCCTGCGGTAAAAACAATTGCGTCCAGGCCATTCATAATGGCAGCATATGCTCCAATGGTTTTTTTGATTCGGTAGGCATACAGATCGTAAGCAAGATCGGCTGCATGATCACCTGCCGCTATGGCTTTTCGGATGTCACGCATATCACTGAAGCCGGTTAACCCCAGCATGCCGCTTTTTTTATTGAGGATCTCACTCACCTCCGCTGCTGAATAACCCAATACTTCTATCATATGGAAAATTATGGAAGCGTCAATATCACCCGACCGGGTGCCCATGACCAGTCCGCTGAGAGGGCCAAAGCCCATAGTGGTATCTACGGCTTTACCTCCATCCACTGCTGCGATGCTGCAGCCATTACCCAAATGAATGGTAACTATTTTTGCAGCGGGATTTCCGAGTCTTGCAACAGCTTGTTCACTGACATATTTATGTGAGGTTCCATGGAATCCATAAGCCCTGATCCGGTGCTCTTTGTAGAATACTTCCGGTATGGCATAGCGGTATGCTTTTTCAGGCATAGTCTGGTGAAAGGCAGTATCAAAAACGGCTACCTGGCGGGCTCTGCTGAAGATCTTCTCTGCCACTTCTATTCCCAGGAAGTTTGCAGGGTTATGTAAAGGGGCCAGTGAAAACAGCTCCCTGATCTTTTCTTTAACGGCAGCAGTTATGATGGTGGTTTCCTTGAAGCTTTCCCCGCCATGCACCACGCGGTGCCCCACCACCTCTATATCGGATGGGTCTTTTATGACACCGAATACTGTATCCGTCAGCAGCCTTGCCACTTCGTGCAGGCCCTCCTCGTGATTGGCCAGTTTTAATTCTTCCTTCTTAACTTGTTCCTGTCCGTTAGTGAAGGTTTTATGTGTTATAGCAGAAGTATTCAGCCCTATTCGTTCAACCAATCCGCTGCAGGCGGGTTTTTCCTGTGGCATTCGGAAAAGCTGGTATTTGATGGAGCTGCTCCCTGAATTTATCACTAAAATATTCATCCCTCTTGACTGTTTATTGGTTAGCTTCCTGTGCCTGGATGGCAGTAATGATAACGGTATTGAAGATATCATCTACCGTGCATCCCCTGCTCAGGTCATTAATAGGTTTATTCAATCCCTGCAGCATGGGGCCGATGGCCAGCGCGCCGGTTTCCCGTTGTACTGCCTTATAGGTATTATTCCCGGTATTCAGGTCGGGGAAGATCAGTACGCTGGCTTGTCCGGCTACTTCAGATCCGGGCAATTTTTGTTTTCCTACGATGGGGTCCACGGCAGCATCGTATTGGATGGGACCTTCAATTTTCAGGTCGGGGCGTTTCTGTTTCACGATAGCTGTTGCCTGGCGCACTTTATCAACATCTGCCCCCTCACCCGAACTTCCGGAGGAATAGGACAGCATGGCGATGCGGGGTTCTATGCCAAAATTTCTGCTGCTTTCGGCCGAGGAAATGGCGATCTCTGCCAACTGCTCAGCTGTGGGGTCCGGGTTAACGGCACAGTCGCCGAATACCGATACCCGATCAGGCAGGCACATGAAGAAAACTGAAGAAACTGTTGATATGCCGGGTTTTGTTTTTACGAATTGCAGTGCCGGACGTATGGTATGCTGGGTGGTATGAACTGCTCCGGAAACCATCCCGTCTGCATGGCCCTTATAGACCATCATGGTTCCAAAATAGGAAACATCGGTCATGAGATCATAAGCCATTTCCATCGTAAGGTTCTTTGCTTTTCTCAATTCGTAGAGTGTTTCCACATATTCCTGGTAATGTTCGGACCGGGAAGGGTCTACGATCTGGATGTGGCGTATGTCCAGGTCAAGCCCTAATCTTTTAATGGATGCCGCAATTTCCGTAGCATCCCCGAGGATGGTAAGTTTCACCAATTCCTGGTTGATCAATTTTGCTGCCGCCCGTAAAATGCGGTCGTCGTTGCCTTCCGGCAAAACTATATGCCGGATCTGGTTCCTGGCGCGTTTAGCCAGTTGATACTGGAACATATGGGGTGTAATACCTTCCGGTTGGAAGGTGATGATCTTCTGATCCAGTGCTTTTACGTCCACATATTTTTCGAAAGTAGTGATGGCCAGTTCTATTTTTTTCTTATTGTCCGGTGTGATCCTGGCATTGATGGAACCCAATTGGGTGGTGGTGCCAAATGTACCGGTTGGTACACTGATAATGGGTATTACCGAAGGTAGCCCCTCCAGTAATTTCAGGACAGGCTTGTCCGGTTCAATGCCTGCAGTCAGTACTATACCTGCCACCCGGGGATAATTTGCGGAAAGGTTGGCTTGTATGGCACCAATAATGATGTCACCTCGGTCACCAGGGGTAACTATGAGGCAGTTGTCGGTAATGTAATTCAGGAAACTGGGTAACTGCATGGCGCCGGTTACGAAATTGTCTACCTGGTTGCTAAGTTCTTTTTCGCCCAGTATCAGCTTTCCTCCGATCTGTTCGTAGATTTCTTTCATGGTGGGGTTCTGCAGGTCGCGGATCTCCGGAATCACGGCGAGGATGGTATCTTCCAGTTGGGCAGACAGGAGGTCACGTACGTCATCGGCCATTTCTTTTTTGACCTTATTCACCACTACCGCCAGAACTTGTAAGTCGCGTGAGCGGAAATTTCGCAGGATGGCCTGGACACTGTTGATGAGTTGCGCGGTGGATTTGCCTGTACCGGAAACAACAATGATAACGGGGGAATTCAGGTTGCGGGCCAGCGTCACATTGGTTTCGAACTCAAAAGCAGTGCCTTCGCCCAGGTAGTCGCTGCCTTCAATTACGGTGATGTCATAGGTCTCTTCTAATTGTTTAACCTTTCTTATGACGGTATCGATCAGGGCACTTCGGTCATCTTTTTCAATCTGGCGCATTGCCTGCTGGCGGGTGAAAGCGTAGGTATCTTCATAAGACATGTGAAGACCAAAATGTTCTATGAACGTGGTTATATCCACATCTTTTTTTTCAACGGGCTCATCGTTAATGATGGGTTTAAAATACCCCACTTTGCGGGCTTTTCCCAGCAGCATATTAAGTACGCCAAGGGCTACAATTGATTTTCCACTATAAGGCTCCGCCGTTGCAATGAATATGGTCCTGGTCATCTTTTCAGGTGAATTTTGGCAAAATTAATGTTGCAGCAATGGTAATTTATCTAACATTCATCAGGTACGGAAATGAAAATTGTTTGCCAATAAGGTGACCTGACTGCCGTAAATCAGTTTTTTATCGAGAGGAGCGGTGTAATTTTCGCCATTGTTTTCGCAGTAAATCCAGCTATACCATGTTTCTCTTAAAATTTTGGATCAAAAATCTCCAGCTTGTAATCCTAATATTACTAAATAGCTTTTTTATCGGTCAGGCTCAGTCCCAGGTTCCGAAACCACAACAGGACCTGCTCCGGTGGGTGGATCCATTTATTGGTACAGAGGGGCATGGACACGTTTTCCTGGGAGCCAGCATGCCCTATGGTATGGTACAGTTAGGTCCATCCAATATTATGCAGTCGTGGGATACATTCAACGGGTGGGATTGGTGCAGCGGCTATAATTATAAAAGCAGGGAGATCCTTGGATTTACGCATACGCATCTTAGTGGAACAGGAATTGGAGACCTGAATGATATATTGGTGTTGCCGGCCAACGGGGAGGTACAGCTTACTCCTATGAAGTTCAATGAGGAGGGCAGCGGGTATGGTTCCGGATTTTCACATCAGCAGGAAAGCTGCAGCCCGGGTTTCTACAGTGTATATCTTGATAAATATAAAGTGAAGGCAAGGCTGACCGCAACCGAAAGGACCGGTTTTCATGAATACACTTACGCGGATACCGGTAATGCACACCTGCTGTTAGATCTTGGATTTGGCATGGGGTGGGATGCGCCGGCTGACACCTATTTTAGGAAAGTGGATGATACTACTTTCCTGGGTTACCGTTTTTCAACGGGCTGGGCAAAAGACCAGCGGTTATTTTTTGCTATGCGGGTTTCAACGGCCAGTTCCGTGTTTCTATATGATGGAAGCAAACCGTTGCAGGGCGTGGAAGGGAAGGGAAAAAACATGAAAGCTATATTGTTCCCGGAGATGTCCGGAGATGGGGTGGTGCAGTTAAAGGTGGGACTTTCGCCGGTAAGTTCTGAAAATGCGTTAATGAACCTGGAAGCGGAACTACCTGGTTGGAATTTTGATGCAGTGCTGGCTGCTGCACAGCATCGCTGGAACAAGGAGTTAGGAAAGATCCACATCGAAGCGGATACAACCATAAAAACGATAATTTATACAGCACTGTATCACACCATGTTTTTCCCATCCGTATTTAATGATGTAAACGGGGATTACCGGGGTGCTGATGGCAAGGTTCATGTTGGTGCTGGTTTTACCAACCATACTATTTATTCCCTATGGGATACCTACCGAGGGCTGCATCCTTTGATGACGATCATTTCGCCGGAAAAGGTCAACGACCAGGTATCAACATTGCTGGCCATATATAAGGAACAGGGTCGCTTACCTCTGTGGCATCTCCAGGGAAATGAGACCAATACCATGGTGGGTTATCCTGCGGTTCCTGTAATCGTGGATGCCTACCTGAAAGGCTATCGCAATTATGATGTAGACCTTGCTTACGAGGCGATACGACATACGGCCATGCAGCAGGGAGATGGCCTGGCATGGGTGCAACAATTGCAATTCATCCCGGCGGACAGCATTACCGAATCGGTTGCCAAGGCCCAGGAATATTCTATATCGGATGGGTGCATAGCGCTGATGGCGAAAGCATTGGGAAAAAAAGAAGACGAGGAATATTTCGGCAAAAGGTCGAAACTTTATCAGCAGTATTTTGACCGGTCTTCGGGTCATATGCGGGGGCGGCTTACAGCAACGGAGTGGCGGACACCCTTTGATCCATTCCAGGCCTCACACCGGAAGAACGATTACTGCGAAGGGAATGGCTGGCAGTATACCTGGCTGGTACCGCACGATGTAAATGGTTTGATCGGTTTGTTTGGTGGTGACCGAAAGTTTACCGGAAAACTGGATTCTCTTTTTAGTGCACTCACCTCTGCATTGAATGCCGATGCTTCGCCGGATATTTCCGGAATGATCGGGCAATATGCCCATGGTAATGAACCGAATCACCACATCCCCTATTTATACAATTATGCAGGGCAGCCCTGGAAAACAGCGGAACGCGTCAGGCAGATTATGGATACTTTCTATACCACCCTGCCCGATGGGATCTGTGGCAATGAGGATGCTGGTGAAATGTCTGCCTGGTATGTGTTTTCGGCACTTGGATTTTACCCGGTTAATCCCGCCAACGGCTTGTATGTTTTGGGGTCGCCGTTAGTGAGCGAGGCAGAAATCAGGGTAGGAGGCGGCAAGAATTTCCGGGTGAAGGTGGAAGGTCAGTCGCGTTTGAATAAATATATACAGTCGATTCACCTGAATGGAAAGCCCTATCCGAAATCATTTATACGGCACCGTGATATTGTTTCGGGAGGTGAGATGATCATTCGATTGGGGAAGTCGCCCTCCCGGAATTTTGGAGTGGAAAGAAAGGACCGCCCGACTGATTAAAGCCGTTTTACGGTTTTCTCAAGATATCTACGGCAGGACGCATGTGGCATCATCCGCATTTCTGGTGGAAACACCGTCAGGTCTGTGATTTATTTTTTGCAGGGAGGGGCAGGACCGTTATTTTAGATCATGGACCTGCCTCTCCTGATTTTTAGTGGCACTACATTACTTGCCGCGGTATGGAGTGTATACTACAGCAAACTTACCCTGCCTGCTGCACTCCTTGGAGTGATTATTGCCGCCCTGGTTTTTGCCGGCACCGGGTTGACCGGTTTTGCGTGTATGGGTCTTTTTTTCGTGATGGCCGTGGCCGCTACTCACTGGAGAGCAAGCCTTAAAATCCGACTCGGTGTGGCCGAAAGGAACAAAGGTAAACGGAACGCTGGCCAAGTACTGGCCAACGGTTTCATCGCTGGCCTTGCCGGGTTACTCGCAACGATCTATGCATTTCATTCCCCCCTAATGCTGGCTATTGTGGCTTCGGCCTTTTCTGCCGCCGCTGCAGATACCATCTCGACTGAGGTAGGAACGGTCATCAGTAAACGTAATTTTGACATCTTAACGCTTCGACCTGCCACTCGCGGACAGAATGGTGTTATCAGCCTGGAAGGTACCCTGGCAGGAGTTCTTGCCAGTGCTGCAATTGCCATCTGCCATGCCATTGGGACAGGGTCCATGGAGAATGGTTTGTTGATTATAGCTGCGGGAACGTCCGGTAATATTGCCGATTCATTAATGGGAGCTACCCTTGAAAGAAAGGGATGGGTGGGTAATGATGGTGTCAACCTGCTAAATACATTTACCGGAGCCCTGGTTGCGTTTTACTTATTTTAATTGCTCTTCCATGGCTCTGAGATCCTGGATGATGCCTTTCAGGTAGTTATCTTCCTTTCGTAATTTTTTTCTGCCGATGTAAAAGTAGGCAAATAACATCCAAGCTATGTATACAGCCAGAAAGATTGCTACATTTCTATAGGGACGCCCCTGGAATATTTCAACAAAATACGTTCCCATGACTACATTCAGTGCAATAAAATAGGCAGGGCCATTCCAGCGTAGCTGCTGCTTACGAAACCGGTAATAGGCTTCCCACTGTTGCAAGTGTTTTATTGGAGGAGCTGTTTCGTCTATGCGTCGGAGTTTTTTCCAGTTCAGGTAAAGGAGAATGGACTGCGCAAGGCAAACCAGCGAAAGCAGGTACATAGCCACCCAGGTCATCATCCACTTTATGTCCATCTTTGCAAACAATCCCATACTCAATATTACCAGGAATGTGAAGAATAGTAAGATGCTCGCGTTAAACTGTTCCTTCTCCAATTTGCGCCGCTGGTTGCGGACATGTAAATTTTCAGGCATTGGTCTCTCGTTGGATGCATGGACAGCCTTGCCTGCACCCTCCCAAATGTTTTTTAAAGATTCAAAGTCCTGCATGGCGATTATAGATTTCAGTTAATTGTTTTTTAATCCGGTGGATCCGAACACGAAGGTTCCCCTCTTTTATCTGGAGAATATCCGCGATTTCTTCATACGATTTGTCCTCCAGCACCATAGAAATGATGAGCCTTTCGGATTCCGCAAGTTGACTGATGCATTTATACAATAGCTGAACTTGTTGTTCTTTTAAGTTGTATTCCTCGGTTAGTTCGGAAACGGGGTGGTCGTCAATATTTTCGGTAGGAATCCTGTTCCTGCGGAGGTAAGACAGGCAGGTATTTACTGCTATCCGGTAGATCCAGGTGCTTAGCTTTGCTTCACCCCTGAAACGGTGCATATTATTCCATGCTGCAATAAAACTCTCCTGGACCAGGTCTTCTGCCAGCGTGTTATTACCCGTATACCCCAGGCATAATTTCCGTATACCCGGCGAATACTCCCGGTATATTTGTTCAAATTCCTGTTGCTGTTGGTTCATTTGTCGGATAGATAATCGTACAAATCAATGAGATTCTTTCTGGTTGGATGCAGCCTCACCTGTTTTGTTACAAAAAAAACTGCCGCATAAGCGGCAGTTTTTTAAAATATTACAACTGGGCCATTACTTACCTCTTAGTCGATTACGTTTACGAATATCCTCTTTCCCGGCTTTTTTCATGCTGATGGCAAAGCCACCACTGGCAGCAAGGCGCTGGTTCAGTTTGGACTTTTTATTCACCAGTACCTGGTAAATATGGTATTTCATGGGGTTGGTAATGAAGTGCGCATCTTTTGCGTCTTCGTAGATAGTAGCTATATACCAATCCTCTGAATCCAGGAAACTGAAATCGACGCTGGTAATTCGGGGATTTTCATCCGTGATTCCGCCCACGAACCATTCTTCCCTGCCTTTCGCTTTCCGGGCAATGGTGATATGATCACCGGGTTCAGCATCCAGGATTCGGGTGGTATCCCAGTCTACAGCCACATCTTTGATGAACTGGAACGCATCCGGAAAACGCTCATAATTATCAATAATGTCCGCAGCCATCTGTAGGGGGCTGTACATGGTAACATAGAGTGCCAGCTGTTTGGCCAGCGTGGTTTTCACATAACGTGTATCACCCGGCTGGTAGTAATCGAATTTCGTTTGAAATATACCAGGGGTATAATCCATCGGTCCACCCATCAAACGGGTAAACGGGAGAATGGTGGTGTGGTCAGGATTATTACCACCGAAACTTTCATATTCTGTTCCGCGGGCAGCTTCGGCTGCAATGGCATTAGGGAAGGTGCGATGCAGACCGGTAGGGTGTACCGACTCGTGTGAATTCACCAGGATACGGTAATCCGCAGCCTTTTGGATCACGCGATTGTAATGGTTGATCATCCATTGGCTGTAATGATGTTCGCCGCGCGGAATAATATTGCCTACATAACCCGTTTTCACCGCTTCATAACCGTGATTAATCATAAACCGGAAAGCTGTATCCAGGTGCCGGTCATAATTAGTGGCAGCAGCTGAAGTTTCGTGGTGCATGATCAGTTTTACCCCCTTTTCGCGCGCATAACCAGTTAACATCTTCACATCAAAATCGGGGTAGGGAGTTACAAAATCAAATACATATTCCTTGGATTTACCGAACCAATCTTCCCAGCCCTCGTTCCAGCCTTCCACCAATACACCATCAAATCCATGTTTTGCAGCAAAGTCTATATACCTTTTCACATTATCATTGTTGGCGGCATGAGTATTATTTGGGGGAAGTTTGCTGTAATCGGTAATCCCCAAATGCACATTATCTATATTAGTATAATTCCAGCTTCCCTGGCCTGGGCAGAACATCTGCCACCAGACCCCGATATATTTTACCGGTTTGATCCAATCGGTGCTGGTATACCGGGTAGGCTCATTGAGATTCAGGATCAGCCGTGATGCCAGCATCGCTTCTGCCGTTTCGGTTACCACAATTGTTCTCCAGGGGGTATGGAAGGGTGTTTGGATATAACCTTTATTGCCTTGTGCATCCGGTGTCAGGTGGGTTTGTAAAACATGGCTCTTTGGCTCAAGTTCCAGGTTCATTGCTGCATACCCTATTAATGCTGCTTCGTGGATGTTAATATAAACACCGTCTGAACTTTTCATCATTAAGGGTGTCTGAAGTGCCATCGGGACAATCGTCTGGGAAGCATTCCCATCATAACTTTTATCGAATAGTGCCGGCACTTCCGATAACAGTGAGGTGGTAAAATTATATTCCTCTGTATCATAATCACCAGGAATCCACCAGGCTTTATGATCACCTGCTAAAATGAACTGGGAGGCTTCTTCTTTAATAACAAAGTAATTCAGGCGGGTTTGCTGCGGGAATTCATACCGGAATCCCAACCCATCATTGAACAGGCGGAAGCGAAGAATGATTTCGCGCAACTGCGAGGGTTGGTAAAGTGTAACAGCCAGCTCGTTGTAATGACTGGTGATGCTTTTTTCTTCCCCCAAAACCGGCTTCCAGGTTTCTTTTAAACTGTCGGTGTGCTGGGTTTTAATCATGAACCCTTCCCGGAATGAGGGCGCATTGGCCAAGGTCAGTCCCAGCCGGCTTTGCCGGATAATGGGTTTGTTGTTGAAATATAATTCATAGTAGGGAATACTGTCGATGATCGTGAACTTTAGTGACAGTTGTCCAGAAGGCGATTGAATTTCCTGCGCAAATGCGACTGCAGCAAGCAGCAGAGCAAGACAAAGATTGATGGCTCGTTTCATGTTAACCGGTTTTGACCTGTGTAAAGGTTGCTCCGGCTAAGTTACAATATATGTGTATTAAATACGCAAAGTAATCTTTGTTAAGATCTATTCAGGACTATTTCCCAACTGGAACATGCGGCTGAGGTTAAATCCAAAGCGGATCTCACCCCGGAAGAATTCATCGGTAGTTTCGGTAAGGTAAGCGCGTTCATTCATACCCACGGCATTGCTGAAATGCAACTGGAACACATGTCCGCCTGTTTCAATATCCAGGCCGATGCCCAGCGGGTCTTCGTAACCGTCGGCCGGTTTCATGAAGTTATGGTTATAATCAAGGGTCAGGGAAAGACGCGGGGAGAGTTTGACCCGGGCAGCTGCTCCTAAGGCGTAGATATTTTTCTCCAGCAGCGGATCGTTTACATAACTCATATGAACAAAGGTCTGAATGACCTGGAAAGATACCCTGTTGCTGAATTTTCTTCCTGCCAGCAATTGCAGATAATAAGATGTCCGGTCCCGGGTACTGGCCTCATACCCATCCAGGCTGATCTCGTCTGCGGTGCGTACCATAGCTCCGCCTGCCAGGACAACCGAAACCGGGTAATTTTTTTTGCCTGTGGATTGCTGCACAGGTCTGAATTTCAATAGCAGATCGTATTCTTTTTTATACGTGCTGCGGCCAATTCCCACCATGAAATGATCCGTAATACCATAGTCCAGCCCCATCCGCATGGAAGCCTCATCCAGTCCAAACAACTCTTTGATACCATTGTCCAGCTGCCCGAAGCGGTGGAGTATCCGTACATCCAGGTTTTTCCTATGGAGCATTTCAATCGATGGCGACTGGATCACCCGGGTGGAATGAAACGCCTGGCTTACCCTGACAACCTGTTGGTTACTGTCCGGAAGTTGATCCAGGAGTGACCGTTCGGGCTGCTGCGCATTCATCCAAAGAGGAAACAGGAGCAGGGCAAAAGCCCATGTTACGGCTGTGATGGATCGGAAGGTGTTCATTGGTTTGTATGTTGTAACTCTCCTGTTTTGAAGGAGATGGTGATGGTATTATTGATATTATTGGTAACCACTGCAGGTATACTTATACGGTAGTCGCTCAATTTGATAGTGAAGCTGGTGCTGGCAGATACTTTTCTACTTTTGATATTTATTAAGGCTTCTGTACTGACTGGATTCGTTTGTCCATGTAAGTTAAGGGTGCCTTCCACGGTAACAGTATAAGTGCCGTCCTGTTCCCAGTTGGGGGAAGTTCCAGTCATCCGACCCTTAAAAATGGATTTCGGGTACTTTTCGCTTTCTACATAATTCTCATTGAAATGTTCCTGCATTAAAGCCTTCCGGAAAGTGAATCCGCGCATGAGCACAGCAGCTTCCACTACCAGGCTGCCTGTATCCAGGATGAAAATTCCCTGGTTGTTAGTAGCTGTGATAGTTTCTTTGCTGGCAAGCGATTGAAAACTTACGGTTGCCTTACGGGTAAGATAGCGTTGTGCATTAACTGCCTTGGTAAGGGAATGGAGCAGAATGGTTATTATGATGATTCTCCACATGATCAATTGTTTTCCACCAAAACGGCATTATTCAGTTGAATATCCATTAAAACGCCGGTGCAGGTTCCCCGAATCCTTACCCTTCCGGTTGGTTGCACCTTATTCAATTGCCTATGCTGCGAGGGTGCCAAAGCGCAGCTGATCAAAAGTGGGAAAGTGGAATCTCCCAGGACCAGCGTTTGTGATGCTGTATCCACTTCTTTAACGGGTCCTTCTGTTTCTATAATCTTACCGATATACGTTTCTGATGCCTTTGCTTCATTCACAGAAAATTCAAAGCTCAACTCCGTTGCATCCATTTTTACATCAGGCTTTGACTTATTAAGGTCTGCAGGAGATTCCTGGTACAGGTAAAACAGGTAGCCCGTTAAGGCAATTGCCAAAAGGGCTACCAGGACCAAAGGTTTCAAGAGGGATGATCTGTTCTGCACCTTTATCACAGCGTAAAAACCAGCTTAAGGGTTGCCTGGACGAACTTTTATTTTTGTTTGACGTTGAAGGGTTCGAAGAGCAGTCCAGCCTGCAGTCCCACCGAAGCAAGTTCTACCTTTCCTTCCCCAACACCTTTTACCGGCAGGAACAGGTAAGGTGCTGCCAGGATAGAAAACCGGTTGCCGATCTTTTGCCGGTAACCTGCCGCCAGTCCCACATTGGCTACAGGTGTAAAGGATCCTGTTTTATACGTATGGCTGGACTGTGCGGGTTGGCCATAACGCGTATATTGGTAATCGTAATACTCGCGTTTCATTATAGCTGAACTGAAACCTGCGGAAATATATACCGACCTTTTCTTTTTTTGGATGAGGTTATAGCCAGCCATTACCGGGATCTCTAATAATTCACAGTCTGCATCCACCCAGGTAAGCTTTATGTGTTCATTGTTATAATAGGAACCATCTTTTGGATAATAATCGGATCCTTTGGCTCCATAGGTTTTGGTGGAAGAGTGGATGCCTGCCTGGATAAAGAAACGTCGGGATAAGTTGAATCCGAGTCCCAGTCCATATGCCGGACGAAGTTTTCCCATCGGGTTACCAGGAACAAAAGATGCTTCCGGGGCAGCAACTGCATATATAAACACCGGCAAAGATTTCTTTTCCGGTATTTTTTTATTGTCTGCACTACTCTTTACGCTACTATCTGCATCCGGCATCTGGGAAGGCAATTTAATCCTGCGGGGAAATATTTCTCCGCTGGAAGAATTTATGGCTGCGACAAAATCGGGAAGACTATGCTTCAAGGTGAAAAGATCCCCGAAAGCGAGGTCTTTCTCCGATTCCATCGGCTTGTCTTCCCTAAAAGTTTTGAACAGTTGTACCGGTATAACCGTATCTGTTTTAGCTGACGGGGATGCCTGGTCCATCGTTGTTGAAGGTGTATGCGTGATTAATTCAGGAGCCGCTTTGCCAGAATTAACCGGGCTTACGGTAAAGGGATTTTCTTTAGTCTTTACCAGGCCCCTGCCGCCGGCTGTTTGTTGGAAGGCTCTTGTTGTTGCCGGTGGTTCAAAGTAATAAAAGCTTCCCGCAGCCACACCAATCAGTACCAGTGGCAGCCACCACCAGGCTACCACCCTGCGGCGCCGCCGATCTTCCTCCAGCAGGGCTTCCATTTTTTGCCATGCTGCAGGTGTAGGCGGGGGGCCAGGGGTGTCGGCGGCCTCACGGAACAGGTCGTCCATATGTTTATATAACTCTTCTTCCATAAGCTGTTTCTAGCTGCTGTACTTTTAAGATCATTTTCTGGAGATTAATCCTTGCTTTTGCAAGATTTGACTTGGAGGTGCCGGCAGAAATATTCAATAATGCCGCAATTTCCTCATGCGTATATCCGTCAATAACAAAAAGGTTGAACACCATCCGGTACGCAGGCGTCAGTCGCCTTACCATTTCCATTAATTCTTTTTGGGATAGCCTTTCCAATGCCACAGGGGGCATTACGCTAGCCGCCTGTTGGCTGGTTGCTTCGTTCAACTCTATGGTGGTCATTTTATGACGCCGGAGGTGATCGATGGAGGTGTTGATGAAAATGCGCCTGATCCATGCTTTGAGGGAATCTTCCAGGGTTACATGATGGGGTTTAAAATGAACGAGCTCACGAAAAATTTTGAGGAACCCGTCGTTTACAACTTCCAGGGTCTCTTCTTCATCAGGAACAAAGCGGTGACATACCGTGAAGGCATAACCGTAAAAATGTTCGTAAAAACATTTCTGGCATTGCCTTTCCAGTGCAATACAACCCCTTACTATTTGTTGAAGGGATTGCTCCGTTTTGTATGTTGGATCCATGCTTTGGATTTCAAAACGGCGTTCGGAGAACCGGGGTTGCCTCGGGTACAAAATAAAGTTACATTTATAGAAGATTATTTGCCGTATGAATTATAAGGCCTTGTCTGTGATGGCCCTGGTGGGTCTTGCCTGTGCTTGCTGGTATGCTTGCAGCGGGAATGCTGATCCTTCCGTGGATATTCCGGAGGGCAGGATCAGCTACAACTACCAGGTACGTCCCATCCTTTCTGATAAATGTTTTACCTGCCACGGTCCGGATGTAAATAAAAGAGAGGCTGGATTAAGACTTGATATCCAGGATTCCGCTTTTGCCCCATTGCGGGAGAGCCCCGGTGCTTTCGCTATTGTGCCCGGAGATCCTGAATCATCAGAACTCATCCGTCGTGTAAGCTCAACCGATCCATCGTACCAGATGCCAACGCCCGGTTCACATCTGGGAACCCTGAGTCCTGGCGAGATTTCCATCCTTACCAGCTGGATCCGGCAGGGAGCCCGGTATGAGAAACATTGGGCGTTCCTGCCTCCCGTCAAACAGCCGCTACCCAAAACCGGAAACAAGGATTGGGCGCGCAACGAGATCGATCATTTCATCCTCGCCAAACTGCAAAGTATACAGCTGGAACCTAATAGTACTGCCACTTCCGAGCAGCTGCTCAAACGCATCAGCATTGATCTTACGGGTTTGTTGCCAGACAAAGCTGCCATGGACGCTTTTGAAAAAGACCATTCCGATGCCGCTTATGAAAAGATGATCGATAAGTTCCTGTCTTCTGCATCATTTGGTGAAAAAATGGCCCTCCACTGGCTGGATATTTCCAGGTACAGCGACAGTTACGGTTACCAGGACGACAATATCCGTTCGCAGTGGCCCTACCGCGATTGGCTGATCCACGCTTTCAACAGTAATATGCCTTATGATCGTTTCCTGACCTGGCAACTGGCTGGTGACCTGCTACCCCAGGCCAGTAAAGAGCAGGTGCTGGCCACAGCATTTCTCCGTAACCATAAATACACAGAAGAGGGGGGCGTCATACCAGAAGAATATCGTGTAGAATATGTGGTTGATAAAGTGAAGACCTATTCCAAGGGGCTGTTGGCCATGACTGCTGAATGCGCACAATGCCACGACCATAAATACGACCCCATTTCACAGAAAGATTATTTTAGTCTCTATGCGTTTTTTAATAACAGCAAAGAGCAGGGATTTGAAGGAGATGTCAGTGTTTCAAAGCCAGCCAAGACCCCAGTATTGTCAATTTCGGATGATGATGTACGTAATATGATGCAGTTCATAAACAAGCAGCATCCTGATACGGTACAGGTATCTGTAATGGGTGAGTTGGATACCTTACGGCCTACCTACCTGCTGAACCGCGGATTATACGACCAGCCGGGTGAGCGGGTTGAAGCATCTTCCCTGCCAGCTGTAATGAAATTCGACACTGCCCGATATGCACCCAACAGGTTGGGCCTGGCACAGTGGACGGTCGATAAAAGCAATCCTCTCACAGCCAGGGTATTTGTTAATCATCTCTGGCAGGAGATCTTCGGTAAGGGAATAGTAAAAACCAGCGGCGACTTCGGCATGCAGGGCGAGTTGCCCAGCCATCCCGAATTACTTGATTGGCTGGCGGTGGATTTCATGGAACACGACTGGAATATTAAATACCTGGTGAAAAAGATATTACTTTCCGCTACTTACCGCCAGTCGGCAGCCGTGAGCCCGGCACAACTAAGGATCGATCCGGACAATATTTATTTATCGCGCGCACCACGCCTAAGGGTGAAAGCCGAAATCGTCCGGGATATAGTGTTAGGAAGCAGTGGCCTGCTGAACCGGACACTGGGCGGCCCGAGTGTAAAACCCTATCAACCGAAAGGACTCTGGGAGGCAGCCAGTTCGGGAAGGGGAGTGTTGGTAAACTATAAACAAGACCGCGACAGTAACCTGTACCGAAGAGGTATGTATACGTTTATCAAACTCACCGTTCCGCCACCTTCCCTGATGATTTTTGATGCCAGTAACCGCGACCAGTGTGAAGTGAAGCGTGCCGTTACCAGCACGCCCCTGCAGGCATTGGTAATGCTGAACGACCCGATGGTGCTGGAAGCCAGTCGCGTTTTTGCCCAGCAACTCGTGTTGCAGCAGCGGGATTCCCTGGACCGGATCCGCCAGGCCTTCCGCCAGGTGTTGTGCCGGCAACCGTCGAAAAAAGAGTTAGCATTACTGGAAGCGTATTATGCCGAGCAATTGCAACTTTTCCGTCAGGGGAAGCTGAAGTGGGATGAGTTGCTTTCCATAGGTGACTACCCTCGCCAGCCTGCAGCAGATGCCCGGGAGACAGCCGCCCTGATGCAGGTGATCGCAACCATTTATAACCTGGAAGAAGCTATAACGAAAAACTAGCAGATGGAAAAAGAAGTACTGGAATACCGGCTGGGGATGAATCGAAGGAGATTCCTGTCGAGGCTGGCAATGGGAGTGGGTGGAGCGGCCCTGGGCTCCCTGTTGATACCCGATCTTTTCGGAGAAGGAGAGGAAGCGCCCCTGGAATTTTCAGCAATACCGCATTTCGCACCCAAAGCCAAAAGGATCATTTACCTGTTCCAGAATGGGGCCCCTTCGCAACTGGACCTTTTCGATTACAAACCTCTGTTGGAGAAAATGCATGGAAAGGATCTGCCGGCATCGATACGGATGGGGCAGCGATTAACGGGGATGACGTCCGGCCAGGATAAGTTCCCGCTGGCCGCCAGCTATTTTAAGTTCAGCCAGTATGGCCAGCACGGGGCTTATATAAGTGAGCTATTGCCGCATACAGCAAAAATTGTGGATGAGCTCTGTATCATTCGAAGCCTCTATACGGAAGCCATCAACCACGACCCCGCACTTACATTTTTCCAGACCGGTGCACAAGTAGGCAACCGGCCCAGTATGGGTTCGTGGCTCAGTTATGGGTTAGGCAGCGAAAACAAGAACCTGCCCGCTTTCTGTGTGCTACTGTCAAAGGGAAAAGGAAATGGCCAGGGCGTTTACTCAAAATTATGGACCAACGGATTCCTGGATAGTATACACCAGGGAGTACAATTCAGCAACAGCGAACATCCTGTTTTATATCTCAACGACCATCCGGGGATGACCCGAGCAGAAAGGCGTAAAATGCTGGATAAGCTTGCTGAATTGAATGAAGAGAGTTATCAGCAGTTTGGAGACCCCGAAATAAAAAGCAAGGTCCAGCAATATGAGATGGCCTATCGCATGCAAACGGCTGTACCGGAAGTGACGGACCTGAGTAAGGAGCCCGATGAGATAATTAAATTATATGGTCCCGATTGCCTGGTTCCCGGAACCTATGCCGCCAATTGCCTGCTGGCACGGAAGCTATCGGAGAACGGAGTCCGCTTTGTACAGCTGTATCACCAGGGTTGGGATGGGCACAGTAACCTTCCCCAGGAAATACGTGGACAATGCATGGATACCGACCAGGCATCCGCAGCACTCATCACTGACCTCAAACAGCGAGGGTTGCTGGACGAAACCCTGGTAATCTGGGGAGGCGAATTCGGCCGGACCAATTATTGCCAGGGCATTTTAAAGAAAGATAATTACGGCAGGGACCACCACCCCCGGTGCTTTACCGTATGGATGGCTGGCGGCGGCGTTAAACCCGGAGTATATGGTGAAACCGATGAATTTGGGTATAATATTGTTTCCAACCCGGTTCATGTGCACGATTTTCACGCTACTGCCCTGCACCTGATGGGACTGGACCATGAAAAACTTGTCTATAAACACCTGGGCAGACGCTACCGGCTGACGGATGTAGCCGGAACGGTAGTTAAGGATATCCTCAAAACATAAGTACCCTAAACCCGATATGAGTTGAAAAAGCAATCCCGCTTTTTACAGGAAATCATTTTTCAATCCTGTCTGCTGGTAAACGGCCTGCTGGTAATCTTGCTCTTGTTCGGGCAGAAGATTCAACTTGCCCCCTGGTTACAGGTGATGGGAAGAATGCATCCCCTGGTGTTGCATTTTCCGATTGTATTATTATTGTTGGCAGCGGCATGGGAAACGTTCACGCGCGGTACGCGGCAGGAGGTGTTGCGGCTGGCAGGTGATTGGTTCCTCCTATCAGCTGCCTTCAGTTCAACGATGGCCGTCCTGATGGGAACTTTTTTAAGTAAGGAAGAAGGATATGATACGGACGCCCTGGCTATACATCAATGGTCGGGTATTGGAGTGGCATGGATTACCCTGGTATGGTATGGTTTCCGCAAAAGCGCCCGAAACCATTTTGGTGCGACGATCGGTATGGGTATTACAGCTACCCTGGCCATCCTTTTGGCCGCCCACGAAGGAGCCACCATCACGCACGGTGAGAATTTTGTGCTGGAGCCTGTGTCGCCTGCTGACACAAAACCAGAAGTGCTGCTGGAAGACGCCGTGGTCTTTACCCACCTGGTGAAACCAGTGCTGGATAGCAAATGTGCGGGATGTCACAACGACCGGAAAGCCAAGGGGCAGTTAGTCATGACTACAACAGAGCAATTGCTCCGGGGTGGTAAAAATGGGAAACTATGGGATACCACCCAGGCCGGATTTGGACTGATGCTACATCGTCTGCACCTGCCTGTGGAACACAAGGAACATATGCCCCCTAAAGAAAAACCACAGTTAACAGATACGGAATTGAAACTGATCTATTACTGGATTCGGGGTGGTTCGGGGTTTACCACTAAGCTGGTTGACCTGACGGAGCAAGATAGTCTTCGCATACTGGCATCGGGTTATTTTAATAGCCTCGAAGACGGTGTATTTGCTTTTGAACCAGCGGATGAAAAAATAGTGGCGGCAGTAAATAACGATTACCGGAGAGTGGAGAGGCTGGCAGCAGCATCGCCCGCATTGTCGGTTCGATTTTTTGGCAGCCACCAATACAACAGCAAGGAACTTGCGGCTTTACGGCCTTTGGCAGGAAATATCGTATCGCTGAACCTTTCAGGCATGCCGGTCTCCGACTCTGACCTGGTGATCATTGCCGGCTTTCCGGAACTGAGAAGGTTAAATCTTTCGTTTACCAGGGTTACGGCCAATGGGCTTCAGCACCTGGCGGGCTTATCGCGCCTGCAGCAGCTTAGCCTCTCCGGAACCCAGCTTGGTGCAAATAAGCTGGTACTGCCAGCTGCTATGAAAAATCTTTCGGTTGTATATCTATGGAATACCGGTTTGCCAGCAAGTAAACTGGAGGCGCTACGGGAAGCCTATCCCAATATTCTGATCCAGGGAGGTTCCGGCGCAGATACCCTGGTGGCGAAACTCAACAAGCCTATTATAGATGCGGAGAAGCCGCTGTTCGCCGGCACCATTACCGTTCCATTAAAAGCATATGTAAAAGGTGCCGTGATTCGTTACAGCACAGATGGCAAGGATCCTGACAGCCTGCTTTCACCTGTTTACCAGCAGCCCTTAGTACTTGACAGCAATACCCTTTTGAAAGCCAGGGCTTATTTGCCGGGATGGTACAGCAGCGATGTTTCTGAAATGCATTTCCTGCGAAGTGGTATCCGTCCGGACAGCATTGAGTTGGAAACCAAGCCCGACAAACTCTATGCGGGGGAGGGTTCCCGTACCCTTACTGACCTGGAAAAGGGGGAGCTATTCTTTAAAAATGGAGGTTGGCTGGGTTATAAAGAAACCGATCTGAAAGCTTTGATCCGCCTGAAAACGCCAACCCCAATAAAACGGGTCAGTTACAGTTTGATGGTTGATGTTAAAAGCTATATCATGCCACCACTGGAACTGGAATTATGGGCAGGAAACAGTTTTCAGGATCTCCGGCTGGTAAAAAGACTCCGACCCGATCAACCTAATAAAGAATTAGACGCCTGGTACCCTGTGTATGATTTTCACCTGGATGGCCGCCCCGTAAGCCTGTTGCGCATGGTGATCCGGCCGGTCCGTAAGCTGCCTTCCTGGCACCGTGGCAAAGGCGAGCGGGGATGGATCTTTATTGATGAGATCCTGTTGAATTAGGTTGTGTTAGGCGTGCCGGCAGCATGATATGGAAGGTGGTGCCTTTCCCGGGTTCCGACTCCACGTGGATAGTGCCTTCATGATTGGCAACTATCCTGCGGCATATAGACAGCCCGATTCCAGACCCCTGGTAAATATCCCTTGTATGTAACTTGCGGAACACCTCGAATATCTGCTCCTTATAACGGTCCTCAATCCCAATTCCATTATCGGAAAACCTGATGTGATGGAAATGATACCCGTTTTCGTTACCAAAGATGGAAGCAGAAATGCTGATCTCAGGTTGCCGTTCCTCGGTGGTGAACTTCAGCGCATTACTGAAAAGGTTGTAAAAAAGCTGGTTCATCTGCAGTTCAATGGCATCAATCACGGGCATAGGCCCTATGTTAATAGTGGCATTTTTTTCCTGGATGGATAACTCAAAATCAGTCATAACCTTGTTCAGGATCGATTGCAGGTTCACGGGCTGGATCAGCGTATCCGATTGTAAAAGACGGGAAAACTCCAGCAGGCTTTGGATAAGGTTTGACATCCTGTCTGCGGAACGATTGATTTTTTCGATGATAATAGACTGCTCCTCCGGTTTGCCGGTTTTTTTGCGCAACATGTCGCTGAATAACATGATCTTACGGAGTGGCTCCTGGAGGTCGTGACTGGCCACATAGGCATATTGGGCCAGTTCTTCATTGGAACGCGACAATTGCCTGTTGGTTTCGGCCAGTTCTTCGTTGATGGATTTCAGCTTATCGTTGGCGGCGGCCAGTTCTTCGGTTCGTTGCTGCACTTCATTTTCCAGGCTCAGTTGTATCTCTCGCTGGGTAGTTACGTCCTGCACAGTACCATTTATGCTTATGGGCTTTCCGCTTCCGTCAAAGATGGTTCGACCTTGTGCATGAAGTATACGCTGCTGGCCGCTTTTCAGATCCATGATCCGGTATTCTTCATCGTATAACCCGCTGGAACCGGGGGTAAGCGCTGCCTGTACCGCATTGGCGATCCGGTCTCTGTCCTCCGGTACAATTGAATTAAAAGTTTCCATTCCAGTCCGGTCCTCTTCTATACCCAGCCAGGACTTAAGCCTGTCTGATATAAAGAATTCCTGTGTCTGCATGTCATATCCCCAGGTGCCCAGTTCGGCCAGTTCCACTGCTCCCCTCAGTGCCGATTCTGCCTCCTCCACCTTTTTCCGGTTGAGGTATTGGTCGGTCACATCCATTGCCATATTCAGGATCGAATAGGTTTTACCGTTTTCATCAAAGAGGGGCTTATAGGTAAAGTTGAAATAAAAACTGCTTAGTTTTCCATCCACTACGAGGTCGGCACGCTGATCTTTTGCATGATAGGCAATGCCGGTGTCAAACACTTCGTGGAGCAGGTCAATGAATGGTTGCCCCTCCAGTTCGGGAAGGGCATCCTGAAGGTGCATGCCGATAACGGAAGGGTCTTTACCCCATAAACGGATCATGGCATCGTTCGCCATTTCTATAACCAGTTCCCGGCCCTGGTACAGCGCGGTGGCAAACGGTGCCTCCTCCAGGAGGCTCCGGAACTTATATTCACTCTTTTCAATGGCCTGCTTTGCCAGGACCTGTTTGGTAACATCGGTTGCCATCACCATGATACCCATTATATTCTGGGTAAGGTCCCTTACCGGTGTATAAGCAAAATCAAAATAACCTTCTTCCAATCTTCCGTTGCGGTGCAGCTTTGCCAGGTAACCATATCCCAGGTAAGGCTCTCCTGTATCGAAAACCCGCTCCATCAGCTCCATGAAACCCTGGTCCCGGATCTCGGGCAATACGTCAATGATCTTCATCCCCAGGATATTTTTGCCCTTTCCCCAAATGTCAAACATCATTTCATTGCCCAACTCAACGATCATGTCACGGCCGCGCAATAGCCCGATTGCCATAGGTGATTGCTCCACGATGCTTCTGAACCGTGCTTCGCTGGCTTCCAGTTGACTAAGGGCGTTCAGTGTGGCAGGGTCGGGCTGATTGTATACCGGTGCTGCGAGTGTATGCATTAGGCCGGTAAAGGATACAAGCTCCCCGTCCTCATTCCGGCTGGCGGCTCCCCGGCAATGTATCCAGACTGGATCAGTGCCTGAACTGACAACCGTGCGGAAGCTTATCTGCAACCGGTTTTCCTTTTCCTTGATACAATTCAGGAAGGCCTTATTGACTGCTTCTTTATCAAGGGGATGAACATACCCCAGTAAAGCTTCTATATCCAGACCACCTGCCGGAGCACCGCTTAACTGCATACACTGTTGGTCCAATACCAGCAGTTGGGAGGGGAGGTCCAGCCACCAACACCCATACCCTGCAGCGGTAAGGGCAGCAATCACTTTATCCATTCCGGCTTCATTAACGGGGGCGGTCATCCTGCGGACAGTTTTATTGAAGTGTTGAAAACGCTTGTAATATAAATAAAACAAAACACCCGGACAGTTTAAACTGCCGGGTGTGAAAGAAGGGGTTAGGGGGACTTATTTCATCCACCAGGTCATTTGGGAGATATTATCGTTTCCTTCTCCAAACTGCCGGGAAATGGCAGCCTCCAGGTTGGTCGTATTGGTAGTGATCTCGCTGGTAGGATACATGAACCGGTAGGGCAGATTCACCCCTGCCGGCCTGCGGAAGGAAGGATAGCTAGTCCTCAGCGCTTCAAAATAAGGCTCCCAATTGCGTTGGAGGAAGGATTGCAGGTATTTCTGCAGGATGATCCTGGCAATCTTTTCTTCGCTGGAATTGACAGCCTCCAGGTCATTTATACTGAGTGCGAGGTATTCGTTTGCGGCCGTTTCATCCACATACTGCTCATATCCTTTTGCGTAATCGTTATAAAAAGCAAACGATGCTTTTACTCCTTCATTGTAATAATTAGCTGGCTCACCGGTGATCCAGCCTCGTACAGCTGCTTCGGCAAGGATTAGTTGCAATTCAGAATATCCCATCAGCATAGTGGGCTCGGTGGCAGGGTCCTTGTAATAGCGTTCATTCACCTTGGATATAATGCCCTGTGTGGCTTTCACGTTGATGGAAGCATATGGCGCTGCCGGGTCACCTCCTTCATAAGAGCTGAAGTCAGTGATCAGCTTACCAGACTCTTTGCCACTTTTGGTTTGTGTAGCAAAAATAAAAAGCCGGGGATCCTTGCGCTCCTGGAGTCTTTGGATGAAAGTGCTGTCCATATACATGCCGGATCCAAATCCGCTGGAATTAAACTGGGGATACCGGTTGCCTTGCTGGTCAAGCCAAACCAGCTGAGCGTTATCGAAATTTCCCTGGAACAACGGCTCGTTGCCCGCGATATCCCGGAAACTTGCTTGTACAGAAAGGTCCGTATCCGCAGTTTTCCTGGACAAAGTCATCAGTACCTTCAGCCGGAAACTGTTCACCAGCTTTTGCCATTTGGTAACATCACCCCGGTAGACAAGGTCGCCCGCAATGATCGTTTTTTCCACGTTCAAGATGTCATTGGCTTCTTCAAGTTCGGAGAGAATTCCCTTGAAAATGGATTTCTGGTCGTCGTATGCCGGTGCGTAGGCTTCGCCGCTTTCACCCTTCAACGCTTCTGAATAGGGGATGTCGCCAAAGTGCAGCGTCATATTATAAAAATACCAGGCGCGGAAGAACTTCGCCACTGCCAGGTAGGCTGGCATTCCTGCCTTTTCAGCTTCCTCCGCCATTTTGGTGATGTCGCGCAGGTTGTTATAAGCATCAAAACTGCCCCTGTCCCACTTGTAAAACTGTTCTTCACTTTCACCATCCGATTGCACCAGCATCTTGATGGCATACAGCGGGCTCGTGCTATTCATTTGCGATGCAGCGGTAACCTGTACCTTGGGTAATATCAATTGTGGATTTACAGAGGTAAGGCTGTTGGGATTCACATTGATCTCCTCCAACTTACGGCAGGATGTAACCGAAACAGTAACGGCCAGCATGCTGCATACCAGTATATTAATCGTTTTCATTATTATGTGTATTAGAATTTAAAATTGAAGGAGATGCCTACATAGCGAGCAGATGGGTCCTGCAGGTTGTCGTCATTTCCATAATCCGGATCCAGGTAAGGGATTTTTTTCCATACCGCCAGGTTGTAGCCGAATACAGATACATCCAATGCATTCACATGCCTGATGCGGACAATACGGGTGAGGTCATATGAAACCGATACTCTTCTGAGTTTCATATAAGTCCGGTCAAAAATGTTCGCGAATTTTTTGCTCTCGTTTTCGGTTACAGCTGCCCGGTAAGGGTAGTTCTGGGACCATGACTGCCAGCTTACTGCAGTGGCATTCTGTGCATAGGTCCGGGTATCTGAGATCACGTTTCCATCGATGTCACGCTTGAGTTCGCCACCGGTAACAATCACACCATTTGGTACATAAACAGGCTTCCCTGCAGCATATTCCGCATCGCGGTATTCTACAGACTCCGGATGCTTTCCACCCCACCACATTTTCTCATGGGTGATGGACCGCATGATACCACCCCAGGCACCATCAATATCTACATCGATGGTAAAGCCGCTAATTTTAAAACTGTTCAGGAAACCGATCCTCCAGCTTGGATCTGTATGTCCAAGGTTAGCATAAAATGGATTACGTGTGGGCATGCCGTTTTGGTTCAGAATGAGCTGCCCGTCTGCGCTTTTTTCCCACTCTCTTGAATAATAACTGTCGGCACGGTCGCCCTTTTTCAGAAGTCCAGCGGTCTTTTCATTATTGTAAATCCGGCTCAGTTTCTTCACATAGCGGCTCCAGTTCAGGGTTGTATTCCATTTGAAATTTCCAGTTACGACAGGCTTTGCATTCAATACCACCTCAAAACCATTGGTCGTGTATTCATTGCCGTTTACTTTTCTGGATGTGAATCCTGAACTTACTGATGTAGGCAGGTTAATGATCTGGTTTTCATCTACAATATGATAGTAGGTAAGATCTGCCGACAACCTGTTTTTGAGGAAAGCGGTAGATATGCCCAATTCATATGAGGTGGATTTTTCCGGCTCAATGTTCCTGTTGAATAGCCCTGCGGGGTAATTTACGGATGGCTGTGTTCCGAAAGTTACCCCCTTATTGTAAGCGGCGCTAAGGCTGTATGGGTCCAGGTCACTTAGTACGCTGGCCCAGGATGCATTCACCTTCACAAAATCAATATGTTGCGGCATACTTATAAATTCAGAAAGGATGGCGCTCATGGAAACGGAGGGATAGAAATAGGGTTTGTCCGGAATGGTACTGCTCCAGTCCTGCCTGCCGGTGGCATTCAGGTAGATCCCATTGTAAAGATCCAGGCTTACTGTTCCATATATACTGCGAATCACTTTTTCACTCAGGTAATTGGATGCCATTACCGGACCTGCTGTATTGTTCAGGCTATAAACAAATGGCTGAATCAGTCCATCAGTTGACTGGTATTCATTCTGCGTTTTGCGGTAAAGGGATGCTGCACCCGCGGTGAGGTTCAGGCTGATGTCATTGTTTACCTTCCGGTTATAACTTGCCAGGAAGTCGGCATCCAGGTTCAGTTGTTTGGAGTTCCAGTTTTTATAATCACCGTTCCTGGAGTCGCCGTAATTAAGATATGTCTTTGGGCTCTCCATATCTTCAAAAAGAGACCTGCTGCGGGCATTGATCCTGCCCTGCAGGGTAAGCCCTGGTGCCATTTCATAGCTCAGTTTCAACTGGGAACTGAGAACGTCGCGGTCGTGCTCCTGGTTCAGTTCTTCGGCGGCAAACCAGGGGTTATTGTACCAGGCATAGTTGTAATTGGCCTGGCGGTAACCGATCATATCGGGGCGGTACATATGGTTTTTGAGGTCCGTTCCGTTAACATCATCGCCCATCCAGATCAGGATTGTGTACATATGGTTCTTCGGGCCATAACCGTATCGTGGGAAATTGGGGGAGTATACTTTATTGTAGGACAGGTTGGTGGTCAACTGCAGGTTCTCCGCAAGGTCATAGGAAGCGTTGAAAGTTACACTTCCTGTCTGCAGGGAAGAATTGGGAACCTGTCCCTTCTGGTAAGCATGGTTTGCAGAAAAATAATACCGCCCTTTATCTCCGCGGTAGGCAGCTGAAAAATTTGTTTCCGTTACCACCCCGGTTCCTAGGAAGTCCTTCAGGTTATCGTGACGTTTCCATTCAATGGGAACACGCTCATAGCGGGATTTATCATCATATACTGATCCCGCAACATCACCATACCAGGGAATTACTTCGCCGGTCTGCTTGTCGCGGATGGGACTGTTCCATTGAGCAACCAGTTGCCCGGTACCAAATTTTGGCCCCCAGATCATATCACCATCAGAAATACCACCGTCGTTCCCATCCCAGAATTCATATTTACCCTCAGAACCATTGCCATACTGGGTTTGCGTTTCAGGGAATACCGTAAAGCCGGCTGTTACCATGGTCCGATTGCCGACATTGATTTCAAGGCCTTCTTTTTTCGCATTTTTTGTTGTGATCAGGATGGCTCCGTTCTTACCTCTCGAACCGTACAATGCCGATGCGGTGGTACCCTTCAGCACGTTGATGTTCTCAATATTATTACTGTTTACATCAAAGAGGTCGGATTCAATGGGGATACCATCCACTACGATGATGGGGTTCTTTCCACGCAGGTTGAATCCCGGCGACTGGAATATACCGGTGGGATTTTGTACAGTAAGTCCTGCCACCTGCCCTGACAACGCATTCCCGAGGTTGGTAGTTTTGGCCTGTGCCAACGCAGTGGCATCCACTTCCTGGGTAGCATACCCCAGTTTTCTTTTTTGCTGGCGGATACCTATAGCTGTTACTACAACGTCATTGAGGTTGGCGACATGTGCCTGTAAAACGATCTCACCCAGATTAGATTGGTTGGCCCGGATCTCCCTTGACTCAAATCCAACCATCGAAAGAACGAGGATGGCGTTGTCACTGGCTTCAATGGTAAACCGGCCATCGTTGTTGGTGACGGTAAAGCGGTTGGTGCCTTTTACGTTGATGGAAACGCCCGGAAGCGCTGCACCGGATGAATCCCTAACGGTTCCGGTTACGCGATCAAAGGCATTCAGGAAAATGTTGACTTCTTTCCGTTGGGTGCTGTCACGCAGCTCTGCTGGACTTGCTGCAGCGGTAACGGAGGCTAACGCCAATATGCCCGTTACCGTCAGCACAGGTAGACTTCTTCTCATAACATTAATTAAGGTGTGCTTGGAATTTGCCGCAAAGGACTCATTCACCCGTTAACTAATTGTTAGTAGAAGTTTAATTAAATATTATGCCGCAATCCTCCCCATGATTGTCGCAATCGTACTGGTTGCAGGAGATAAACCAATACTAGCTTTACGGTACAATATTGATCAACATAAAACTATTCAAGATGGCAAAGATGAATCCTTATTTAAATTTTGATGGCAAAACCGAAGAAGCCTTCAATTTTTATAAGTCTGTTTTCGGTACCGAATTCAATGGTCCCATTAACCGGATCGGGGCCGCCCCTGGTTGTGAAAATCTATCTGAAGAAGAAAAGAACAGGGTCATGCACGTGAGCCTGCCTATTGGGGGAGGTGACACCCTGATGGGTTCTGATACGGTCCCTTCCATGGGGCATCAGCTGTTGGTGGGAAACAATTGTTATATCTCCCTTCACCCTGAATCGCGGGAAGAGGCAGACAGGTTATTCACCGGTCTCTCTGCCGGAGGTTCAGTGGAAATGCCTATGCAGGATATGTTCTGGGGTGATTATTTTGGAAGCTTCAAGGATAAGTTTGGTGTGCAATGGATGATCAATTATTCTTCCGGGAGTGCTCCGAATTCCTGATCAAAAATTTCCTTTCTTTAATTCACTGACCGCATGATCACAGGCTCTTGCGGTCAGTGCCATATAGGTGAGAGAAGGATTCACACAAGATCCCGAGGTCATGCAGGAACCGTCAGTAACATAAACATTGGGAACTTCATGCATTTGGTTAAAGGCATTTAATACGGAGGTGCGGGGGTCTCTTCCCATTCGGGCAGTTCCCATTTCATGGTTGGCATTTCCGGGGAAAGACAGGGTGCCGGTTACCGTTATATTATTAAATCCGGCACGTTCCAACAGTTCCTTTCCGGTTTCCCGGATATCCGCATGCATTTTTTTCTCGTTGTCCCGGAAGCTACAGTCGATCTGGATCATGGGCCTTCCGAAAGGGTCTTTATTAGCAGGGTCCAGTGTGATCCGGTTATCGGAATAGGGAAGGCATTCACCGAATGCATAGAGGCTGATGCCCCACCCGCCGGCTTCAGTGATGGCCTCTTTGAATGCTGCTCCGATTCCCTCTGCCTGTTGTCTTCCCCGGTACGCCCCCCCGCCAAAATGATATCCCCTTAAAAAACCGGTGTTCTTTTCCGTTATATTACTGAACCTGGGGATATAGATATTGGTTGGGCGCCTGCCATAATAATAGCTGTCTTCAAAACCTTCGATGGTAGCGTTGATGGACAATCCCTTGTGGTGGTCCATGAGGTTGCGACCCAACTGGTCGCTTCCATTGCCCAAACCATTAGGAAAGCGGTTTGAAACCGAATTAAGCAGGATGGCAGTTGTGGCTACTGTGGCAGCATTCAGGAAAATGATCTTCGCATGAAATTCCTCCACGCGCCGGCTATCAGTATGTATAACTTCCACCCCGTGCGCATGGCCTCTCTTTTCATCATACAACACACGGTTTACCAACGCCTGGGTAAGGATCGTCAGGTTGCCGGTTGCCTGTGCTGCAGGTAAAGTGCTGGCATTGGTGCTGAAATAGGCGCCGTAGGGGCAACCCCGATGACATAGATTCCTTGCCTGGCACTGTGATCTTCCTTTTACTGGCTTCGTTAGGTTGGCCGCCCTTCCGATAATAACCTGGCGGGTTTTGTAATTGACTGCAGTCTTTTCCTTGAAATACTGCTCTACGGCATTCATTTCAAAAGGCGGCTGGAATTGTCCATCCGGCAAATGAGGTATCCCGTCCCGGTTTCCGCTTACACCAATAAAACGTTCTACATAATCGTACCAGGGCGCCAGGTCCTTGTAACGGATGGGCCAGTCCACACCATTACCATCCCGCTGGTTGGCTTCGAAGTCGTGGTCACTCCACCGGTAACATGCCCTGGCCCATAACAGGGAACGACCACCGAAAACATCGCCGCGTATCCAGTCGAACCGCTTCAATTCCGTATACGGATTCTCGAGGTCATTGATATAAAAGTGCTTATTGTCTTCACGTATGGAATAGTGCCGGGTCTGAACAGGGTAATTTCGTTTATCCTCCTGTGTTAATCTTTCACGGTGCCTGAAGTCCCAGGGATCCATAGTTGCCGTAGGGTAGTCGGGGTGTTCAATAGGCCTTCCCCGCTCCAACAGCAATACCTTCAGTCCTTTTTCGCATAATTCCTTTGCGGCCCAGCCACCGCTGATACCGGATCCAACCACAATGGCATCATAGGTATTCTGCTGGCGCGCTTTATTGTTTAGGTACAGGCTGTCTCCGGGCATTACTGCAGGTATTGGATGATGTATTTACTGGAAATGCTTTTTCATGACTTTCGGGTAATGGGCCAGCGCCAGTTCAGGTTCGGCAATTTCGGGGTGCCACAGCTTCTCCCACTCAAAACTGTAGTATCCATCATATGCTTCCCTGGCCAGCAGGTCAATCGCTTGAAAGATAGGAACATCGCCCTGGCCCAGAAAGGTATATTGTAATTTTCCCTCCAGGAGCCTGGCGTCTTTCACATGAACATGCCTGATATAAGGTTTCAGTTTACTTAATACTGCTGCAGGATCTTCCTTCGTTACGGTCCACATATTTGAAGGATCCCATACCAGCGCTGCCTGTTTGTGGTTGGTCATCTTCATAATTTGCAGCAGGTCATCGGCCCATACCAGGTCACCGTGCGTTTCCATTAATACGGTTACTCCCGCCCCCATTGCATAGGTTGCCAGCTCATGAAGCCCCTGGCTGATAAGTTCCATGGTCTGCTGTTTTTCCTGATCCTTGGGAAAATTATTGGGGAAAACCCGTACGTAAGGGCAATCGATAGCTGCTGCCAGGTCAATAAAACGCCGGCCATCGTCCAGTTGTTTTTTTCTTTCAGCAGCACCAGCGTAGTGAAGGGTCGAGGAACTACCGAGTCCAACAAAGCGGAGTCCCAATTCTTTCATGCGTGCCGTGGTAGCCGATCTTCCGGACGCAGAACTGAATACCGGGCTTTTTGGCAGATCCATTTCCCTTAATATTCCCCGCACTTCTATACCCTTATAACCCTGTTCACGTGCAAATGCCGTGATGCGGTTGAATTCCCAATCGGGGCATCCCAGGGTGGAGAAGGCAAGCTTGGGGGTTCGTCCTGCCGGTAGGAAAGAAGGAAGTGTGAGGAATCCACCGGCCAGCAGCGCACTGGTCCGGAGAAAATCCCTTCGCGAATATGCCTGATCGTTTTTCATAAGCCTTTGTTACGTGGGTCATAAATTTAATGGATATTCACCTAAAACTTGGAATGGATTGGCGAACCCTAATTATCATAGTTTATGTAATCATCCTGATCCTGGTTTGTGCTAAGATCATTTACGACACCCGTAGCAATGTCAAATCACTGGCTTACCTGCTGGTAGCCATCTTTCTGCCGGTTATCGGAATGCTTTTTTATTTTTCTTTCGGCATTAATTATCGTAAACACAAACTCTACAGCAAAAAGATCCTGGAGGATAACGACCTGGCAAAACACCTCAAAGAGGATGTACTTCAAATCTCCCAAAAAGCCTTCAATAGTGGTGGCGCCGCCGTCCGCGATAATAAGGAACTAGCGGTTCTCCTGCTTTCCGACATCAACAGCGCACTTACAGAAGGAAACCGTGTCAGGTTGTTGGTGAACGGAGAAAAGAAATTCCCGGAAGTGTTGGAGGCTATCAGAAATGCCCGCCACCATATTCATATTGAATATTATATCTACGACGATGATGCGATCGGTAGGAGTATAGAGGAAGCGCTGGTGGAAAAGGCAAAAGAGGGCGTAGATGTCCGTTTTATATACGACGACTTCGGCAGCAGATCCATTCGCAAACATATGGTTGGCCGTATGAAAGCTGCGGGGGTGAAGGCTTTCCCTTTTTACAAGATCAAGTTCATTGCCCTTGCCAACCGGATCAATTACCGCAATCACCGGAAAATCATCGTGATTGACGGCCATACAGCTTTTGTGGGCGGCATAAATGTTAGCGATCATTATGTCAACGACAGCAAGGAGCCCAATAAACTTTTCTGGCGTGATACTCACCTGCGTATTGACGGACCGGGGGTTTATTACCTGCAGTACCTTTTCCTGTGCGACTGGAATTTTTGTTCCGGTATTAAATGCAATGCTGACACCCGTTTTTTCCCTTCTATCAGTTCAATGCCGGTCAAAGGTGATAAAATTGTGCAGATTGCTGCATCGGGACCCGATTCTGATGTGCCCACCATACTCTTTTCCCTATTGCAGGCCATCAACCTGGCAGAAAAAGAAATACTGATCACCACACCTTATTTTATCCCGGCTGAAAGCCTCATGGATGCCCTATGCATTGCTTCCATGGGCGGATTGGATGTCAAACTTCTGGTACCCGGCGTTTCGGATTCCAGATTTGTGAATGCTGCCTCCAGTTCCTATTATGCGGATCTTCTGCACGCGGGAGTAGAAATCTATCTCTACCGGAAAGGATTTGTGCACGCCAAAACGCTGGTGGCCGATAGCAAGGTGGCTATTGTGGGTACTGCCAACATGGATGCCCGGAGTTTTGCCCTCAATTTTGAAGTGAATGCCATCGTATACGACGAAGAACTGGCGGGCGAACTGGCTAATGTTTTTTATTCGGATATCCAGGATGCAGACAAGATTGACAAAGAGGAATGGCTGAAAAGAAGCCGGTTTATAAAGTTGGGAGAGCGAACCGCCAGGCTGGTTTCGCCCTTGTTGTAATCCTTCATGGGTAAAAAAATCAACAAAATGGCAGGAAATTGAAGGTTGACTGCGTTTAAGGTGGTGGCATGAAAATGTGAACAACCGGGTATTGTTCACTTACAAATCTTGCGTATGAAGCAACATTCAAATGACACCCATCAACATCCCAAGGATAGTTTTGACAACCTCACCCAGGAAGAGGCTATCGCTAAAATGAAAGATATTGCAGAGGGCTGCAGGAACTGCATGTTCGTAACTGATTTGCATCAGGTTCCTTCCGCTTCAAGGCCCATGTATCTCCAGGAAGTTTGCGACCAGGGAAATTTCTGGTTTATCTCTTCTGCGAAGAGCGACAAGAATGCAGCAATTGCTGCTGATAATCGTGTGCAACTCTATTTCCAGGATAATGGTTCGGCTGAATATCTTTCTGTTTTCGGCGAGGCGTCCATTCACACTGACAAGGCTACTATTGATAAGTATTGGACCAGTTTTGCAGAAGCCTGGTTTACGGGAAAAGATGATCCTAATGTAACAATCCTTAAAGTGAAACCATTGGATGCCTATTATTGGGAAACGAAAAGCGGCAAATTCATTGCTTTTATGAAGCGCGCCATCTCTGCCGCTACTGGTGCTAAAATGGACGACGATGGTGTGGAAGGATCCCTCGAGGTCTGATTCTTGTAATTCCCCAAAAAAAGTTAGTTATGAAACAGATCAATAAAAAATATTTGCTGGCGGGTGGATTCCTGCTGGCAAGTGCAGCGAAACTCTTCGCGCAAACACAGGTCACCGTTGATACCGAACAGGTAGAGTCCTGGATGGAGACTAACTGGATATGGCTGGCAGCGGGTGCGTTGGTGCTTATCCTGATCATAGCTTTCGCAGCGTCGGGTAATAAGTCGCGCCGTAAATCCATCACTACTACTGTGATCAAGGATGAGCTGGGCAATGTGAAAAAAGTGCATACCACCGAAGTGCGTGAATAGTACTCAGAGTAAATCCCAGGCGCTTATATAACTGCCATGCCTGTCCGCGTAACCAATCAGGTCTTCATAAAACCCGGATCCGGCAAGCGTGGCACTATCACCAACCATCACCAATTTTTTCCTTGCTCTTGTCATGGCCACGTTCATTCGCCTGACTTCTGACAGGAAACCGATGGATGCATCAGCATTACTTCTGGTGAGGCTGATATATATGATATCCCTTTCCTGTCCCTGGAAACTGTCGATGGTGCTGACCGTTAATCTGGAACCCAGGCTTGCCAGTTTGGGTATTTGTGCAACAGACTGTCTTAACACTTCCACCTGTTGACGATACGGGGATATCAATCCGATGGTCGGAAAATCATCGGTAGTATAATATTCTTTAAGTTGTTCTGCCAATGTTACCAGATGTTTTACGGTGAAAGCTGCCTCTTCAGGGTTGGATATTTTATTTCCTTCCCTGATTTCTTCATAACCAGCTCCGGCTGTGTCAATGAAGAGAAAGGGTTGGTCACCTGTAAACAGTACTTGATGCGCAACGGAGGAGTCTGCTTCCAGTAACCCGGAATAGAATTCCTGGCTGCTGAATCCGGCTATGACCTCGTTCATGCGGTACTGCTGTTTCAATAAGACCACGGATGATGGATACATGGATACCACTTTTTCCATCAGTGTTGTACTGAGTCCCTTTTTTTCGGCTTCTATCGACTTTACGGTTGGCGCCAGCTGGTTATGGTCTCCAGCCATGACCAGTTTGCGGGCTCGCAGGATGGGAATCCAACAGGCAGGCTCCAGGGCCTGGCCGGCCTCGTCTATCACCGCAATATGAAATTCAATATTGGAAATCGTTTGATGTGCTGCGCCCACCAGGGTGGCAGTGACCACCTGTGCAGCACTGAGGATATCGTCCAGGATGTAAAGTTCGTTTCGTTCGATCTGTTTCCTGATATTGCGAGCTTCAGTAAACAGGGCATTGCGTTGCGCCCTTTCCGAAGCGCCAAAACTGCGCTTATAGGTGTGCGCCATATCCAGGAACTGGGCTACTTGTTTCTTGAGTTTTTTAATTTCCCTGCTGCCTGGGTGATTGGCAACCCGTTCGTCCAGGGTTAATGCCTGTTGCCGCTCATTCACGCGGGCGGGGTTACCGATCCTGACCACCTGCAAGCCCTCTTCTGCCAGGCGCTCACTGATTAGGTCCACGGCTGCATTACTAGGCGCCACCACCAGCAGCTTTTTCGGGTTTTGTTGGATCAGGGCTTTGATGGCCTGTACCAGCGTGGTGGTTTTACCTGTTCCCGGGGGACCGTGTACCACTGCTATGTCATCGGCACTTAATATTTTTTCCACCGCCTCCAGCTGCGAAGGGTTTAGTTTTCCCCCAAGCGAAGCCAGAATGTTGCGGGTGTTTTCATCGTGAGTGCTTGTGGGCTGTTGCTGAGCAGTGAGTATACGAACCAGCCGGCCTTCGTTGAATTTATCGTTAATGGCTGCAGCCTGGCGCAACGCCCGCTCCATCTCCTGGTAACTGTTCTCGTCAAACACTGCATCCACTCCCAGTTTACCATTCCGCGTCCAATCCGGCAGTTCATCGACCTTTAATGCCACTCTCATGCGGCTGCCGCTGATATGTGTCACTATCCCATCCATCCGGTCGTTTCGTGCGTCGTGGTTGGAAAAAAATGACACTGACATGCCTGACCGGAACTGGTGTGCCAACTCCAGGTGCGTAGTACGCTCCAGCTCCACCGTAAGGTAGTCACCCCGCCCCAGCTCCGTTTCCCTGATGGCAACGGGATACCAGGCCATGCCATTGTCGCGGCGATCGCTTACCCGCATGGCATGGGTCAGTTCTTCGAAGGTGCGCCGGTCCGATTCCTTCTCGATAGCCAGTAATTCCTGTAATGTCCTGAAGTATTGCATGCTTTTTTGGTGTCTTTTTCGGTGTCTGACACATGTTCGGGGGACGTCCGAACGAGTTGCTGACATATATCCGGACGTCCCCCGAACATGTGTCAGACACCTATGAAAATACTAAGTTTGCATTCCCGGCCAAACAATTTCCGGTTATGGAATAGTCCACACAGTGGTACATTTTTTGAACCGCTACAACTCAAAATGTTCAACATGAAATACCTGTTCCTGTTCTTTTCTTTATTTGCCTTAGTTGCCTGTAGTGAAACTTCCACCAAAGACACGGCAGACCAGAAGATCGAAGAAGGCTTTGATCAGATCCGGGAAGGCCTGGAGATGAAAGCCGATTCTGCTGCCAGTTACCTGGAAATCCAAAAAGCCAAAGCGGAAGAAGAGATCAATGTTCGCATTAAAGAGCTGGATGCCCGTATCGAAGCGCTAAAAAAAGATGGCACCCAAAAGAGCAGGGAGGCGGGGGAAGAACTGGAAGAAAACAAAAGGGAACTGGAGAAAAACCTGGACGAGGTGAAAAGCAGTTCGGAAACTACCTGGGATAAAACCAGGCAAAGTCTGGATAGTACGCTCCGTAAAGCCGACCGGAAATGGGAGTCTGTCAAATCAAATTTCCGGGACTTATTTCGTTAAATTATTTCCTGCCGGAGTACCGCTTGCGTAACCAATAACTGCCCCGTATGCCGCATGGTATGCTCGGCCAGGTGAAACAACAATCCCAACACCGTGGAGGGTAAGCTCTTCCTGCCAACACCCCGGAATGCTGTCATTTCCTCGGTGCCGAACCTGCCAAGGGTCTGTAGGGTAGCATCAAATTGCCTGTTAAGGACGTCCAGTAAATGGCTTTTATCCGTTCCAGGCGTTTCCTTGCCTTCAGATCGCAGGTAGGTCATTTGCAGTTCTGATAATTGCTGTGCCTTCGCATAACTTAATAACCGGTCCTGCACTCCCGCAATATGCATGAGGTGAAATCCCACACTGGCTTTACCTGCTACATCCTGCCACAACTTCGTATCCGGAAAGTCCTGCATCATTTCATTGATCTCATCCTGTGCCTGCAATAATGCATGTGCAACCGGTTGAAGCAGCGGAACGATGCCTTCCACCGGACCACGAAGCCAATATTCTGGCAGTGTTTTGTTTTCCATACGGTAAAGATAGTTCCATAATTTTGATACATGTTATGCATCAACCATCGCGCTACTGATCCATATTTTAATATTGCCACTGACGAATACATTTTCAAGCACGTAGGGGAAGATTGTTTCATGCTCTGGCAAAACGACAACGCCATTATTGTAGGACGGCATCAAAACACGCTGGCTGAGATCAATCTTGAGTACGTAAAGGAAAAGGGTATTCATGTGGTTCGAAGGCTTTCCGGTGGTGGGGCCGTTTACCACGATATGGGGAACCTGAATTTTTCGTTTACACAATCTGGTGAGACCGACTCTCTAATGGACTTTGAAAAATTCACCCGGCCCATCCTGGAAGTGCTTCAATCGCTGGGTGTGGACGCCAGGTTTGAAGGGCGTAATGATATTACAATCGATGGGAAAAAGATTTCAGGTAATGCCGAACATATCTATAAGAACAAAATTCTGCATCACGGTACCCTGCTCTTTGCTTCTGAAATGAAAAACGTCAGCGAAGCCCTTCGTATCAACCCGGTAAAGTATACGGATAAAGCCGTGAAATCCATACCAAAACGCGTTACCAATATTTCCGATCATCTCCCGATCCCTATTACGCTGGAAGCATTCCGGCAGCGCATATTAGATCATGTACTTCATTCTCATCCCGATGCGCGCCTCTACGAGTTCACCCAAAACGACCTGCAGCAGATCGCAAAGATCAGGAACGAAAAATATATTACGCGCGAATGGAATTTTGGACATAGCCCGGATTACAGTTTTAAAAAAGCAATCCGGACACAGGGCGGTACCCTGGAAATGAACCTGGACGTAGAGAAAGGCATTATCCGGAAAGTGAAGATATTTGGGGATTTCTTTAATGAAAAAGACATCACCGATATTGAGCGTGCGTTGGAAAATACGGAACATGAAGAGACGATTATCCGTAAACAGTTGTCATCATTTGAAATTGGAACTTATTTCAGAAACATGACAACGGACGACCTGCTGGCTGCCATGTTTTAATTACCCTGGAAATAACTATATGGCAGGGAAGCCAGCATGGTAAATGCTTTCAGTTGTTCGGGAGTCAGTGAGCGGTATTGCAGCGCACGTACCGGGAAATCTTTTCCCACCATCACCAATACCAGTTGCTCTTCCATGTAAAAGTGTTTTACCTGTAACTCTGAAGAGGTCTGCATTCGGAATGGTATATCTCTTAGCTTGCCCCAAACTGTGAGACTAACATCTTCCGAATGGTTATTCCATTTTTGTGGCAGTGGTCCCCTGGTTGCAGTATCTGTCCCGTTCCAATATTGCGAATATTGCAGGTGTTCCCGCGGAAATGGGGTGTACTCCAGGGTGAACCTGGCCAGTGTGTCGGCTTTCAGGACGATATACTGGTACTCCTCCCGATTAACATTGCGCTCTGCGTACCCATAATCGCTGACAGCATCTACACTCCGCCATTTTGATCCATCACTGTCCCTGGTAGTTTCAATACTTCGTTCAGCGGTTACTCTTTCCCGGTAATGGATCACACATTGAAAGCTATCACCTGCTTCCGCAAAGGGAAATACGGCTTCATAGTCGGCTGATTTCGACTTGTTGAACCCCACACCCGTTACCAGGCTTACCGCACCGGAAGCAATATTGCCTCCCCGGTTTCGCCGCTCTTTTGTTTTAATGAAGCGGTGCTGCGTAGGGTACAGGCTGAAAGGCGGTTCTCCCATATGCCGGATACTGGTCCGGCTGCTGACAAATTCCAGTTGCGCCAGCGATGAATCGGGAAGCCATTTTCCGGTAAATACGCATGCAGCTGGAACGATCAAATCACGGGATGCTATATCCGAGGTATCCAGCATGCGGGCAGTCATACTGTCAAATGCGCTCACATATGCTTCGGGGGTGGAGCACATTTGTTCCAGTAAAACCTGTCCTGCCGGGGCCCGTTCACGCAGCAGGGAAAACGTTATATCGCGGTTAAGTATTACAGATCCATCGGCCCCGTCCAGTACCCGGCATTTCACCTCCATCTTACTGAAAAGCTCAGGATTGCCATCATTAAATCCCGACTGTACCGCAAACTGTTCAAAGAATTGAACAAAAGCGTACAGGGTTCCGGACTGAAGCTCTTTCAGTTCTGTCCTGAACCTGGGTGCCAATGCAAAAGCATTCAACTTTTTAACACTTAATTCCGGGGTGCTAACCTCAACATTATAATGCGCTGCGAGTGCTTTCGCTAAAAATGCTGCTACTTGTTTTTGGTAAGCTGCTTCCTGAAGTATAATAGCCCTGGCAGTACCGGGAGGATGGGTCCAACTGTATTCAAAGCGTTTGATTTCCAGCTTTCGCTCCTGGCTGTAAGCCGGTTGGCATAATAGCACCAGGCAGCATGCTATCATCGTAAACAGGAACTTGCACATGGCTTTGGGGTGTGATATAAAGATAAACCATCTGTTGGAGAAAAAATATTTGGTTCGCTAAAACGCCTTTGAAGCATGGCTGCGCTTCAAAGGCGTTTGTTCCTTCAACTTCGGTGCCCAAACTGATTGCTCTTTAGTCCTGGTATACCCTGATATAATCAACCTCAAAAGTCGCATTGGTAAAGGCAGGGTCAACAGCTCCCGCAAAATTACCCCCAATGGCTAAATTGACCAGGAAGAAGAAATTATGATTAAAGGGAATCGCAGAACTGTTATTCACACTGTGGATCAATTGGTCATCCACATACATCTGGATTATGCTGGCCGACCATACCAGCGTGTATTTATGGAAGGCGGTGGTGGCATCAGCAATAGTTCTGGTGTTTCCATTTGCATTGCCACCTGATCTTCCTGGATAGTGCAAGGTTGCATAGATCTTATTCAGATCACGTCCAAGGTGTTCCATAATATCAATCTCGCCGCAAGCGGGCCAGCTTACTGCATCAATATTACTTCCCAGCATCCAGAGGGCTGGCCAGGTGCCAACTCCTTCCGGCATTTTGGCACTGATTTCTACGCGGCCATACTTCATTTCATATTTTCCCTTAGTCAGCAACCTGGCTGATGTGTACGCTGCGCCGCTATAGTTTTCTTTTTTTGCCGTTATCTTCAGTTTGCCATCCTGAACCACTACATTTTCCGGCCGGTTGGTATAATACTGCAACTCTGCATTTCCCCATCCATTATCACCGCGGCCAATGTCGTAGCCCCATTTTGATGCATCGGGTGCACCATTGGTGTTAAATTCATCGGACCACACCAGTTTCGGGTCGCCGGTACCATCAACACTTACCGAAACCTGAATGGATTTCGAGGTATTTTGCCCGCTCGCATTACTTGCTTTCACCGTTACCACAAACGTATTGGTTCCTGCTTTGGTGTAGGTATGAGAAACATTGCCGGTGGGGGTTACCAGGCTTTTCCCATCACCCATGTCATACTGGTAGGTAGTGGCATTTTTTGCTGTTGCTTTAAAGTCCACCTTGCCACTTCCGTCCGTGGAAACGGTGGATTGGATGACCAGTTGCGTGGGTGCAGTATTTACCGGTTCCACACTATCCGATTTCTTGCAGCTTAGTATCGCAAGAAAACACATGATTGGAATTGTTATGCTCATATGTATTTGCATTGTTAAGATTTTACCTTTAATTTCTGATACCATGCATTTCCATCCACACCAATGCTACGCAGGTGCATCGTGCTTTCCGTAATGCTAAGGATCTCATAGCTATTGCTGCCCGTTGCAAAATTGATAATACCGTCTCCCGGCACGATGAATTGTATGCCGGTGGAATTGGAAGTTGATGATCCGGATGATGCGTCCGAAAATATGAGTGGCTTTGACCCGGCTGTGTTCAGGTCATAACAGGCCTCGGGACCACTGAAGCCGTAATAACCTACCGATGCCCCTTGAACAAAGCTCTGTCCCTTATTATCAAGTTCCATATATACCCGGTTATTCGCGTCTTTGGTAAATCGGATCTCATCATCGTAAAGGCATCCAACGCTTGCTTTTTCATTGGGCGCCGCCTGGTACCAGATGGGTTCAAAATTATCAGCAGGCCCCACCCCGATATGGCCGCTCGCTTCGTTGTCGGTCACCCAGGTCTTGCTGTCATTGTTGGTCAATGCCTCCAGAATTGCTGTAGGAATTTCAAAAATAACATTCACCCTGATCTTTTTGCTTAGGGTTGATACCACTCCCGCAGTACCGATGGCATTTACCGTAATGGTGTATTCATTGGTGCCGGGAATACCATATTTATATTCTGTTTTTCCGGAAGGCACCATCTTTACTACCCCATCACCGAAATCAATCTGATAGGTCAGGGCATTGCTTGCAGTGGATATAATATTCACGAGCCCCGTTCCATTGCCATCGGGATTACTCACATCCGTACCTGCAATAATAATATCCAGTGTGAGCGATTCCGGGTTTTTTATGTCACCAAATTCATATTCAGTTTTCTGGCAGCTTTGCAACAGCGCTTGCATGGATAGCACCAGGATGAAAAGAGAAAGGATTTTATTTCGCATGACTGATTGTTTGAATTTAATTAAGTGTAATGTCATCAAAGAGATAGGTGAAGTTGGCACTGCCGTCTCCTGCTGTGCCAAGATCAAAAATGAGGACGATCTTATGATACTCGTTTGCCGTGTTTATGGCGCTGAAATCAAATGTCAGCTCTTCCCATTCACCTGCCTTGGTAGTAGCAACCTCTTTTTCAAAATTGATATTACCGTCTGGCTGGTTTTCTACCTTCAGCAATAATTTTGCACCTGCCCTCGGTGAAAAAACCTTTACTTTAACTGTTTTCTTTACCGAGAAATCGATGGCATTGCTTAACGCTATCCAACTTCCGCCCCATGGCTGCCCCGGATTTTTAATCATCCTTCCAACAGTAGCAGAAGTATTAATGCCGGATTTTTCAGGATTGCTGATAACCGTTACAGCTCCTCCATCGAAGTCGTTGAACGCGTAAGTCAATGAGGATGATTCAAAATCCAGCGGTAATCCCAATAATGTACCGCCCTCACTTACAACCTGTACATCATCCCAGTAAAATACCTTTCCGGTACCCGGACTTCCAAAGTCAAAAAAGATGGATGCTTTATCGTATGCTGCGGCGATATTAAATGCCGGTGTTCCGGATGCATGATTCTTAAAATCAAATACGATTGTTTCCCATGCGTTCGCTACCGTTGTCCGGCTGACGGTTTCAACTGATATCGATGCGTCACGGTGATCTTCAATCTTTAATAATACCGGTATGTCCGCTGCGGGGGAATATACCCTGACACTCATCCTGGAACTGGTGGCAGTAACCGGAATCACTGAAGCAAAACCTTTTGCTGTACCAATGGTGGTGCCTGCCCATGTTTCCGCACCCGATGGTTTGGTGGTGATCTTTACCTTATTGGCACTGTTGGTTGGATCTACACCATCTATAGTGCTGTTGTTCCCGAAATCGGTAACGGTATAATTGACCGCTTCATCATCAAAACTTACCGGCAAATTGATTTGCTGTTTTTCACCGGGAAGGTTATTGGTGAGCCGGATATCATCAAACAGGAAAGTATAATTTGCAGATCCGTCACCTACTGTTCCCAATTCAAAGATCAGCACGATCTTCTGGTAACTATTAGCGGTGTTGATGGCAGTGAAATCAAAGGTGAGGTCTTCCCATCCATTGGCGATACTGGTGGTTACTTCCTTTTCAAAACTGATACTACCATCACTGATGTTCTCCGTTTTCAGCAAAACCTTTGCTCCCGCCCGCGGTGAGAAAACCTTCATCCGGAAGATTTTGCCGGCGGTGAAGTCTATGGGGCTGCCCAGGCTGATTACACTTCCACCCCACGGCTGGCCGGCATTCTTCACCATCTTTCCAACCTGTGCGGAAGTATTGATTCCGTTGGCCTGGGGGTTGTCAATTATGGTAACTTCTCCTCCGTCAAAATTGATGAAAGGATAACTTCCTGACGGGCCCTCAAAATCCAATGGCAGCAGCAGTGGATTTTCTATGGTAATACTTTTTTCTGACTCCGTTGTAGCGACCCCGCCGCTTAAGGCCACTACCCGTATGGTATAAGTGCCAACTGTTGCATAAATATGGCTGATGGTTTCATCCTCCAGGAAGGATACGGGTTCTTCGTCTTCGTCTTCACCAAAATATACCTTGAAGAGGGTTTCATAATTTGCCTTGGCAGACAGGTTTACCTGGAACGGGTTGGCCGGATCTACAACAGCCGTTACTTCCAGGTCAGTGGGCGCCTTGAATGAAACAGTTAAGGTTTGGGTGCTTTCTGTGGTCAGACCATTGATGCCAACTCCCAGTATCCTGACATCGTAACTGCCTTCGGTATAGGTATGCCGGGTGTTTTTCCCCGGAAGTACTTTTACCGGGGCAGTATTGCCGTCTCCCAGGTAAACCTGGTAGTATGCTACCCCTTCCCCGTTGGGAGTGATGGTGACCAAACCGGTATTGTCTTGTGTTATGTCAAAGAGTGCCGACAGGTTGGAAGGCGCTGCCGCCTGTTCTGCAAAGCCCGTATCATCAAAGCTTTGCTTACTGCAGCTAACCATCAAGGTTAGCAAAAATAACGCAGCGTATATTCTTTTTATCGTATTCATTTGCTGATAATTTTTTTGGAATTAATAGCCGGGGTTTTGTTCTAGCCCGGAAATATCAATCTCCTGTTGCGGAATCGGGAATACTTCATGCTTGCCGGCAACAAAACCCGGTATGGTTGCTGCTGCTTTACCGGTGCGTACCAGGTCAAAGAAGCGATCACCTTCCATAGCCAGTTCCAGTCTCCTTTCTTCCCAAATAGCTTCCGTTAGTGCCTGCCCTGTGGCACTGATATTATGAGATGGATCTCCAAATGCCCGCTCGCGTACCATATTCAGGTATTGTTGTGCTTTTGCGGTAGCTGGAGTGGGCAGCCGGTTATAGGCTTCCGCCGCCAGCAGTAATACTTCAGCATACCGGATGGTCCTGAAATTGTTCAGGTAATTAAGCTCCACCTGTCCCGATGTCTCTCCTTTTCTTGGAAGGTATTTTTTGTTGTAGAGCCCTGTGTTCTTGTAGGGCGCCACCAGGTAAGTGATATTGAATTGGGGATTGGCGGCCTTATAGGCTTCTATATCCAGGATGGTGGCTGCTTTGCGCTGGTCTCCTGCTTCAAATGCCGCAGCAAGCTCCTGTGTGGGAAGGTTGATACTCCATCCCTGAGCATAAGGACTGGACCCGGTAAGATTTCGGACACCGGCAGACTGAACCGCAAGGTTCCCCTGTCCCCTGCCTGGGTTTGACCAGTCATAAAAAGGACTTTTATTGGAATACTGGATCTCAAAGACCGACTCTATTCCGTTCTCACCGGATTGCAGGAAAATATCATCCATATTTTCCACGAGGTTAAAGGGCCAGTTCTCTACATTTTCAAGCATTGCTGCCGCATCTTCAAATTTCTCCTGGTACACGAACACCTTGGCCAATAAGGCCTTGGCGGCATACCGGGTGATCCTTCCTTTTTCGGGATTGGTTTCCGGGAGGGTGGCAATGGCACTGGCAAGATCTTTTTCGATTTGCTCATATACCGATGCTTTCGGACTTCTGGTCAACTGCCTGGAATCGGATGCTCCCAGCCTTCTGTCAACAAAAAGCGGCACATCCCCAAACAAGCGTGTCAACTCAAAATAGTAATAGGCACGGAGGAAATATACCTCGCCGTACAACGCATCCTTTCCGCTGAAATCCAGCTTGGATTTATTTTCTTCCAGGTAGTTGGCTCGATTGATGCCTTCATAGGCTGCTTTCCAGGCTTCAGTGAGATAACTGTTTACCGGGTTTACCTGGTAATCATCGATCTGCTGCAGGCCCAATACATCCGTTGCATTTTCGCCTCCTGTTACGGCATTGTCTGAGGCTACATCACCGATCACAGTATTTGCCCATAGCCATTGAAGGGGAGAATACACACCTATGACCATTTTATTATAATCATCCGGCGTTTTAAAATAATCTTCTGCTGTGATCTGGAAATCTTCCTTAGGATCGTAATCAACGAATTTGGTACAGGCCGGTGCCAGCAATACCAGCAAAGCCAGGCCCTTTATGGTGATACTATTTTTCATGATGAAGTTTCTAGCATTAAAGTTTAACGTCTATTCCAAACGACCAGGTCCTTGCCTGTGGATAGATGCCACGGTCAATTCCGGTATCAAATATGCCTCCTGATATTTCCGGGTCATACCCGGAATATTCAGTAAAGGTGAATGCATTCTTAACCTGGGCATATATGCGCAACTTGCTTATTTTACTGTTCCTGAATATGCCGGCGGGGAGGGTATAGCCTACCTGGATATCCTTGATCTTTACAAAAGAACCATCTTCAACATAGCGGTCCGATGCCCTCGTATTGTTATTGGCATCCACAAAACTGTAGCGGGGATACCTGGCATCATTGGTGCTGCCTTCTCCGGTCCACCTGCCTAAAACACCGCGATATTTATTGGTCATGGCAAGGTTCCGTTCATAAGCGCGATAGATGTCATTTCCCACGGATGCATAAACGAAAGAGCTGAAGTCTACCCCTTTATATTCCATCGACAAGCCCCATCCCATCGTGAATTCCGGAAAGGGGTCTCCAATTTGTGTACGGTCATTTGCATCTATTTTTCCATCTTTATTCAGGTCTGCAAACCTGATATCACCCGGCTGTGCCCCGGGTTGTGCGGCATTACTGCTCACCTCCTCCTGGTTCTGGAATAACCCGTTGGTTTTATAGCCGTAAAAATATCCCGGCGTATATCCTTTTTCAAACCGGGTGACAGTTTGATAAGGGATGCCATAGCCCCCGCCGTTAATCAGCCCGTTATTGGTTTCTGTTACCAGGTTTTTCGCAGTGGTGAAATTCACGTAAGTATTCAGCTTCAGCTTCTTTGCCACATTCTCCGAGTAACTCACTGTTATGTCTACCCCACTGGTTTCCGTGGTACCGATATTGGCGGTTGGCAAAGCTGCTGTTCCCAGGTACAGCGAAAGTGTTGGTGTGAATAATAAGCCGCTGATGTTTTTCTGGTAATAGTCCGCACTGATTGAAAATTTATTATCCAGGATACCCATGTCAAATCCTACGTTCATCTGTACCTGCTTTTCCCAGCCCAGGGCATCATTCCGGAAGCTGCTGATGGTAGCACCTATTGAAGTGGGATTGTCACCAAAGGTATATCCCGCATTCTGCCCCAGCCCATAGCTATAAATACTGGTGGATATCCGCTGGTACTGGGGACTCACATTCTCATTACCGGTGGCACCATAACTTCCCCTGATTTTAAGATTGTTGATGATGGACGAATGGAAGAAATCTTCATTTGATACCAGCCATCCTAATGAGCCCGCATAGAAATTGGCGAATTTATTCTCTGGTCCAAATGCATAGGATCCGTCGCGCCTTGCCGTAAAGGAAGCCAGGTAGCGGTTATCATAATCATAATTGACTCTTCCAAAATAAGAGAGGTTTCTTCTTTCGTACTGGAAAGATCCAACATCCAGTCCCGATGCCGGTGCCGTACCCGTAGCCGATGAAATATCTGCATAATCCCAGGAATTGAAAGGAACGTCCTGCCTGGAACCATTAAGGGCATTGCCGGTAATCTTGGCTAATGAGAAGCCCGCTACAAGATCAAACTGGTGAACATCATTGAGTGAGAAAGTGTAGTTGGCAAAATTCTCCAGGGTGTAATTGAAATAAGTGTTTTTATATTCGGCTACACTATTGTGTGCACCCGGCCTGGGGGTGCCATCTGCATTGAGGGTTGAATTGATGTGCGATGCCCCATAATAGGAGAGGGGGTTAAAACTTTTTCCCACAACATTCGTATACGTATAACCGTAACGGGAGGTCAGTTTCAGATTTTTCAGCGGGCTGTATTGCAACTCCAGCTTGCCGTACAACTTATTGGTGGCTGACTCATTGTAGGTGTCTGCCAGTTGGGTAAGCGGGTTAATGATTTCCGAGAGGATATAATTACTGGTGGAATACTTCCCATAGGTGCCCGGCACCGTATTCAAAACCGGTAAGGTGGGATCAAAATTGAGTGCGTTCGAGATCACCCCGTTGATGGCATTTTCCGGAATGCCCGCCCCCCTGATATTCACAAAACTGGTATTTGCTGTGAAGGTGAGCTTTGGAGACAGACTGTAGGAAATATTGGAAGTGCCGGTTAAGCGATCGAAGTAGGACTTGTCGCCTCCCCCTACTATTCCATCCTGCCCCAGGTAGGAGGCAGAAAGGAAGTAGGTCAGTTTCTCGCTTCCGCCTCTTGCAGTTAGCGCATGCGATTGCAGCGGAGCTTTGTGAAATATTTCATTCTGCCAGTTAGTGCCTACACCCAGGGTAGAGATGTCAGGGAAAATGAGTTCCCCACCCGATACTTTACTGCCTTCGTTTGCTATGGCCGCATACTCCGTTGCGTTCAATACACCAATGATGGATTGCACTTCCTGGATGCCGTAATTCCCATTGTACCCGAATTCGGTCTTTTGGTTCTTCCGGCCACTCTTGGTGGCTATCACGATCACCCCGTTTCCTCCTTTTACTCCGTATATAGAAGTAGTGGCCGCATCTTTGAGGATGTTGATCGACTCAATGTCGGCGGCATTGATGGAGTTCAGGTCGTCCAGGGTCTGGATGGCTCCATCCACTACCACGATCGGATCGGTTCCGGTATAAGAGGGGATGCCGCGGATCAGCACCGTTGGCTTGGCACCCGGTGATCCCGGTGAGATCACCGTCACTCCCGATGCCCGGCCCTGCAGCGCATCTTCCGCGCGCACCGGCTTCAGTTTTTCGATCTCCGTGCCCTTAACCGTTGAAATGGCTCCCGATACTTTGGTTACTTTCTGTACCCCGTAACCTACCACCACTACTTCATCCATCTGCCGGCCCGCCAGCTTCAGGACAATGGTTAACGTGTTCCCATTCAGGGTAACTTCCTGTTCCGCATAATTTAAAGAAGTGACTACAAGAGTTGTGGCGGTAGCGGGTACGGTTAAACTGAACTCACCGGAAGCACTGGTGGCGGTCCCGATATTCGTACCCTTTACCACCACCGAGGCATTCGCAACAGGGTCTCCTTTTTCATCGGTGACCTTCCCCGAAACCGGTTGGTTTTGTGCCCGGGTAATTGCCGTAATGAACAGCAGGCAGGCAAATAGGAAACTCCTTTGCAAGACATTTTTCATAAGCGCAAGCTTTAGTTTTTAGAATTCTCCGGACCTGGTCCGGAAAGCTTAAAACTATAACAGGGAGTTTCCTTTATAAAGAAAACAACTACAACACGACTACTACTTATTTGATTAAATAATTGATTATCAATAAATATCGACTACATCATTACTACATCAATACTAAATCTTAAGTTTATTGGATGAAATGGGGGCTTATCCTGCTGGTAATTTTGGCGTTCATCCTTCCGGGGGTGGCTCAGAATACCATTGGCCTTCCCCGCATCATTAATTACAGCAAAACGGATTACCACGGGGGCACCCAAACCTGGGATATCCGGCAAGACAGCAGCGGTACCCTTTATTTCGCCAATAATGAGGGACTGATCACCTTTGACGGTACCTATTGGAAAAACTTTCCTCTGCCAAATAAAACCATTCTGCGCTCCCTTGCCCTGGACCACCAGGGAAGGGTGTACACCGGCGGGCAGGGGGAGGTCGGATTTTTCCACCCCGATAAAGCTGGCTTCCTACGGTACGAATCCCTCCTGGAGTTTATACCCCCCGCCCAAAAGAATTTTGCGGATATCTGGGATATCGAGATCCTGAATGGCTCCGTTTTCTTCCGGGCAATGGACCGGATCTTTGAATGGAAGGACAGTACGATTCAGGCCTATCCCGCAACAACAGAATGGGTCCTGTTGAAACAAGCCGGGAACCGGTTATTTGCCCAGGATAAGCAAAACGGTCTCTTCCAATTTAAGAACCGCGAGTGGCAACCCCTGGCTAATAATGACCTGCTGAGGAATAAAAATATCCTGGGAATCGTTGAAATAAGTACGGACAGCCTGCTGCTGGTAACCCTCAACAGCGGCTTTTTCCTGGTGCACGCAGATGCCATCTCCCCTTATAAGGGTATCGGATCGGCAAATATTAATAGTGATATCTACGCAGTTGCCCAGCTGAATGCCCATGAATTTGTATTGGGAACTACCTCTGCCGGTTGTCTGATCATGGATTTCCAGGGCAATAGCATTCAACAATTATCCCAGAAAGAAGGCTTGCAGAATAATAATGTGCTGTGCGTATTCCTGGACCGGGATAAAAACCTCTGGACCGGACTGAATAATGGGATCAGTTTCATCGCCTATAATGCTGCCATTAAATATATACGTCCCAATAAGGATAATGAACTTTCGGGGTTTGGGGCTCGCATATATAAGAACACCCTTTACATGGCTTCTTCCGACGGCGTTTATGCGGCACCGCTACAGGCGGAGCAGAAAGACCTGAGTTTCTCCCGAAGCAATTTTAGTTTGCTTCCAAATAGTGCAGGTCAGTCGTGGCGACTGGACGAGGTGAACCAGCAGCTCCTGCTGGCCCATAATGCCGGAACCTTCCTGGTCAGGGATGGCAGCGCCATTCCCATTGCACCCGAAGCTTCCTGGCTGTTTTTGCCTTCCTCACAGGTTGTTCCAACTTCTGAAATCATTGTGGGCACCTACACCGGATTGAAATTACTGGGTTATGAGGGCAACAATTTTATAGATAAAGGCAACCTGACGGGTCCCTATGAATCGCTGCGGTTTTTGGCTAAGGATAACAATGGTGCAATATGGGCCTCGCACCCTTACCGCGGCATTTACCGTATTCAACTGGCCGCAGATAAAAAGGCCTACACCGCCCGGCTTTTGACCGAAAAAGATGGCCTTCCTTCAACACTGGGTAACCATGTATTCAGAATAAAAAACCGGGTAGTATTTGCTACCGAAAAAGGCGCTTATGAATACGATGCCAAATCCGGGAAATTTCAAGCCTTCCCACTATTAAAGCCGATACTCGGAACGATGGAGTTAAGGTATCTCAATGAAGACCCACAGGGCCGTATCTGGTTTTGTAGTGGCAAGAAACTGGGGGTTGTTTCGTTCCATGAAAAGGATACCGTAAGGAAATATTCCATAACCTATTTTCCTGAAATCACCGGCCAGGTACTGTCGGGTTTTGAAAATGTGTATCCTTACGATCCCAATAATATATTCATCGCTTCAGAGAAAGGAATTATTCACCTCAACCTGGAAAAATACTTGCAGGCAAACCGAAAATTGGGTATCCTATTCGGTGAGATCAGGGCTTTCGGAAAAGCAGACAGCGCGGTATGGGGTGGCTATCTACCGGGATCTTCCCAACCAGGTCAGGATGGAAACAAGGATCCGCTGCGTCTGCCCAGTGCTTACAATTCCCTGCATTTTGAATTCAGTAGTCCCGCTTTTGGTTTGCAGAATAACATTGAATACAGCTACAAACTGGAAGGATTCGATAAAGAATGGAGTGCCTGGCTGCCCAGGACCGAAAAAGAATATACCAATCTTTCCAACGGCCAATATTATTTCCGGGTAAAGGCAAGAAGTAACCTGGGGGTTGAATCGGAAACCATTACTTATGCATTTATTATTGATCCACCCTGGTACAAAACAGGTTGGGCTTATCTTTTCTATGCGCTCTTGCTGGCCTTACTGGTTTACCTGTTCTATAAATGGCAGGAGAAAAAACTATTGCTGCAGCAGCTTAAATACGAAGAAAAGCAGCGGCAGATCAATATCCTGCACCAGTTGGAAATTGAAAAGAATGAAAAAGAGATCATTAAGCTGCAGAATGAAAAGCTGGCTAATGAAGTGATCTATAAGAATCGTGAACTTGCTGATACAACGCTTCACCTGGTGGAACGGACCGATGCATTGACCAAAGTGAAGGGGGAATTGGAAAAGCTGTATAAGGACAGTGGCGAAACGTATCCCATTAAAAAGACGCTTCAATTACTCAATGACATCGAAAAAAACAACGAAAACTGGGATAAGTTTGCCACTCACTTTGATGAAATCAGCAATGATTTTTTGAAAAAACTCAAAGCAAAATATCCTAAACTTACCAATTCGGACCTGAAACTTTGTGCATACCTGCAATTGAATCTTTCTTCCAAAGAAATAGCGCAGCTCATGAATATTTCGGTAAGAGGTGTTGAGATAAGCCGCTACCGCTTGCGTAAAAAATTGCAGATCCCAACCGAACAAACGCTGATCGATTTTTTGAACGGGGTTGCCTGAATCCGGCCCTGTTAGGGATCAGAGTGACCTACGTAATTTCAGGGTGAAGGGCACTTCTCTTTTTTGCATATGGTTGGTGGCTACCATCTCTGCAGCCAATTCACCCATAGCCCTGAAATCGGTGCTGATGGTAGTGATGCCGTTCAGGATAAAACGCTTGTAGGGCGTTTCATTGTAAGATATGATCCCAATATCTTCCCCCACCTTAAGGTGCGACGCCTGGATCTTGTCCAGCAGGGTCACCAGGTCGTCTTCCATCAGGTTGATATAGGCTTCACCCGCATGGATCTCTTCTTCTCCAATTACATGCACCACCTGGTAATTGAAGGCATACTCCTGGCAAAAATTCCGGAATCCTTTCAGGATCTCCCCGGGGAAATAGGTGTAAGAGGGAAAGATGATCTTTAAGGTCTGGTATTTACTCAGTTGTGCCAGCGATTCCTTCAAGGCTTCAAATATATCCTTTTCAAAATTTTCGTACACGGCTCCATAAGGCTGGCTGATACCGGCAATGATCTTGTCCAGTAATATCAGGTATCCATCCCTGATAGTATCCAGCAATGCCGCTGCATTTTCACCTCCTTCCAGGAAGTGTGGGATGATCACATAATGCGTATAATTTTCCTTACGCTGATGTATCAGTTTTTTGAACAGGGCGAAGTCGTTGTTATAGATATAAAAATCGATCGCAGCGCGTTCTCCTAATGTTGCCGCAAAGGAATCGTATATGATCTTCTTGTGCGCGCTGAGTTTGTTGAACAACAGGAATACTTTTATGTTCTGACGGAAATCGGTCTTCGAAATGAAATACCCTTTGCCGGGTACGGAACCGATCACCCCAACTTGTTTCAGGTACTTATAAGCTTTCTCCGCGGTATCCCGTGAAATATCCAACTCATAACTCAGGTCATTGATGGAGGGCAAGGTATCGTTGTGCTCCAGCTGCCCTCTTTCCACCGCCTGCAGGATGGAATTGGCCAACTGGTGATATTTCGGCGTGGCCGATTGATCATCGAGCCTGATCAGGTTATAAATGTTTTCTCCGGCCATAGTGGTTTTCAACATAGGGAAGATAAGGGAAAATTTAGTGTAAGAGCGGGAACACAACATGGATCCCTGCTAACAGCAGGATGGTACAGGATGGTTTTTCAGGATGGTGCAGGATAGTTCCGCCGCCTGCCCGCTCTAATTTGCTACCACCAAACAACTAACGATTTAAACTGCTTGTCATGAAATTCATATCACCTGCCAGATTGATTGGCCTCACCGCATTTGTATGTTTTTTCTTTACTACTATCTTCGCCCAATTACCTGCCATTACGGGTAAGGTATCAGACAAAAATGGAAATCCTGTTGCAGGCGTATCTGTTACCATAAAGGGTAGCGGACAGGGAACCGTTACTGATGACAGCGGCAACTTCCGGCTGGCTGCTTCCAAAGAAGGCAACTCCGTCCTCCTCTTTTCTTTCGTGGGATTTAAATCCCGCCAGCTTTCTGTAAAGGCAGGGGCTGACCCGGTCTCCCTGGTACTGGAAGATGATCTTGATGAACTGGAAGAGACGGTGGTTACCGGCGTTTTTGATAAACGTAAACGCATGGATGCCTCGGTTGCCATCACCTCCTTGTCGCCTAAGATCATGGATAAAATCATTGCTGTCAGTGCTGCTGACCTGCTAAAAAATGTTCCCGGTGTATATGTAAACTCGGCATTGGGTGAGATCCGCAACACGGTTTACTCCCGCGGTGTTTCTGTTGGGTCCAATGATGGTGCCAGTGGATACTATTACGTGTCCATGCAGGAAGATGGTCTGCCTGTAACCAATGCAACGTATGGTAATTACGGTCCCGATTATTTCCTGCGACCTGATGCCACGCTAGGAAAGCTGGATGCAGTCAGAGGAGGAACCGCGTCCATCCTGGGTGCCAACGCTCCAGGCGGCATCTTCAACTACATCATGAAGGAGGGGGGAAGCAAGACCTCCGGAGAGGTGCGCACCAAATACGGCCTGGAAGGTAATGGTAAAAACCCATTCTACCGGTTAGATGTAAACGTAGGCGGCCCGCTGGGCAATAACTGGTATTACAATTTTGGAGGTTTTTACCGTTATGCAGAAGGCGCCCGCTACCCTGGTTATGCTATGAACAACGGCGGACAATTCCGCGGGAACCTCGTAAAGAAATATAGTAAGGGCTCTCTTAAAATATATGGCAAGTTCCTGAACGACAGAAACGGTTGGTTTGAGTTTACCCCCACAGTGGATTTCTCTGATCCCAGACCCGCTGAGGGGTTCGATGAAAACTCTTCCGTGCTGGCCCCGTTGACGCGGCAGACCTTTATGGTTAACCAGACAGGTGAGTCCAGGACCTACGATAACAGGAATCTTATCCATTCAAAGGATAAATCTTTTGGCCTTACCTGGGAACATAACCTTGGCAATGGCTGGACTTTCACTAACGCTGCGCGCTATTCCATCAAGAGCACCAACTGGAATACCAATGCCATTGTTTACCCGTTGGCGATGGAAGACCTGGTGACATATGCCATATTGGGCTACCTGGGTACCCCAGGCAACTATTCTTTCCGGAATGTCCAAACCGGCCAGGAACTCTTAAATGTGATGTCTTTTTCCGGCTACGATTTCACCGCCACCAGCAGCATCCTTCCCGGTCAGCAGGTTTCTAAGAATTCGCTCTTCTTTGAACCGCAGCTTTATATGGATAATAACATGAAGGAATTCATGAACCAGTTCATGATATCAAAAAAACTCAAAGACATGAGCTTCAGTGCCGGGGCCTTCCTGGCCAGTTCTAAACTGGATCGGCTTAATGGTATAACCAGCATAGCCCTGGGCACCATCCAGGACCGGCCACAACTGGTTGGACTTGCCATCACCACGCCGGAAGGACAGGTATTACAGGCCTCCGCAGCCAATGGTTTCTTCGGACTGAACAGCGCCATGACTCCAAGTGATGCCCGGCAAAATAACTTTGCAGCTTTCTTTGGACATAACTGGCAGCTGCATACGAAACTCAACCTTGATTGGGGAGTGCGGCTGGAAAGCGTTAATGTGAAAGGCAGTACCAGCCCGGGTGTCAACGTCAGTTCCGAAGGTGGTACAGATAATAACGCTCTTACCCTTTACGATAACCAGTACGGAACTACCCCCGAAACTTTTTCCTTCAACGAAACGGTATCCACTTTTTCCTTCTCTGCTGGCCTGAACTATAAGATCAATGATCGCTTTGCACTCTACGGCCGTTATTCAAATGGCAAAAAAGCTCCGGACCTGGATATGTTCCTGGCAGTGAATACGGAATTTGCACTCAAGAGCCTGAGGCCGGAAGCCCAGCAGGTGCAACAATTGGAGGCCGGTGTAAAATTCAAACACCAAAACCTGAACCTCTTTGTGACCCCGTTCTACAGCATTCTCAGCAATGTTCCTAACGTACAAACATTCCAGAATGCTGACATGACCTTTTACAGTCCCCCCACCGTGTATAACAAGTATACCACCCATGGGGTAGAGATGGAAGCTATCTATGACCTTGGTAAACATTTCAATATCCGCGGTGTGCTGACCCTGCAGAAATCCAGGGCAAATATCTTTGAAACCTGGCTGGCCCGTGATTTGGGCTCGCAGGACGATACCCTTGTGAACCTTTCCGGTAATGAAACGGACAATATTGCCCGCAGCCTCATCAATATCACTCCGGCCTATAACAACGGTAAGTTCTTTGCGCAGTTAACCTGGTCCTATATGGGCAAGCGCCAGGCAAATGTTGCGAATGCTTTCTTGTTGCCTTCCTTCAGCCAGTTTAACTTTAGTAGTGGCTATGAAATCTCCAGGCATTTTTCATTGAACCTGGTGGTTAATAACCTCTTCAATAAATACGGTGTGATGAGCTGGTCAAGGCCCGGAACCTTTCTTGCAGCCCTCGACAGGCAAGGATTTACCAAAAGCATGTACGAAGATGCCAAATCGCAAAACCTTCCTTATTCCACTGTAGCTATCCCGGCCCGCGCCTATTTTATAACCGCAACATTTAAATTCTAACAGATGCTGCTCATCAATAACAAAATCATCAGTAAGGCTTTATTGCTAAGTGTCAGCCTTTGCTGTATGCATCAGTTGAAGGCCCAGCAAAAACCTGGCAAAGATCCCATATTGTCGGCTTTCCAATCGCCTCCCAATGAATCCAAACCCAGGGTCTGGTGGCACTGGATGAACGGCAACATTTCAAAAGAGGGCATCCGCAAGGACCTGGAATGGATGCATCGCAGCGGTATCGGCGGCTTCCAGAATTTTGATGCCAGCCTCATGACCCCGCAGATCGTGGAGAAGCGTCTCACCTATATGACCCCGGAATGGCAGGACGCATTCCAATTCACTACTAGACTGGCGGACTCCCTGAAGCTGGAAATGGCCATAGCAGGATCACCTGGATGGAGCGAAACCGGTGGCCCCTGGGTCAAACACGAAGACGGGATGAAGAAGATCGTGTGGACAGAAACCCGCGTAAGCGGCGGCAGCTCCAATATCCGCCTGGCACCTCAAAAAGGAAGTACTGGTCCATTCCAGGACATTTCCAAACAACCGGAATTCGGTGAATTGCCCGGCTACGCGAAGATGCCCGATTTCTACCGCGATATTGCCTTGCTGGCTATCCGACTTCCGGAAAACGACAGGTCCCTGGAAGAGCTGGGTGCGGCCATCACCTCCAGCAGTGGAAACTTCAACCTCCGCCAACTTACCGATGGCAATCTCGCTGCAACACAGTTGCTTCCTAAAGATACCATTACAGGATATGCGTGGATACAGTTTGCTTTTCCTAAACCCCAAACCATAAAGGGCATTACGATGGTGGGTGGTGGTGAACCCGGGATGTTCGGAATGGGTGCAGACCCCGCCGACAGCCGTATCCTGGAAGCCAGTGACGACGGCATCAACTATCGCTTTATCACAAATATTCCCCCAGGGGCGATCCTGCAGCAGACGTTGACCTTTCCTGCAATTACCGCCCGCTATTTCCGGGTAAAAGTGAAAAATCCACCCATGAAATTTAATAGCCTGGCGGCCATGGTGGGCATCCAAGTAGAACCCGTAAGCCCCCCTGGGACCGATATCGCAGAGATTGTGCTCCACCCCGTGGAACGCATCAACCGGTTTGAGGAGAAAGCCGCTTTCGCACCGGTGGGAGACCTTCACACCAAGCCTACAGCCCATACTAACGATGTGGTACACCCGAACGATATCATCGACCTTACCGGTAAATTAAATGCGGATGGCAGTATCAACTGGACAGCCCCTTCCGGTAATTGGAAACTGATTCGCTTCGGGTACTCACTCCTTGGCATTAATAACCATCCTGCCTCACCCGAAGCTACCGGGCCTGAAGTGGATAAACTGGACCCCGTGGCCATTAGGAATTATTTTAACAATTACCTCAACCAATACCAGCAGGCTACAGGCGGACTAATGGGCAAAGCAGGTGGACTGCAATACATCATCACAGACAGTTGGGAAGCCGGTGCACAGAACTGGACTCCCAATCTTCCCGCAGAATTTGAAAAACGCCGCGGTTACAGCCTCCTTAAATGGCTGCCGGTTATTACGGGCCAGGTCATCCACGGCTCAGAAGAAAGCGAACGTTTCCTGTTCGACTTCCGCAAAACCCTTTCTGAAATGGTCAGTGAATACCATTACGATGCACTCACCGATATCCTGGAGGAACGCGGTATGAAGCGCTACACCGAATCCCACGAATCCGGCAGGGCTATGATCGCAGACGGTATGGACGTAAAACGAAAGGCCGCCGTACCTATGTCTGCCCTGTGGACTCCTAACCCTTATATAAACCAGGCAGACCAGACCAAATACACCATGGATATACGGGAATCGGCATCGGTAGCTCATATCTATGGTCAGAACCTTGTAGCTGCAGAATCCCTGACAGCACTAGGCCTTCCTTCCGGCGCATGGTCCTATTCACCCGAAAATCTTAAATCCAGCGTTGACCTGGAACTGGCCAGCGGACTGAACCGTTTCGTCATCCATTGCTCCGTTCACCAACCCTCAGATGAAAAGATACCCGGGCTGGGACTGGGGCCCTTCGGTCAGTGGTATACCCGGCATGAAACCTGGTCCGCACAAGCCACCGCCTGGAACGACTATCTCTCCCGAAGCAGCTATTTACTGCAGCAGGGGAAATTCGTGGCCGATATCCTATACTATTATGGCGAGGACAATAACATTACTTCTCTCTTTTCCAATAAAACTCCCGATATCCCCGAAGGATATAATTACGATTTCATCAACACCCACGCCCTGCTGAACCTCGTTTCGGTTAAGGATGGCAGTTTTATAACAACCAGCAACATGCGTTACCGGGTGCTGGTACTGGACAGTAACGCCCGAAGGATGCCTTTGGCAGTCTTGAAAAAAATCGCCACACTGGTGCGTGCCGGAGGGGTAGTAACCGGCATCAGGCCTGAAGCAAGCCCCAGCCTGGCCGATGACCCAGCCGCCTTTACCAGCCTGGTCAACGAAATATGGGGTGGTACCAATAAGAAGGTTTATACCGGCAAATCCCTTGAAAAGGTTCTGCAATCCCTTGCCGTAACACCTGACATGAGCTACTCTTCTCCCTCGGGGACCAAGCTGCTTTTTGTTCACCGGTCGCTTCCTGACCGCGACATCTACTGGGTGAATAACCGAAGCGATAAAAAGCAATGGATTGATGTAACTTTCCGGGTAGCAGGAAAGAAACCCATGCTTTGGCGACCCGAATCCGGTGCTGTAGAAGAATTGGCTTACAGCATAGCTAACGGTAACACCACCGTGAAAATTCCTTTCGAGCCACAGGATGCCGTTTTCGTAGTGTTCCGGGACAAGGCAACCAGCAGCAGCCTGGCGCTAACAGAGAAGGCAGAAACAACAGTGGCGGAAGTGAATGGTAAGTGGAAGCTGGAGTTCCAGGAGGGCAGAGGTGCACCGGCCTCCATAACCTTGGATAAGCTCCAGGGCTTGCAGCATCACCCACAGGATGGAGTCAAATATTTTTCCGGCACCACCACCTATACCAACACGATCCGGCTCAGCGCTGCCCAGCTGGCTTCAAAAGGAGCGTATTGGCTGGACCTGGGTGAAATGAAGGACCTGGCAGAGGTGAAAGTGAACGGTAAACCCCTCGGCATCATATGGAAAAAGCCCTACCGGGTAAACCTGAAAGATGCCCTGAAAGCAGGTGACAATAGCCTGGAAATTAAAGTGGTCAATCTTTGGGTAAACCGCCTGATCGGCGACCAACAACCCGGCGCCAGGAAGATCACTTATACCACCATGGCTTTTTATCAGGCCGACGCCCCGCTGTTACCATCGGGTTTGATGGGACCGGTAAGGATCTTGAACATTAAATAAATCATAACGATGCAGGCTATTTTCGGAATCATCTTTCATTTCATCGGAGGGTTCGCCTCGGGAAGTTTTTATGTACCCTTCAAAAAGGTCCGCGACTGGTCCTGGGAATCTTACTGGATCATCGGGGGACTCTTCTCCTGGCTGATTGTTCCGCCGCTGGCTGCCCTCCTGACCGTTCCCGGCTTCGGCTCCATCATTAAAGAAGCCAGCAATGCTACCCTTGGGTGGACCTATTTCTGGGGGCTGCTCTGGGGCGTCGGCGGGCTCACCTACGGGCTGGGCATCCGGTACCTGGGCATGTCGCTTGGTAACTCGGTGCTGCTGGGACTAACGGCCGCATTCGGCTCCCTGCTTCCTGCCATCTACTATAATTATGCCCCCGCAGAAGGCAAGACCAGCTTCTCGCAAATGTTGTCATCAAGCGGCGGCCAACTGGTATTGCTGGGCGTGCTGGTTTGCCTGGCCGGTATCGCCATTTGCGGATATGCCGGCAGGAAAAAAGAAATCAACGCCTCCGCCGCCACCCGCGAAGATTCTCAAAAAGAGTTCAACCTCAAAAAGGGACTCACCTTCGCCATCGTTTCCGGTATCCTCAGTGCTTGCTTCAACTACGGCATCGAAGCCGGTGATGAACTGGCTAACCTCTCCGTCAGCAGGGGCTTCAACCCGCTCTTCCAGAACAACGCCACCTACGTGGTGCTGCTATGGGGTGGACTGACCACCAACCTGCTCTGGTGCCTCTACCTGAATTTCAGGAACCGCTCGTTTTCGGATTATACCGACAAGACTTCCCCCCTGGCCAATAACTACCTGTTCTCTGCGCTGGCAGGAACCACCTGGTACCTCCAGTTCTTTTTTTATGGTATGGGGGAAAGCAAACTGGGGAATGGTGCATCCTCTTGGATCCTTCACATGGCCTTTATTATCCTGATCTCCAATTTTTGGGGACTGGCGCTGAAAGAATGGAAAGGGGTGGACCGGAAAGTGCTGGGCATCTTCCTGTTGGGCTTGCTGACCATCTTTCTTTCGGTGATACTGGTAGGCATCGGAAACGCGATGGCCACCTGAACAAATACATTAATAATTGAATGATAATTGAGCATTATGGCAGAAGTTCTTACCAAGTCTTTCAAGTACGTGAGTTATTTGTGGGATGCTGAAAAAGCCGCCTCTCTGGAAGGCGACGAAGTGGCCTTGCTGGTATACCGGTCTAATTTGCTGGGTGCCGACCTGCGGCTGACCAATTACGGTGGGGGAAACACGTCGTGCAAGGCTATGGCCACCGATCCGCTTACCGGCCAGCCGGTAGAAGTGATGTGGGTAAAGGGTTCGGGCGGCGACCTGGGGACCATGAAACGCAACGGGCTGGCAGCACTTTATGTGGATCGGCTCCGCAGCCTCAAGTCCATCTATAAAGGCATCGAGCAGGAAGATGAAATGGTTGAACTCTTCAACCATTGTATTTACGACCTGGCATCGCGCGCTCCTTCTATTGACACCCCCCTGCATGGGTTCCTTCCCTTTAAACACATCGATCACCTGCATCCCGATGCCGCCATTGCCATCGCTGCCGCAAAAGACGGGGAACGCATCACCCGCGAACTCTTTGGTGGTTCCATCGGATGGGTCAACTGGCAACGGCCGGGCTTTGACCTGGGACTGCAATTGAAACAATGCCTGGACGAGAATCCCGGCATAAGGGGTATCATGCTGGGCTCTCACGGCCTCTTCACCTGGGGGGATACCGCCTATGAAAGTTATATCAATACCCTGGAAGTGATCGAGCGCTGTTCCGAATACGTGGAGCAGGCCATCAGCCGGCAGCCCGCCGTGTTTGGGGGGGAAAGGACCGGCTCCCTGGAACCAGCGGCGCGAAAGACCGCCGCCGCAGCCATCGCACCCCTGTTGCGTGGACTCTGCTCCTCTCATAACCGGATGATCGGGCATTTCTCCGACGATGGCCGGGTACTTCAATTTATCAACAGCCACCACCTCGCCCGCCTGGCCCCCATGGGTACCAGCTGCCCCGACCATTTCCTGCGTACCAAGATCGCTCCCCTGGTGCTGGAGCTGGAGCCGGAAGCTTACCATGCCCCGGCAGAACAATTGAAAAACCGCCTGCAACCTCTCTTTGAAACCTACCGGCAGCAGTATGCCGATTACTACCAAAGCTGCCGCCATGCCAATAGTCCGGCCATGCGCGACCCCAACCCGGTGGTCATCCTGCTTCCGGGGGTGGGCATGTTCACCTTTGCAAAAGATAAACAGACCGCCCGGGTGGCCTCCGAATTTTATATCAACGCCATCAACGTCATGCGCGGAGCAGAAGCCATTTCGGCTTATACCTCTCTTCCGCACCAGGAAGCGTTCAATATTGAATACTGGCTCCTGGAAGAGGCCAAGCTGCAGCGGATGCCACCACCCAAACCCCTCAGCGGAAAGATCGCCCTGGTGACCGGCAGCGCCGGCGGTATCGGCAAAGCCATCGCCCGAAAGTTCGCCGCCGAAGGGGCCTGTGTGATCCTGAACGATATCAACCAGGAGAGACTGCAGGGTGCTGTTGAAGAATTCCATAAGGATTTCGGTAAAGACCCCGTGGCTTCCTGTATCCTGGATGTAACCGACGAAGCTTCCGTTGCCGCCGCCATAGACGCCGTTTCCCTGGCTTTCGGAGGGGTGGATATCCTGGTCAACAATGCCGGTATCAGCATCTCCAAGCCTATTGAAGAACATACCCTGCAGGACATTGACCGCCTGTTCAACATCCTGGTGAAAGGGCAGTTCCTGGTATCACAGGCAGGGGTAGTCGTGATGCGGAAACAAGACATGGGAGGTGATATCGTCAATGTGATCTCCAAGAACGCCATCATGGCCGGACCCAACAATGCCGCCTATGGCAGCGCTAAAGCAGCCCAGGCCCACCTGACCCGGCTGCTGGCAGCCGAACTGGGTAAAGACCGGGTGCGGGTCAACACAGTGAATCCCGATGCCGTGATCTCTGACAGTAATATTTGGAGCGGCGGATGGGCCGAAGGCAGGGCTAAAGCTTATGGCATTACGGTAGAAGAACTGCCCGCGTATTATGCCAAACGCACCCTGCTGAACGAAACCATCCTGCCCGATGATATCGCCAATGCCTGCTTCGCCTTTGTGGGCGGACTCCTTAGTAAGTCCACCGGCAACGCACTGAATGTAGATGGGGGGGTGGCAGCCGCTTTCTTACGTTGACCCTTTAAAAGAACGATTGTATGCAAATAGACCTTTCCCGCCTCCAGGAAATGAACCAGGCCCTGCTGACGGATCACCAACGAAAATTTGAATTCCTG